>JASHSS010000742.1 GCA_030038565.1 Bryobacteraceae bacterium
CTAAATTCAGCCCTCTTTCTTACCTCCTGCCGGTGCGGGCTGGGCAGACTTGTTCCACCCGTGGAAGGCCGAGAGGTCGCCTGCGTTCCACGCCTCGCGGAGTCCGGGAGCGCTCAGATCCCAATCGCGGCGGATCTCGCTGGTCACGGCGCGCAGGTCACGCCAGAGGTCCGCAATCGACGGACGGCCCCAGAACCAGTAGCCGTTGTATATCGAGTGGATCACCAGTCCCGGCTTGAGCACCAGCGTGTGCGGGATCATCGGATTGTGCTCGGGGTCGGTAAACTCCTGGATGTCCAGATCCTTCTGAACCATTCGCTCCGGGTCGGAGAGGAAGGTCCACTGCGCACCGACCGACGCCCGGAACTCCTGGAGCGTGTGGTGGTCGTCGGTGGAGATGGTGGCGATCTGAGTGTATGCCACCGCGATCTTCGGGTAGAACGCGGCAAGCTCCAGATGCTGCTGGTGCTCCTTGGGGCAGTAGTGGCCGCGCGCGAGCGTCAGGATCAGCGGGTCATCGCCCTGCAACTCGCTCAGCCTGCGCAGTGTACCGCCGTGATCGGGCAGTTGGTAGTCGGGAAGGACGCCTCCGGGCACAATGTCAGAGCGCATGGTGGGACTCCTTTCGCTTGAGATGCCGCCGGCGTCGCCCGCGATGCGAATTAGCTTCGTCCGGCTCGCCGAGCCAACATGTATGCGGCCTAACAGTGGAGCGAATAACAGGCCGCCGGGATCTGTTCAGGGCGGCCTGAGGCCCGCTCCACCGGGCCCAAGAACTAAATCACGCGGCTCAGGGGACCTGCTTTTTGTCGCCTTTTGGCGCGAGCCCCGGTGACAGGATGTGCAGCTTGTCTTGCAATCTCTCGTGAACGCGGAACGCCGTCAGTACAACCGCTATTCCAAGGAAGATCGGCGGGAACCAATCCGCGATTGAATCGGAAGCGCCGAAAAAGATCAAGACTCCCCCGACGGCGATCCCGAACACCCACCCAAACACCCAAACTCCTCCCACGCGGAGCAGTTTTTGAAAACCCGCCCTACCCCTTCGGAAGATGCCCGAGACGGCGCCCACCACGAAAGCATAGTTTGGTAGCCTGCGGGCCGTGCTGGGGGAAAGTCCGATCCGGATGGCGAGATTGTAGGCGTGAGCAAATACAAATGCGCCGATCAGGCCCATGAAGAACACGTACAAGATGATCTTCCATACCGGATCCCGGCCATGTCTTTCCGAAGGCTTGGAATTCTGTTTCAAGCGGCGTCACCGCAAATGCCAGATTATATCAGTGCCGATCCGGCTGGTCTCGACCGGCGGCGTGGGCGGGTAACGAACCACGACCCAAACCCGTCCTCTTCTCCAGATTCCAGAAGCGCTACAATGATTTCGCTTCCATGCAATCGGCTCAACGCACGCCGCATATCCGATGAGACCGCTCGGCTCAGGGCCGGCTCGGTGCCCGACACACTGCACCATACGCCAGGGAGGCCGTTAAATTGGAGCGCCGGGGATTTCACAAATTAGCCGGCCTGGCCGGCCTGGATCTCCTGCTCGGCCATTTCTTCCCTGCGGCCGCGCTTCAGGCGCCGTCGCGGAACCACGCCTCACCAGCCACCCGCCGCGAGTGGGACGGCTATCTTGTGGGCGCCGCCTATTATCCGGAGTGGTGGCCTCCCGAGGAATGGGAACTCGATTTCCGCCAGATGCGCGACCTGGGGATCAACACCGTTCGCATGGGGGAGTTTGCGTGGGCGCTCCTGGAACCCGCTCCCGGAAAATTCGCTTTCGATTGGATGGATCGCGCCCTTGCGGTGGCCGGCCGCTACGGAATCCGCGCGGTGCTCGCTACGCCCACGGCCTCCGTTCCGCCGTGGCTCTTCCAACTCCACCCCGACGTGCTCTCCGGCAATTCCAGCGGTCCCTTCACCTACGGCGGGCGGAAGGGATACAACACCAACAGCCCCAACTTCCTGGCCGCCAGCGAGCGCATTACAACCGCCCTGGCCGAACACTACGGCCATCACCCTAGCGTGATTGGCTGGCAGCTCGATAACGAGCCCGGCCATCCTCCGCAAAGCTTCGATCCGGTCTCCGAAAAGGCCTTTCAGACGTGGCTGAAGCAGCGCTATGGGACGCTCGACGAGCTGAACCGCATCTGGAACGGGGCCTTCTGGAGCAACCGCTTTTCCGACTGGTCCCAGATTCGTTTTCCGAGCAATTCCGCCGAAGGCGGCTGGCAGCCGGCGATCAGCCTCGCGTACCGCCGCTTCTTCTCGGATTCATTTCTCAATCATCTCCGGATTCAGGCCGACATCCTGCACGCGAAAACAAAGAATCAGGTCGTGTTCACGAACTGGCCCGCCCCAACCTGGTCCGTGGATGTCTTCGCCGCCGCGCAGTTTCTCGATGCCACTGCCTGGGACAACTACGTCAGTGCTCCCGGCGTGAGCCGTTTCCAGCGCCAGTACACCGCCGGCTTCCTCAGCGACTTCTGCCGGTGCGCCGGTCCGAATCAGCGTTTCCTGTGCGCCGAACAAAACGCCTACGCCCCGCCGAATGCCCCGCCGGAGGGCCTCCGCCTGCAGGCCTACGTCGATTTGGCGCACGGCAGCCACGGACAGCTCTATTTCGAATGGCGCAGACCTCTGGCCGGAGGCGAGGAACACCGCCCTTCCTTTATCAAAGGCTTCGACGGCGAAATCAACCCCGCCAAACCGGTCCTGGAGCGAATTTGCAAAGAACTGGACCGTCTCGGCCGCCGGCTGGCAGGCGCCGAAACGCGCTCCGACATCGCTCTGGTTTACGACTTCAGCAACGAGTGGGCGCAGGGCTACGGCGGTGTGGGCGACAGAAATCCGCGTTACAACGCCGAAATGCAAAGCTTCTATGCGGGCATGAAGGTGCTCGGCCGCAATATCGACGTCGTCCCGCCCGGCGCCGATTATACCCGTTACCGCCTCGTCATCGCGTCCAACTTGCGCCTCATCGACGATTCCACGGTCGATCACCTGCGCGCCTTCGTGGCCGGCGGCGGCACGCTCGTCCTCAATTACCGCGCCGCCACGCAAGATACGGATAACAGCATGCGGCGCACCCTGGCGCCCGGCCCATTCGCAGACATTGCCGGAGTCAGGTCGGAAGCCATACTCGATCTGTTCGAGTACAATGCCGCAGCGGGCAATCTCGACCCTGATCTCGCGGCCGCGCTGGGCATCCAGTTCCATGCCGCGGAGCCGGTGTTCCGGCCGCGAACCGCTATCGAGTTACTCACCCTGCGCGGAGCCGAAGCCATCGCCACGGTCCGCGGCGGCGGGCCCATGAGCGGCCGCCCCGCCATCACCCGCAACCGCCACGGAAAGGGACAACTGATCTACGTCGGCTGCGATTCCACAGACGACGCTTTCTACGAGACCCTGGCGCGCGTGGCCGGCGACGCCTCCTCCCTCAAACCCTTGATCGCCGCTCCCTACGGCGTCGAAGTCACCAGCCGCCAGGATGCCCATTCCACCTATTACTTTCTGCTGAATCTGACCCGGACTGCCCACGAGAAGATCGAGCTTCCACAGCCGATGGAAGACCTCATTGGCGAGCGAAGTTCCGTCACCCAAATCGCCTTAGGGGCACTGGACGTCGCGGTTCTGGCATCGCCGAATCGAACCGGCCGTTAATTCTGTTGCCCGGCGCCGGTCGGCAGACCGCAACAGGCCGCGCAACCCGCCTCGGCGAATGCCGCGGCCGTACTTTGGTGCCCGACGGGGCGCCGTCCGCCAGACCGCCATAGGCCGCGCAACGCCTCGGCGAATGCCGCGGCCGTTTACTTCGTTGCCCGCCGGGTCGCCCAGCCACAGGCCGCGCAGCACCCCTCGGCGGATGCCGCGGCCGTTTACTCCGTTGTCCGCCGTGTCACCCTCCGGCGAGCGACGCAGCCCCGCCCCTATTCCTGCGGCTCGTCCGGATCCTTGTCGGCATACTCCGGCCGCAAGTCGTCTTCCGGCCTTTTGTGGGTTCGCACCGGGCCGGCATCCGCCGGAGGCGCGTTCTCCACCCCTTCCACCACCGAGGCTTCGTAGAACTGCCCTTCTTCGATCAACTCCCGGACGCTCTCGTTCTCCGCCTCCGCGCTCCCCTCCAATCCCTGCAGGTCGCCGGATTGGCCTGCTGCGGCGGCGCCGGCTTCGGGCGGCAGGGGCTTCCTTGCCGGCGAAACGGTTTCCATCGGCGTTGATTTTTTGCGTGTTGTGTGTGCCATGCGCAATGCTCCTCAACTCCACCATCCTTGTATGCATTTCGGTGGCCGCGCTTCCCATGGGTACGTTTTCAGACGTCCCCGGCGTCGGCGCTAACCGGCGGAGGTCTGCGGGGCCGCGGGATTCCTGCGGGAGGCTTCCGGCAACTTCTGAATGCGCACGCGGGCGATGCGGTTACGTTCCATCTCCAGCACGGTGTAGCGGCGGCCCTGGTATTCCAGCGCATCGCCGGCCTGCGGAATGCGCCCCAGCCGGAACAGCAGGAAGCCCGCCAGCGTCTCAAAGCCGGCCTCGGTGGGGATTTCGATTCCGAATTCGCTCTCCAGGTCGCGAATCCTGGTCGAGCCATCCAGTTCGGTATCGCCCGGTGTGCCGCGGCGCCGGCCGCGCTCGTCGTGCTCGTCCTCGATGCGGCCGACGATCTGCTCCAGAACGTCCTCCACCGTCACCATCCCGACGATGGTCCCGAACTCGTTCACCACCATGGCGATGTGCGAACGTCCCTCGCGGAAGTCCTCCAGCATCTGCGACACCGGCTTGCTTTCGGGCACCACCAGGTGGCGGCGCAGCAGGCGCGCGATGCGGAAGGAGCGGCTGGGGCGGCCCAGGCGGATGGCATTGCGGCGCTCCTCCCAGATGGGCAGCAGGTCCTTATAGTGCAGGATGCCGACGATCTTCTCGGGTGCGTCTTCGTACACCGGAAGGCGCGAATGCTGCTCCCGGTTCATGGTCTCGAGCACCTCGTCGAGAGTGGCCGTGGAGGGGATCGAAACCATATCGTTGCGCGGCACCATGATCTCGCGCACCGCCACGGCCCCCAGGTCGAGCACGCGATGAATGATATCCTCCTGCAGCGCGGGCAGATAGCCGAGGCCGCGGCTGGAGCTGACGATGAGCTTCAGTTCTTCCGCCGAATGGCCCCCGGGGTGGCTCGCGCCGCGCAGTTTCAAAGCCCTGGTGATGGCCGCGGCGGAACGCTCAATGATCACCACGAAGGGCAGCGATGAGCGGTAGAAGAGCAGCAGCGCCGGCGCCACCAGGGCGGCCAGGGCGTCCGCTTTGGCGATGGCCAGGTTCTTGGGGACCACCTCTCCCATCACCACGTGGAAGTAGCTGATGGCCAGGAAGGAGATCAGAAAGCCGGCCCCGCGCAGAAACGTGGCGGTGAAAGGCGTGAGCAGCGGATGAAAGGCCGCCAGCAGCAGGCCGTAAACGGCGTCCTGCCCCGCCCAGCCGATGCCCAGGCTGGCCAGCGTGACGCCCACCTGGGTGACCGAAAGCAGCCGTCCGGGATTCGAGAGCAGGTTGAGGGCGGCCTGCGCGCCCGCGTGGCGCTCTTCCGCCATCTGGCGCAGCCGCGAGTGGCGCACGGAAAGCAAAGCCACTTCCGCAGCCGCAAAGAAACCGTTCACCGCGATCAGAACGGCGACCAGCAGAAGGCGAAAGGCCGGGTTGCTCACGGGAGTCTGGTTTATTGTAACGGAGCGCGCCCCGGCCCGGGGTGCGAGTGAGTTTTGCTACACAGTTAACAGCCGCAAACCCCCGCCGGACCTAACCAAACGGGGCACACTTACGTCATTACTAGTAACCAACTAACTCCGTTACGTAGAGTGGGCGCGCTCCTCAGTATCCCGGGAACGCGCCCATTTTTATTGCTGTATTATACGGCCTGCACGTGGTGAATACCAGCGGAATTTTCCATCGCGTGCGATCGGGTACGATTT
>JASHSS010000743.1 GCA_030038565.1 Bryobacteraceae bacterium
CGCAAGCGCAAGCTGCTCGAAAAACAGAAAGAAGGCAAGAAGCGCATGAAGCGCGTGGGCCGCGTCGAGATCCCCCAGGAAGCCTTCCTGGCCGTACTGCGCGTCGGGCAAACCGAAGAAGACGAATAGGTAGCATCGGTCTCCTGACTGCCGGGAGGCCTATTTCCCTCCGAATGCGGAATGCTGAAACCTCGCGGCGAGGGGCCGGGAACCGCGCCGCTTCAGCGCCCTACCGGCGCAGGAGTCTTTTGAGACGTGCCACCAATTCGACTTCGTTAAAGGGCTTGACGATGTAATCGTCCGCGCCCAGGGTGAAGCCGCGGCTGACATCGTTTTCATGGCGGCGCGCGGTCAGCAGGATCACGCGGACCGGCAGCTTTTCCTCCCGAATGGCCGCCAGCACCAGGTAACCGTCCATTTGCGGCATGTTGACGTCCAGGACGGCGGCATGCGGACGATGCAGGCGAATCATCTGCAGCGCTTCGGCGCCATTAGAAGCGAGGCAGCATTCCATGCCATACTCCTGCAGCGCCACACGGACCAGGGAACGCACCGTATTGTCGTCGTCCGCAATCAGGATCTGAGGCGTTCCGGTCACGGGCTGGGTTCCGCTGACGGGCTGCGCTTCCGGGCGGGCCGTTGAGCCGGTAGCGCGTGGCGCGACGCGCGTCAGGGCAAAACTGAGCCGCATGAGGGCTTCCTCGGCCTGCCAGCCATCGATGAGAAATTCGCTGGCGCGGGTCTGCACCCTGCTCTCCACGGCCAGAATCTGGTCCCGCTTGCCCACGAGCACCAACGGCTGGCCGGCGGGGGCGGGAGAGTTGGCTCCCAGCCACGCAGTGCCGAGCGTCTCGGGAGAAACCTGAACCATCACCACGGCACAGTTGCGGACCGAGAGGCCGTCCGGGATATCCGAAGCTCGAAACAACATAGGGCGCGCCTCGACCAATTCCAAAGCGCTGCAGACGCGCTCGGCCTCGTCGGCGCCAAAGCCCACCATGCCGATCGGCTTTCCGGCCAGCGCTTCGTGCACACATGCCGGGACCTCCGGCGCCTTGGCTTGTGGCTCGGCGAAACCGAGGACCAGATCCGAAATCAGCTCGCGCAGATAAGTTCTGTCCAAAAGTCCGGAGTTCAGCGCTTCCTCGGCCCGGCCGGCGAGATCGGAAACTCGCCGGTAGCCCAGAATACCGGCCGCGCCGACCCACTGGTGGAACAGGCGGGCGGATTTCGCCACGTCGAAGTTCTTGTTGAGCGATTCCAGCATCTGGCGACACTGCAGAATGCTCTCTTCCAGGAATCGCCGGCGGAGCGTCTCGAGATCCTCGTCATCGGCCGAGCCGGCATCCCCGGCGGGGGCCGCCGGTAACGGCTCCGGTTGCGGAAAGGGTGGAAGAACCGCCGCGCGCGGTTTGCGCTCCAGCTGCCGGCGAATACTGGAAACCAAGGTTGCCGAATCGACCGGCTTGGTGATGTAAGCGTCGCATCCGGCTTCCAGCGCCTTTTGATCGTCGCCCGTGCTGGCGCGCCCGCTGAGCGCCACCACCACGATGTCGCGCGTGGAGGGGTCCTGCTTAACCCGGCGGGCCAGCGACAAACCATCCATGCCGGGCAATTCCACATCCACCAGCATCAAGTCCGGATGAAAGCCACGGAGCAAGGAAAGCGCCTGTTCCGCATCCTGCGTCGTATGCACCTGGAACCCTTCCCGCCGCAGCAGAATATCGGTGAGCTTCAGGTTGACGGGAACGTCATCCACCACCAGAATCGACTCAGCCGCCATGGGAAAGATCTCCCAGATCGAGATGCGACATCGCTTGGCAAATGGGGAAGAACAACTGCTGCAGCCGGTCTAATCGCGCGGAAACCTCGGCCATCTTTCCCTCACGGGCGGCCGTTTCCATCCGACGGCAACCCTCGGCTAGGGCTTGGGCCCCCACTTGGCCGGCGCTGCCTTTGAGCGCATGCGCCTGCCGGGTGATCGCGCCGGTATCGGCGCTTGCCACGGCGCGGCTGAGGATCTCTAACCGCGACGCCGTATCGGTTTGGAAGATAGCGAAGATTTCCGTGGCCAGGCCGATATCGCCTTCCCGTGCCATACGAAGGAGTTCTTGCGGCAGCATCCCATCGTTGTGGGCGCCTGCGTCGCAGGAACAAACCGCGCGGTTTTCCATATTCGAAAGACCCGCCTTTCGTTCTGTTTCCCCATTATTCTCCGGGAAGATCCCGCGCTCACAATGATTCTCTTGGTTAACTGGCCTTGGATAAGCGCCCCGTACAGCATCCGGCCAGCCGCGAGTCTAACCGAAGATAGCGTTGCCAGACCGTTCTGGGGCGGCGCGTACTGAGACTGCCATCTCTCGAAGCGGGTTGATTCATGGCACGCGAAACAATCTTGATCGTGGATGACGTCCCAGTCAATCTGAAGCTGGTCGGCACCCTGCTTCGGCGCGACGGTTACACCGTGGAGGCCGCTATCGACGGGGAGCAAGCACTCGAGATGCTGCGCACGCTCGATCCCAACCTGATCCTGTCCGACATTCAGATGCCGGTGGTGGATGGATTCGAGCTCACTCGCCGGGTCAAGCGAGATGAGCGGTTACGTCACATTCCCGTGGTGGCTCTCACGGCGCTGGCTTTCGAGAGCGGAGAAGAGCAGGCACGCGCAGCCGGTTTCGACCGGTACATGACGAAACCGATCGATACGCGCACCATACGGGTGCGCGTCCGCGGGTACCTGGACCGGCGCCAGCCGGTTTCGTGGTCGTAGGCCCGATTGGACGTGGTCCTCAGAGGGGGCGCGGCCCGTGTCCCGACTTGGTTGAAATTGCGCTCAGAGGCAAGAATGCCTATGCCACATGAGCGAGGCGGCGGCGCAGCAAATCCAGGGCGATTTGCGAGGCGAAGCTGCGGATCCGCGCGCGATCGCCGATAAACTGGCGGCGCAGCACCTCCACCCCGGCGGCATTCGCCAGACCGATGTAGGTGGTGCCGACGGGCTTCGCTTCGCTGCCGCCGCCCGGTCCCGCTACCCCGGTCACGGACAGAGCATAGGTGGAATTCGTGCGGCGGCGGACGCCCATGGCCATGGCTTCCGCGGTTTCCTTGCTGACTGCGCCATGCTCCGCCAGGATCTCGGGCGGCACGCCCAGCAGCTCGATCTTCAGCTCGTTGCTGTAGCTGATGACGCCGCCAACAAAGTAATCGGAACTGCCGGGGATGGAGGTCAAGCGCTCGCCCAACAATCCGCCGGTGCAGCTCTCCGCCACGGAGACGGTGGCATGGTTCTTGCGCAACAGATCGCCCACCACGACTTCCAACGAATCGCCGTTGCGGGAATAAATGCGGTCGCCCAGCAGGAGCTCGATCGGCCCAGCCACTTCGGCCAGCAAGGCGTCGGCTTCGGCGAGGGTATCGCAGCGCGCGCGCAGATGAATCTGAATGTCGCCCGCGCCCGCCAGGATGGTGGTCGCCGGATTTGCGTACTTCTTGTAGACCGGGGCAATGAGCTGGTCGAGATCGGATTCCCCCATGCCCGCGACTCGGAGCTCGATGGTGCGAATCACCTGTTGGGGTACGATGCGCGCGAGGCGGGGCAGGCATTGGCGCTCGAACATGGCCTTCAATTCATGCGGCGGCCCCGGAAGCAGCATCACCACGGCTCCGGAGTCTTCGAGCCATTGCCCGGGAGCCGTGCCGCGATCATTGGGCAGGAGGGTGGCGCCTTCAATGACGAAGGCCTGCCGTTTATTGACCTCGGCCATTTTCCGGTTCAGCCGGGCAAAGCGCTGCGCCAGCGCCTCGGCGATTTCCGGATGATAAATCAATTTGCGGTCGAGGGCCTGCGCCACGGCCTCCCGCGTGAGGTCGTCCTCCGTGGGGCCCAGGCCGCCAGAGACAATCAAGATTTCGGAGCGCGAGAGGGCGAGGCGCACCGCGGCCCCCAGCCGCTCCGCATGGTCACCCACTACGTACTTGCTCACCACCTCGACGCCCAGATTGTTGAGCGCGTTGGTGAGAAAGAGGGAATTGGTGTCGACGCGCTCGGGCGTCAGCATCTCCGAACCGACCGCGACGATTTCGGCGTTCATCCAGCCAGTGGGCGGCCCTTAATGCCGACATCTACGCGATAAATGGCGTTGGTGGTGGCGATCACCAGAGAGCGCGAGGGAGTGAACGCCAAACCGACAATGCCCGGACCGGAAACGAAAAGGTCCGCGCGCCGGTCGGGATAGACCCGAATCACGCCTTTGCGGCCAGAGAGGGAAGCGGCTACATACAGGCGCCCTTGCTCATCGAAGGCCATGCCCTGCGGGCGGCCCAAACCGCGGTAGAACACTTCGACCTCTCCTTCGTGCGAAATGCGATGGATGGAATCAAAGCTGGAGGTGGTGGGCCCGCTCACGTAAAGATAGCCATCCGGTCCGAACGCCAGATGGTAAGCGGCCAGAGATGGCTCCAAGGTGGCGAATACGAAAATCTGCCGGTTGGGGCTGATCTTGAATATGGTGCCGCTGCGGTCGCCGACATACAAATTATGCTGGGCATCGAAAGCAATCCCGGTGGCCACGCCCATGCCTTCCACGTAAGTGGACATATTGCCGTTTGCCGTCACCTGGTAAACAATTCCGTCATAGCGGCTCGAAATATAGAGCAACCCCTGCTCATCGAAAGCCAGGCCGGTGGCGTTCATCAGATCGTTGATAAACGGCTTCATCGTGAAGTTCAGATCAATCTTGTAGACCGCCACGGGCACCTTTTGGCCACGGGAGCCGCTGAAGGTCGTGTAGATGTTTCCGAACGAATCGATGGCGGGGTTGGCGACCGGATGCAGACCGTCGGAAATCAGCACCCCCACATCGCAGGCCCAGGATTCGCTGGATTGCTCGCCGTTTCCGATGACCAGCTCGCCGGCCGTGGCGCCCTCCGGAACGCGGGCGATGATGAAGGAATCCGAGCCAATGATGATGGGCGCGGACACGTCGCCAATGGTGACGCGCGGCCGCTCGGACTTCACAAATCCTTTGCCGCGGATCTGCAACTCGCCGCCAGCAATGGCGGCGGCCGGTGAGACCTGGGAAATCTGGGGGCGGGAGTCGGAGGATTTGCGAAGAGCCATTTAATAAAGATTGTAGCGTCCCGCCAGGAATAACAGAAAAGCGGCGTAGGCTCCGGCCATGAGGTCATCGGCGACGATGCCCCAGCCCTCCGGCAAGCTTTCCAGTTGGCGTACCGGCGGCGGCTTCCAGATATCGAACAGGCGGAAGAGCACAAAGGCGGCAGCCCAGCTCTTCCAATTGGCCGGATGGGCGCCCGCGAGCGCGATCCACTGGCCGAGGACCTCATCCACCACGACACAGCCCGGATCCTTCACGTTCAGACTGCGCGCGGTGCGCGTCGCCGCCCACACAGCCGGCGGGGATCCGAGAGCCGCGAGCAGCAGAAGCTGCCACCCGCCGAAATGGGCGAGAGTGTGCAGCCCGATGCCGATCAGCAGGCCGGCGAGAGAACCGGCGGTTCCCGGAGCCCACGGCGCATAGCCGCAACCAAACCAAGTGGAGAGGAGGTTTGCGAACCTACCCTCGATCCGGGTCATCATTGGGTTCTTCGGCCGCCGGCTCGGCTTTGGCCGGTGAGGAGATCACGTATTTCTCCGCCGCCCAGTTGCCCAGATCGATGATCCGGCATCGTTCGCTACAAAAGGGGAACTCGGGATGGCCGGGCGCCACTTCCTTCTTACAGATCGGACAACGGATCATGCCGGCACCGGAGCGATCTGGATCAAGGGGTCGGAAAAGCGCGGAGCCGGCTCGGTGGGCGCGAGCAACGTGCCGACCACGTCGTAATCGTGAGACTCTGTAATTCGCAGCCGGCGCATCTCGCCCGGGCGCGGCGCTTCGCCATGGAAATCGTTGATGAGCGCGACCCCATCGATTCCGGGCGCCTGCGCCGGGAGCCGCGCCTCCCATAACAGGTCGGTCTCCGGCGATAAGCGTTCGACCAGCACCTGGACTTCCGACCCCACCAGCGCGCGGTTGTGGCCCCTGGAAATCTTGCGCTGCAGCGCCATCAGATGGCGTTTGCGATTCTGCGCCGTCC
>JASHSS010000744.1 GCA_030038565.1 Bryobacteraceae bacterium
AATCGCATCGCCGGCGTGGACTAAGGAAACACCGAGACCGAGAAACAGTAGAAGCTTTCGCATAGATAACTTACTCTTGGAGGAAAGCTCACTGAATTGCCAGAGGCTACTGTACTAGTACGAAGAGTGGTTGCACCGGCGGGGCGGTTCGGGCGTACGGGGCTGCGGGCTGCGTTTTCCGGTGCGGCCACGGTGGCGCCCGGACTTATCGCGGCTCCATCTGGGTGGTCGAATCGGAGTCATCCGAACGCTGGATCACCCTGACCATCAGCAAGACTACGAACAGCAGCGCCAGCACACCGGCAATCCCGATGAGAATCGGCAATCGCTTGTTGTGCACCTTCATGGGACTGCCACAGCGGGGGCATCGGTTGCCTTCCGGCGCCACCAGTTGCCCGCAGCGGGAACAGATGCCGGTCTCGCGCGGGCGAGGCTGATCGGGAGCCATCTATCTCGATCACTATATCAAAATGGCGAGATCTAATGTGCCGCGTGCCCGAACATACGAATGCGCACGACCAGATGGCGTCCTTCGTCTCCGTAAAACTGCAAATACTGGGGCGCTCCGACGATGTTATTGACGGCGGTAGGATTGGGGTGGTCCGTCAGGTTGTTGAACCCGACACGGATGGCGAAGCGATAGCCGCGCAGGACGAAACGCCGCTCGATGTGCAGGTTGAGGTCGAAGTTGGTGGGATAGCGGCTGCCGTCCACACTCCCCACCACGAACCCGGCCGCGTTGGTGACGTTGAAAGGGAAGCCGTCGCGCCAGTCCACCAGCGTGGCGAGGGCCCAGTTTTTTCCCAGCCAGGGCAGGGGCAGATAGGCCCAGCCGATCAGGCGGTTAGGCGAGTCCCAGGGCATGGGGACGAAATCGTTGAGGACTTCGAAGGGCTGGTCGTTGGCGATATCGAGCACGGCGTTGGAAAGCGCGCGGGAACGGGTATAGCTGGCCATCCAGCCGTACTGGTCGCCGAAATTCTGGCGCACCGTCAGGGTGCCTTCGTCGTACTGGTCGCGGCGCAGATTGGAGAGCGAATACAACCCGCCGAAGCCGTACCCCAGAAGCTGCGGCTGCACGCTGATGGGGCCGGTGGGCACTCCGCCGGGAGCGCCCACGGGAGCATATACGAAGCCATCGCTACCGGTTTTGCGCATGGCCTCCAAGCGGGCCGAAACGCGGTGGCCGAAAGCGTGCTCCGCACCACCGGAGTACTGATCGTAGCGCGGGAGCCTGAGATTGCCGCCAATCTCGAACGAGTTGAGGACCGCCGGCTGAGGCATGCCCGAGGCGCTATAGGCCACCGTGAGCGCCTGCTGGTCCAGGGGCCGGCTGAACAGCGCCAGGTTGGTGGCGTCGCGTAGTACGCTGAAGCCCGCCGAAAGCTTGGTTCGGGCGTTGTGGAAGGGCGCCCAGGAAAGCCCCGTGCGCGGGGAAAGGGCCGTACTCCCCACCAGGCCGTCCCAATCCAGCCGCAACCCGGCGTCGATGGCCAGTGTGCCGGAGGGCTGCCAGTGGTCGTTCACGTACCAGGACGCGTTGCGGTTGGATTCGTCGAAGACGCCGCTGCCCACAAAGGTGGTCTGGTACTCAGGCAGGCCGGAATCGCCCAGCACGGTGAAGCCGGTGCGCTGGTTGTGGGCGTTGTAATTGAGCCACTGGCCGTCGGCCCCGATCTGCAACTGGTGGCGCCCCCAGGCCTGTCGCGCGCGCGGGAAGAAATTGACGAAGACCTGGTCGCGGCGCCCGTCCTCACGGGAGCTTAGAAAATAATTGCCGCTGCGGCCGGTGGGCGAGAGGATGTAAGGAGCATCACCTAACGGAAGCTGCGAACGAAAGATGGTCTGCCACGCGGCGCCCACTTCGAACAGGTTGCCCTCACCCCAGGATTGGCTATCCTTCACCGCCGCGATCCACTGGCGATCGGTCAGGGCGGTAGTGGTGGAAGTGGGGTCGAGCGGGCCCAGCCCGAGGTGCGCCTGATGGTCGAAGTCGCTCAGAAAATCCCCGTAGAGGATATTCGAGCGGCTGGCGTTCACCTGCAGATGCAGCAGATTGCCCACGGCCCAGGAGGCATTGGTATTCTGCCCGGCGGGCAGGCCGGAGATGAATCCGCTGTTGTACTCGGCGTCGAAGAGGTCGGAAAACCAGGCGCGGCCTTTGAGGATGGGGCCGGAGACGCCCGCCCGCGGCGTCCAATCGCCGATTGTCCAACCGTCGCGGGTTTCCAGTCCGGGGATGAAATTCGTGGCGGTGTAGTGGAACTGATCGGTCCCCGTCTCGGTCTGGATGTCCATGGATCCCGCCGAGCCGCGCCCGTAATTAGCGGTCTCGCGGGAGGTTTCCAGATCCAGCGAGCGCACCCCTTCGACTGCCAGTCGCGTGTCATAGCGGCCGTCGATGGGGTTGGTGATATCGAAGCCGTCCAGCCGGTATTGCGTCTGATACTCGGCGCCGCCGTGGAAATGCAGGCTGCCGGTGGGGTCCTGGGTGACTCCGGGAATCAGCTTCATGGCGTTGCGCAGGCTGTTACTGGCGGGATAGGGGATGTCGTTGACATCGGTTCCGCTCAAATGCTGCTCGCGGTCCGTCTGTTCGGGATTCACCTGGTCAGGCACTTCGCCCACCTGGACGCTCTGGAAGACCTCGCGCTGCGGATTCAGCACCAGGGTGACCTCAGCGCCTCCAGCCTCCACGTGGACGGGTTGGCCGTGAAGTTCGAAATAGCCCTGGTGCGCGGCGCCCGCGAGATAGGCTCCCGGAGCGGGCAGCGTGACCTGAAAGGCGCCCGTGGGGCCGCTGGAGGCCTCAACCGGCGGTTGGGTGCCGTTGCGCACAGTGACGCGAGCCGCGGCGATGGGGGCGTCGTGATCATCCACCACATGGCCGCTCAGGATAACCTGGCCCCAGGCCCAGGGGGCGGCTGCCCATCCGGCCAACGCAAGAACCGCGATGCGAGTAGCTGCCACGGCGGGTACCGAGGCCATTATAGCGGGAGGGGGAAGCGCCCATCGGCGCCGGGGTCGATGCTCAATTCGTGGCCCGCCGCGTTCCGTGCGCGGCCGACGTTCCAGGCGCGGCCGGCGGCGTGCAGTGCCCGGTCCGCGTTCAATGCGCGGGCCGCGGCGTCAAAACCAGGTCCGGCAATTTCAGGTCCTTGCCGATGGTGAAGGTGTTCAGATCGATCGCCGAGGAGGTATAGCCCGGCAAAGCCGCAATCACCTTGCAGCCCCCACCGGAGGGTTCATCATGGACATCCATGGCGGTGGTCGGAAGCGCACGCGCCACGTGATTGAATTCATCGCGCTCCACGCGCAGATAAAAACTGCCCTTCTTGTTGGTCATGACCTGTCGTACGGCATGATCCGCGCCCGGGCAGCTCAATTGGATCTCCACGGAATGGCCGGGAGCGGCGCCGCTCTCCAGACGAACCCGGCCGCCCAGAAACACGATGTCGTTCGCCCACAGCGGACCGCTCGCCGCCATCACCAAGAACAGAAACGAAAGCTGCACGGTTCGTCGCACAGGCACGACACCTCCGATTTCAGTGTATCCGAAACGCACAGGAGGGTTGCCTGACCTGTTCTTGTTTCGCCGGCCTTAGCGCTGGTGCGCAGTGTTAGCCGAAGAGCCTTCCAAGCGGCGCTCGCCGGCCCGGGGCGTTTTTCCGGCTGGGCCAGAGGCTCGGGATTTGCGTGGTTCTATGAGGACGTTGAACGGGCTATGCCGCTTCTGAAAACTGCCCGTGCTGCCGGACTTCCTGCAGCCCCACGCGGCCGCATCCCTGATGACGACACCGGTGGATTACCCCAGGTTCCTGCAAACATTGCTTTTCCCTGGAAGCCATGCGCGAGCCGCAGGTGCGGATCAACAGCGAAACGCGGAGAAATCGCGACCCGGCACATGGCGCACGATGCGTTGGTATGCCTAACGGACCACAGGCAGCACCACGTGGGACGGGTATTGCCGCGAACGGTAGACCGTTTGCTGGGCCTTCTGGTAATCCGCATCCTTCGCCAGGAAAATGTTCTCCACGTACTTCTGCGGATTGCGGTCGTAGAGTGGAAACCAGGTGCTCTGCACCTGCACCATGATCCGATGGCCTTTGGCGAAGGCGTGGTCGTTGGTGTGTAAGTCGATCCGGTAAGCGGTGGGCTGGTTGGGAACGATCGGCCGCGGGATCTCGAAACTCTCCCGGAAACGGCCGCGCAGAATTTCATCGGCCACCATCAGTTCGTACCCGGCCAGCGAGGGATTCTCGGGATTGGACTCCGGGTAGACATCGATCAGCTTGACCACCCAGTCGCTGTCCGAGCCGGTGGTGGCGGCGAATAGTTCGGCCATGATATCGCCCGCGATGTGGACTTCCTGCTTCAACGGCTCCGTCTGCCACGTCAGCACGTCCGGACGGTTTTCGACGAAGCGCTGATCCTCCACCAGCCAGGCGGGCCAACCGCCGCCGGGGTAAGTCGGGCTGATGGGGCGATGGCGGTAAGGCACCGGGTGGGCGGGATCGGAAAGATAGCTATCCGAGCCATCGTCCGCGGGCGCTTCGAACGAAAGGCGGCCGTTGGCGCGGAAGTAGAGGTTGGACGGCTGGGCCGACCGCGGCGGCCAGGAATCGTAGCGCTCCCACCGGTTCGCGCCCGTCTCGAAGACCATGGCTTCGGGGAAATCGCGCGCTCCCTTATCTTTGAGCCAGTAGGCGAACCAGGGGGCCTCGATGGACGCCTTGAAAAACTTGCTGGTGTTGCTGTCGAACGGGATCTCGCCCAGACGGCTGCCGTCCATGCGGGCCCAGCCCCCGTGGTTCCACGGGCCGGCCACCAGGTAATTGAGGTGAGCAGGATCGTCTTTTTCGAAGAGCTCGTAAATCTTCAGCGGGCCGTAAAAATCCTCCTGGTCCCACCATCCGCCGACATTGAGGTTGGGCACTTTGGGCGAATGGATGTAGCGCGGAAAGGCCTGCTTCTGCCAGAATTCGTCGTAATTGGGATGGTTCACGAAATCGTTCCAGGTGGGCAGCGTTCCGTGGAGGTACCGGTCGTTCACATTCGACAAGGCTCCCAGGTCCAGATACCACTGGTAAGTGTCGGCGCGATCGAATTCGAAATGCGTGTTGGCCTCCTTGGCGGTTTCCATCATGGCGGCATATTCAAATCCGTAGCTCAGGCGGAAGGCGCCGTTGTGATGGAAATCGTCGCCCAGGAACATGTCGGCGGGCGAAGCCTGCTCGGAGGCGGCCTTGAGGGCCGGGTGCGGATCGAGAAGCGCCATGGTGGTGAGCCATCCGCCGTAGGAGATCCCCAGAATGCCCACGCGCCCGTTGTTGCCGCTCACATTGTGGATCATCCACTCGATGGTGTCCCAGGCATCGGTGCCTTCGTCGATGCTGCGGGGGTCCTTCGGATCGCGCGGCGGCCGCTGCATCACGAACTGTCCCTCGGATTTGAATCGGCCGCGGATGTCCTGGAACGCGAAGATGTAGCCGTCGGCCACCAGGTGCGGGTAGCGCGCAGCGAGCGCCTTCTCCGAATCGGTGGCGCCATAAGGAGTGCGCTCCAGCAGGATGGGCAGCGGCCCGGAGGCATCCCGCGGAGTGAACAGGACGGTGTGCAGCCTGACGCCGTCGCGCGCCGGAATCATGGCTTCGCGCTTCTCGAAAGCGGCATCTTCCGCGAGCGCCCCGGCCGCCGCCATGCACAGCGGAATCAATCGCAGAACGGCTTGCATATGCTGCGACTATACAGGGGCGGCAGCGGAGGCGCAAGAGGCGCATGGACATGGATGAGGGACGCTGCGCCCGATCCGGCACGGGTAATGGACCCCTTCGAAAATCCGACGCGAACGAAAGCGAGCGGTCCTGCGCCGGCGCTGCCCCGTCCCGGCGGTCGTCCCGGGCGGCGGACAGTTCAAATCCCCAGCGGGCCGGTCACCGTTTTGAGCCACTCGTTCCACAGGATCTTGCGCCCCTCGCGGTTGCGCCACCAGCCGTCCGGCGTGAAGAACTCGTCGGTGGAAGCCACGGTACGGAAAGACGGCGCGCCCGCCATGCTCTTCGCCACCGAACGGTAGATGCGCGTGGCGCGGGCGGTGTGGAAATTGCTCGTTACCAGCAGAAAGGTGTGGACATTCCTGCGCCGCAGCTCGGCCAGGATCACGCGGGCTTCGTCGCGGGTGTTATAGCCGTCGTGCGGCATGGGAATGAACCATTCGGCGGGATAACCTTTGCGCACGGCGAACTGGATGGCCAGGTCGCATTCGTGAAACCCGTAGAACCCCGGAGGCCCGCTCACCAGCGCCACCGGCACGTAGCCGTCCCGCACCAGTTCGGCGGCCTTCAGGATGCGGTGGCCCCATTGATCCCCCGCCAGCACCACGGCTATATCGGCTTTGGCCGGCCCCTGGTCATACACCAGCGCCCAACCCAGCGCCGGCAGCCAGAACAACCGGGTGAAGAACAGAACCACCGCCAGGGCGGCGATTGCGATGATGGTTTTGAGGGGAAATCGGCGGCCGGCCCGCACCGGCTACTTCTCGTCGGTGGAGTTCTTCTGGTCCAGGTTGCCCACCGTTTTGAGGCGCTGGTACAGCCGTTCGACTTCGGCTTCGTCCTCCGCCCGCAGAATCCGGTAGCGGGGCGCCGGCGGCTGCTTGCGGTCGTTGGCGCCGGGGGCGAGCACTTCGCCCCAGTACTGCCGGTAGGGCACGCCGTCGATCAGGGCATCGCGCGAGAGCCGCCGCAAATGCCGCAGCAGGCTGTTGCAGGAATCCAGATCACCAGGATAAATCAGCATCAGGCGCGAATCGTCGAACAGGGTGATGCGCAAAATCAGCGGCGAAACGAGGCCGGTGCGGTCCAGCCGGCGGATATCCATCCAGGGGATAATCCGCTTGCCTATCGAAAGATAACCCTCGTGGATTTCAATCGCCGGACGAAACGCCATGGCGAACAACACCGCGGCGCTGAGCAGGAACAACCCCGCCGGCAGGTAAGCCAGATTCAAGCGCAAGGTGAAGGCGAACCACCCCACCAGAGCGGCCAAAACAACCGCGCTGATCGCAAAACCCAGATCATGGCGCGCCGGCAGGTAGCGAGTCATGGCGTGACCCCATCTCTCACTTTTAGACTACTCCCGGTAGCGCAACCCGTCAATG
>JASHSS010000745.1 GCA_030038565.1 Bryobacteraceae bacterium
GTGGCGAGACCCGGGAACATCGCGCGCGCCGCGTCGGGCATGTGCCGGAGCACTTGAGTCTGCATGAGGCTCGCGCTGGCGACCGCGGTAATGTCGAGCTTCGCCGCGGTTTCGAGGACTTGGTTGCGGAACGCCTCGACCATGCCGAGGTTGAACGGGATTTGGATGAAGCGGAAACGATGGTCACGGCCGCCCACCTGCGCGGCTATGGTTGCCATTCGCAGCAGATCGAGCAGGTTGGGCTGGCGGAAGCCGTCCCACGTGGCCACGCCGTACCAGCGGATCCAGCCGCGTCCGGCGAGTTGCTCCAGGCGTTCGAAAGCCCGCCGGATGCCGTCTTCGAAGTGCTGCGTCTTGCGATGAGCGAGCTGCGTTTCGGGATTGTGCAGGTAGAACACGTCGATCGCATCCACGCCCAGGTTGGCGCGGCTGCGAGCGATCTGGTCCTCGAGAAAGTCCGGCGCCATGGAATGCATGCGCGCCACCACGTCGCGGGCGGCGAGATTCTCGGGCACGGCGCCGGGCGTGAGGAAGCCCGCCTTGGTGCACACCACGATCTCCTCGCGATTCAGATGCCGCAGCGCCGCGCCGATGGAGCGCTCCGACCGCTGGTGGCGGTAATTGATGGCGCAATCGAAGAAGTTAATCCCGCCGTCGGCCGCGGCAATCAACGCCTCGGTATAGGCGCGGTCGGTGACATCATCGGCTCCGCCGAGATAGGTGCCGATGCCGAGCGAGGAAACCTGCAGGCCACGCACGGTGCGGTAGAAGCTGCGATCGCCGTATCCCGGGAATCGCGCCGCGTACCGTCCGGTAGCTTCCGCGGTGGCGTGCATGTGAGGCTATTCCGAGACGGCCTTGGAATCAATCAGCGCGCGGCATTCGGCGAGGAACGCCTCCAGGCTCTTGGCGCCCTGATCCCCGTGCTTGCGATTGCGCACGGCTACCTGGCCGTTCTGCTGCTCGCGATCTCCCAGGACCAGCATGAAGGGGACTTTCTGCAACTGCGCCTCGCGGATTTTGAGGTTGACCTTTTCGTTGCGGGCGTCGAGTTCGCTGCGAATGCCGGCGGCATCGAGGGCCTTCTGCACGACGTGGGCGTACTCCACCTGGCGGTCGGTGATGGGCAGAACCGCCACCTGCACCGGCGCCAGCCAGAGGGGAAACGCTCCCGCGTACAGCTCGATGAGGTAGGAGGTCATGCGCTCCATGGTACTGAGGACGCCGCGGTGGATCATCACCGGGCGGTGCTCCTTGCCATCGGCGCCGACGTAATTCAGCGCGAACTGGTTGGGCAGGTGAAAATCCACCTGGATGGTGGAGTAAGTCTCTTCGTGGCCCATCACGTCGGCAAGCTGGATATCCAGCTTGGGACCGTAGAATGCCGCTTCGCCGGGCGCCGGGACGTAGGCCAGGCCGAGCGCATCCAGGGCTTCGCGGAGCACGCGCTCGCCCAGTTCCCACATCGCGTCGTTATCGACGTATTTTACTTTGTCGGCCTTGTCGCGCAGCGAAAGCCGGTAGCGATACTGGGTGATTCCGAGATCGCGGTAGGATTGCTCGACGAGCTTCATGACCCCGCTGAACTCTTCCTTGATCTGCTCGGGCGTGCAGAAGATGTGGGCGTCGTTGAGGGTCATGCATCGCACGCGGCTGAGGCCGCTGAGCGCGCCGGAGCGCTCGTAGCGGTACATGGTGCCGAGTTCGGCGATGCGCACGGGCAGATCGCGGTAGCTGCGCTGCTTGGATTCGTACACCAGGATGTGGTGCGGGCAGTTCATGGGCCGCAGGACCATCTGCTCGGTTTCCAGGTCCATGGGCGGAAACATGCTGTCGTGGTAATGTTCCCAGTGGCCGGAGCGTTTGTAGAGGTCCACCTTGGCCAGGTCGGGCGTGTAGACGTGCTGGTAACCGGAGGCTCGCTCCTTTTCCAGGATGTATTCTTCGAGCAGCCGCCGGATGGTGGCGCCCTTGGGAAGCCAGAGGGGCAGGCCGGCGCCGACGGTTTCGTTGACCGTGAACAGTTCCAGTTCCTTTCCTAGGCGGCGGTGGTCGCGGCGCTTGGCCTCTTCGAGGCGGTTGAGGTAATCCTGGAGCTCTTTGGGGGTGAAGAAAGCTGTGCCATAGATGCGCTGCAACTGCTTGTTGTGCTCGTCGCCCTTCCAGTAGGCGCCGGCGATGGACAGCAGCTTGAAGGCCTTGATCTTGGAAGTGTTGGGCAGGTGCGGGCCACGGCAGAAATCGATGAAGTGGGGGCCGAGGGTGTACTCGCTGAAGACTTCACCGGCGCGCTCGGTGATCAGCTCGCACTTCATCCAGGCGTCTCCGTACTTGCGCAGGCCCTCGTCCTTGCGGGTGTAGACGCGCTCGTAGGGCAGGTGGCGGGCCTGGATCTCCCACATTTTCTTTTCGATTTTCTCCAGGTCTTCGGGCGTGAACGGGGTGGCGCGGTCGAAGTCGTAATAGAAGCCGCTTTCGATGGGTGGGCCGATACCGAGCTTGGTTTCGGGGTACAGTTCGAGGACCGCGGCGGCGAGGAGATGGGCGGTGGAGTGGCGGTAAACCGGGAGCGCTTCGGGGTCCTTGTTGGTGAGGATCTGGAGGGTGGCGTCTTTCTCGATGGGGCGATTCAGATCTACCAGTTCGCCATCGACCTTGGCGACGAGGGCGGCGTCGGCCAGGCGCGGGCTGATGGACTGGGCGATATCGATGGGCCGAATGCCGGGCGGAACGGGCTGCTTGCTGCCATCGGGCAGGGTGATTTCGATGTTGCTCATAGGGGAATTTTCAGCGTAGCACGGCGGATGTTGCTCACGCGGGCGCGCGGCCGCCCCATGTATCGCGATGCGGTTTCGCCGCCACGATCACAGGCCTGTTCCCAGGGCGCGCGGGAAATTGTGTTACTAGATTAGAGATGCGCATGGCGCTTGGCTTGGTCCTGGCGGGGGTTTGGCTGCACGGGCAGACTGCGGGGCAACCACGATTCGAGGTCGCGTCGGTAAAGCCGGCCGCCGGGCGATTCGGCCAGCGGGGAGGTCCCGGGACTTCCGACCCCGGACAGATTGTCTATAACGGCGTCGATCTGCAAAGTCTCATCTACCGGGCCTACCGGGTCCGAGCCAACCAACTGAGCGCGCCGGCCTGGCTGGCCGAGGAACACTACGACATTGTGGCCAAAGTGCCCGCCGGAACCACCCCGGACGAACTGCGGCTGATGTTTCAAAATCTCCTGGCGGAGCGATTCCGGCTCAAGGTGCATCACGAATCGAGGGTGATGGAAGCCTATGCGCTGACGATGGGAAAGAACGGCCCCACAATGACGGCGTATCCTATGGCGCTGCCGGAGGAATCCCAGGATGGGGTGATGCCGCGCCCAACGGGAATCGATAAGGACGGCTTCTTCCTCTTTCCGCCGGGTTCGGTGGCAGGAATGATGGGGTCCTCAGACGGCCGGACGCGGATCAACCTGGTCCGCGAACCCGTTACGGAGCTGTGCAACTTTCTGTCCCGCGTGGTGCGGGCGCCGGTGGTGGACCGGACCGGTTTGACGGGACGATACGACGTGCGTTTGCGATTCGCCTCCGAGCCATCCGGCGCGCCGGAACCGGACGACGCCGATTCCCCTTCCAGCGTGCCGAAGGCTTTCGATCCGGCGCCGGTGCTCTACCGGGCGCTCGAAAACCAGTTGGGCCTGAAACTGGAACGGAAGAAGTTGGCGGTGGATTTCCTGGTGGTGGATTCGGCGGCGAAGAGGCCCACCGAAAACTGATTCTTGCCGCTTGGGCAAATCCCTTACTGCTTGGGCATGTTGTAGGCGAATTCAAATTGCAATACGATCTGGCTGCCTTTGAAATCCGTGGGGAGGGGTGGAAACGGCACGGAGGCGCTGATGCCGGCGACGGCGGCGCGGTCGAGGGAATCGACGCCGGAGCTTCGGCCGGGGACGATTACGAGCTTAGGCACGCCGCCCTGGCGGTCGATGGCGAATTGGATGGCGACGGTGCCGCGGCGGCCCAGCCGGAGAACGCTTTCGGGGATGATCGCCTGCCAGTGCTGGCGCACCGAAGAGAGCACGCGATACAGGTAGGAGCGGAAATCCACTCCCTGAGTGTCGGTGAGGAGTTCCACCGCGCTGCCGGGAGACCCTAGCCCGGGCGGTATGGGCGACCTTTGGCCGTTGCCGCCCAAGCCGTAAATGCCCGCGTCCCCCACGATGAGCCGCCCGTCCGGGGTGTGAGTGATCTGCTGCAGGGCCTCTTCGATCGGGTTGCCGAAGGGCGACCGGGCATCCGGTTTGACGGGCGGTGGGGCGGTGGGATTCTCGAACGGCGACCCGGGTTTATGCTCTTCGGCCTGGATTTGCGGCGGCGTGGCCAAAGGCGGAGGGGTGAGGGCCGGCGGGAGCGTGGTGCGGGCCGGCTCCTTGGGAGGCGCTTCGACTTTGGGCGCCTCGGGCAGAGGCGGCGGGGGCGCGGGCGGGAGGGCTGCCCGCTTGGGCGCCGGAGGCGGGGTGGAGGCCGGCGCCGGAGGGTGCGGGGCGGCGGGCACTCCCGGAGGGGCTTGGATGCGTGGACGCGGAGCTAGTTCGGCGGCGCTGAACTGCTTGGCCACCGGGCCCTTATTGGGGGCTTTCTGGGTGAGCACCGTGGGCGGCTCGACCAGAGGGGTAATGTGCTCTACGATGGGTTTGGGGGCCTCGGTCAGTTCCGCCGGCAGCGATACCAATACGGCGATCAGCGCCACATGCGCTGCCACGGAGAGCACGGCGGCTTTCCGCGAGCGGGACCGCTCGAACGGATCGCCCCAGCGCGTGAGGAGCTGAAGTTCGGCGTCAGCCTGAGGTGCGGCTACGATTTCCATTCAGCGAGGGTCCGCGAAACGAGATCCGAGTGCTCCTTAATATTATCAAGAATCGCCAGAGCAACCTCTAGCGTTTGACGCGCGGAAGGGCCATCGCATTTCGTCAAACTGCGGGTTTCGAGGGCGTCCAGGAAGGCCTCCAGTTGGCGTTGGAGGGGTTCGGCTTTGGTCACCGGCGCCTGCTCGAACCCGATCTGCCCCTGGCGCACCGAGAAGACCGCCAGGTCCTGGCGGCCGTAGTCCAGGGAGAGGTACTGTTGGGGCTGAAACAGGCGCAGTTTGCGGACGCGCTCGGTGGAAACCCGGCTCGCGGTGAGGTTGGCCACGCAGCCGTTGGGGAACTGGAGCCGCACGTTGGCGATATCGACTTTTTCGGAGAGGATGGAGATACCCGCCGCGCGGATCTCCTGGGGAGGGCAACCGGTGAGGGCCAGGACGACGTCCACATCGTGAATCATGAGGTCGAGCACCACATCCACGTCCAGGCTGCGGGGGCTGAACAGGTTCATGCGGTGGATTTCGAAAAACAGCGGCAGAGTGGCGCGGCGCTCCAACTCGATGACGGCGGGGTTGAAACGCTCCAGGTGGCCGACCTGGAGGAGGCGGCCGTGAGCGGCCGCGGTTTCGACGATTCGGGCGGCCGAAGCGGCATCGGGGGCGATGGGCTTTTCCACCAGCAGGTCGATGCCGGCTTCCAGAAGCGGGCAGGCGACCTGGGCGTGGGAGACGGTGGGGACGGCGACGATGGCGGCATCCACGTGGCCGGCCAGATCGGCGGCGTTGGTGAGGGCCAGGGCCTGATAGAGTGAGGCGGATTCCGCGGCGCGGGCGGCGTCGGTATCCACTACGGCGACCAGTTCGGCGCGCGCGGATTCGTGGATCACGCGGCAGTGATTGCGCCCGAAGGCTCCGGCGCCGACGACGGCTAAACGGTGTTTGGGCATAGGTTAGGGGTTGCGGTGAATGGCCTTCCACCCGCCACTTCCTTCATGTGACCCCCACGATGGCGATCTCCGCCTCGTCTGCGGCGGCGATCATTTGTTCGCGGTCGAGCATCAGGGTGCGGGCGGACTCGATGGCCAGGGCGGTAGTCCCGGTTTCGCGCATCACGGGAATGGTGTCGAGGCCCACCACGGGGACGTCGAAGAGCAGGTGCTCACGGCGGCGGGCCGCCTTCACCAGGGTGAGGCGGCGCCCGGCGACCAGGCCGGCGGCGCGGCGCAGCATGGCGTCGGTGCCCTCCATGGCCTCCACGGCCACCGCGGCGCGCTCACAGATGGCCACGCTTTGCCCCACGTCGAAGCCCGCCAGGGCGTTGGCCACGCGGCGGCCGTACTCGATATCCGTTTCTTCCTCGCGGGAGGGCTTACGGCGGGTCATGGCGCCGGGGCTGGCCAGCAGCGGTTTGAGCAGGCCGGTGGAATCGCGGAGATGGATGCCCTCATCCTCCAGGATCTTCACCACGCCGCCGATCAGGCCGTCGGTGTTCCGGGAGGGCAGGGTGGCCAGCAGCTTGACCAGGCGCCAATCGGGGCGGATGTTGGAGAAGATTTTGGCGTGCTTGACCTGCCCGCACATGACCACTTCGGTGATGCCCTCCTGCTTGAGGAGTTCGATCAGGTGGCTGAGCTGGCCGAGAGAGACCCAGTGGCAGCGTTCGGCTCGGGCGGCGACTTCCGGGGAGGCTTCCTCCTGGATGGCGATCACGGTGACCTGGTGGCCCAACCGGGCGGCGCTCTCCAGGGCCAGGAGGGGGAAGCGGCCGTTGCCGGCAATCATCCCGTAGCGCATTTACTTGACGACGCCTCGTTCGGAGGTTTGGATGAAGCGGACCAACTCGTCGATTTCCGGGCACGGCGGGAGTTCGGCGCGGATGCGTTCAATGGCCTGCGAAGTATTCAACTGCGAGCGGGTGAGCAGGCGGAAGGCGGTTTGCAGCGACTCGATGACCGGTTTTTCGAAGCCCCGGCGCGCCAGGCCGATGCTGTTGGCGCCGAAGACCTCGACTTCCGGCTTCGTGCTGGTGAGCGAGAAGGGCAGGATATCCTGCTTGATGACGCTGTAGGGGCCGATAAAAGCGTGGCGTCCGATGCGGCAGAACTGGTGGACGCCGGTGTAAGGACTCAGATCGGCCCAATCCTCGATGACTACGTGGCCGGCCAGGCCGACGCTGTTGCCGAGGATGACGTGATCGCCGATTTGGACATCGTGGGCGACGTGGGAATAAGTCATCAGCAGGTTATCGCTGCCGATGGCAGTGACGAGGCCGCCGCCCTTGGTGCCGCGATGGATGGTGACGAATTCGCGGATGCGGTTGCGGTGGCCGATGCGGGTTTCGGCGCGCTCGCCGCGATACTTCAGATCCTGGGAGGCCACGCCCACGCTGCTGAAGGGAAAGAAGACGTTCTCCTCACCGATCCAGGTGGGGCCTTCCAGGTAATTGTGGCCCATCAGGCGGGTGCGGGGGCCGATTTCCACCTCCGCGCCGACGATCGAATAGGGGCCGATTTCGGCGCTATCCGCGATCCGCGCCAGAGGATCCACGATGGCGGTCGGATGGATGGGCATCGGCTAATCGGAGACGGGGACGGGGTCGGGAGCCGGGGCCGGTTTCTCTTCCTTATCGGCGAGCTTGCACATGACCTCGGCCTCCGCCACCACCTGGCCGTCCACGGTGGCCACACCGGCCATTTTGGCCACGCTGGCCTTACGCTTGAGCAGCTTCATTTCCATACGCAGGCAATCGCCGGGGACCACCGGACGGCGGAAGCGGGCATTTTCGACCGCCACCAGGAGGACCAGTTTACTGGCGCGATCGGGGATGGTTTTCAGCACCAGCACGCCGGCGGTCTGGGCCATGGCCTCAATGATGAGTACGCCGGGCATCACCGGAAAATCCGGGAAGTGGCCGGCGAAGAAGGGTTCGTTGAGGGTGACGTTCTTGATGCCGACGATGCGCTCCGATTCCAGTTCCACAATACGGTCCACCAGGAGGAATGGATAGCGGTGGGGCAG
>JASHSS010000068.1 GCA_030038565.1 Bryobacteraceae bacterium
TCGTTGCCGTAATCCCTCCCGATGCTCACCGCCTGAAGCTCCGCCTGGTTCCCCCGCACCACCGCCACCTGCATCCCCGCCGAGCGAAAAATCAGCGCGTTCACCGGCACAATCACCGCCCCCGCCTTGGAATGCAGTTTGAAATGCACCGACAGGAACGCCCCCGGCAGGAGTTCGCCCTTGGGGTTGTTCACGTCCACTTCCGTGAGCAGCGTGCGCGAGGCCGGATCGATGGCGTCCGAGTTGCGCACAATCTGCCCCGCGAACCGCCGCCCCGGAAATTCCGCCACCGTCAGATCGGCCGCCCCGCCGGGCCGCACGTCCAGTGAGTACTGCTGCGGCACGTTGACGTACACGCGCAGCTTGCTGGTGGCCGCCATGTCGAACAGCTCTTTCCCCGGCGCGTTGGCTCCGGCGTTGATCAGCGTGCCGAAATCAATGTTGCGCGCCGTAATCACGCCGTCGAAGGGGGCGTAGACCTTCTGGAACCCCTGGGTCTCCTCCAGGCGCCGCACGTTGTAGGTGGCCGAATCCACCATAGCCTTTTTGGCTTCCAGGTCGCCCACCCGGTCGTCCACGTCCTGCCTGGCCACCGAATCGCTCTTCAGCAGCGCCTGGTAGCGCGCCGCGGTCGTCTGGGCCAGCTCGTAGTTGGCTTTCGCGGTGGCCAGATCCGCGCGCGCCTGGTCCAGTTCGCGGTCCACTTCCGGCGTCTCGATCTCCGCCAGAAGCTGCCCCTGCTTCACCTGCGCCCCGATGTCGAAATACCACACCTTAATATAGCCGTTGATGCGCGCATAAATCGGCGTGGCCACGTAAGCCTGGGCGTTCCCCGGAAGCGCCACCTCTTCGATCGCCGCGCCCCGCTTGGGATGAATCACCTGCACCGTCGGCACGGCCATATCTTCGGTCTGTTGCTCCAGCTTACTGGCCGCGTGGACCCGCGCCGCGACCCCCTTCACAATGTCATACCCGATCGCCCCCGCCGTGGCCGCCACCACCACCGCGATCGCCACCCACAGAATCGCCGGCAGCCGCGGCGGCGCCTTCTGGCCCTCCTGCACGCTGGCCCTCCGGCTACTCATGCGCCACGACCTCCGCCGCGCCCGTCCGCCGCCACCCGTGCAGCAGCGCGAAAACCGCCGGAACGAAAATCAACGTCGCCACCGTGGCGAACAGCAACCCGCCGATCACCGCCCGCCCCAGCGGCGCGTTCTGTTCCCCGCCTTCGCCCATCCCCAGCGCCATCGGCACCATCCCGATAATCATCGCCAGCGCCGTCATGATCACCGGCCGGAAGCGCGTGAATCCCGCCGCCAGCGCCGCGTTCACCGGGTCGCCGTGCTCCAGCAGAATCTCCTTGGCGAAGCTGATCACCAGGATGCTGTTGGCCGTCGCCACTCCCATGCACATGATGGCCCCCATCATGGCCGGTACGCTCAGCGTCGTGTGCGTGGTGAACAACATCAGCAGAATGCCCGCCAGCGCCGCCGGGAGCGCCGTAATGATGATGAACGGATCCAGCCAGGATTGAAAATTGACCACGATCAGCAGGTATACCAGCAGAATCGCAAACAGCAGCCCCGCCACCAGCCCGGAGAACGACTTGCGCATGGTGTCCACCTGCCCGCGCACCAGCATCTCCGAGCCGCGCACCAGGTTCTTTCGATTGGCGTTCACGATGCGGTCCACTTCCTCGCCCACGCTCGCCAGGTCGCGCCCGTCCACCGCGCCGAAAATGTCGATGACGCGCTGGATATCGTAGTGGTTCACCACCGCCATGCCGTTGCCGCGGCTGATGGAGGTGATGTCGTTGAGGATCTCCGGCGTCCCGCTCTGCGCCGTCAGCGGCAGGTTGCGCAGGTCCTTGAGCGATTGCTCGTCGTACTGGGGCGCCTGCGTCACCACGTTGTAGCTGACGCCGTTCTCGGGGTTCAGCCAGAAGGTCGGCTGGGTCTGAAAACTGCCGCTCAGGGCGATCAGCAGGCTCTGCGCCACGTCGTTCTGCGTGTACCCGCTCTCCGCCGCCTTGATCCGGTCGGTGAAAATGTGCAGCTTGGGCATGTCGAAGGTTTGCTGGATGCGCAGGTCGGCCATGCCCGGAATGCGCCGCATCTGGTTCATGATGCGGTCCGCCAGTTGGCGGTTGGCGTCCACGTTCCGGCCGATAATCTGCACGTCGATGGGCGCCGGCAGCCCGAAGTTCAGAATCTGGCTGACGATATCGTCCGGCAGGAAGTAAAAATCGGTGCCCGGAAACTCCCGCGGCAGGCTGGCCCGCAGCACCCGCACGAATTCCTCCGTGGGCCGGTGCTCCGGAACCAGCGACACCATGATGTCCGCGTCCGCCGTCCCCACCGGCGCCGAATTGCTGTAAATCGTGTTGATGCTGCTGTAGGGCAGCCCGATTTCATCCAGGATGTTCAGCACCTGGTCGCGCGGAATCTGCCGCCGGATGGATTGCTCCACCAGGTCGCACAGCCGCGCCGTCTCCTCGATGCGCGTGCCGGTCTTGGTTCGCAGGTGCAGCTTGAATTGCCCGGTGTCCGAGGTCGGGAAGAAATCCTGGCCCACCCACGGGTACAGCAGAAACCCCGCCACGCACACCACCAGGAACACCGGTACGAAAACCGCCCGGCCATGCACCAGCACCGCCAGAATCGCCTGGTACACCCCGCGCAGGCGGTCGAAACCGTGCTCGAAAGCTCTCTGAAACAGCACCAGCGGATTGCGGCTGGGGCCGTGGTACTGGTGCTTCAGCAGGTATTTCGCCAGCGTCGGAACCAACGTGCGCGAAAGTCCGTACGACGCGAGCATGGCGAACACCACCGCTTCCGCCAGCGGCACGAACAGGTAGCGCGCCACCCCGCTCAGGAAAAACATCGGCAGGAACACGATGCAGATGCACAACGTCGAGACCAGCGCCGGAACCGCGATCTGCGAGGCGCCATCCAGAATGGCCCGCTGGATTTCCTTGCCCTCGTCCAGGTTGCGGTTCACATTCTCGATTTCCACGGTGGCGTCGTCCACCAGGATTCCCACCGCCAGCGCCAGCCCGCCCAGGGTCATGATATTGATGGTTTCGCCCAGCCAGCTCAGCACGATAATCGACGTCAGGATCGAAAGCGGAATCGAAACGGCGATAATCAGGGTGCTCCGCCAACTGCCCAGAAATAGCAGGATCATCAATCCCGTCAGGCACGCCGCGATCACCGCTTCGCGAATCACCCCCTTGATCGATGCGCGCACGAAGATGGATTGATCCGCCAGCGGCTGGATCTTCAATTCCGGCGGCAGCGTGGCCTCCACCGCCGGCAGCAGCTTGCGGATGCCGTCCACCACCGCCAGCGTGGAAGCGTTGCCGCTCTTCAGCACCGTCAGCAGCGCCGCCCGGTTGCCGTCCTGCCGCACGATATTGGTCTGCGGGGCGAAGCCGTCGCGCACGTGCCCGATATCGTGGATGTACACCGGCGTGCCGTTCACCACCTTGACCGGAAAATCGTTGAACGCTTCTACCGTGGTGGGGCTGGAGTTCAGGTCCACATCGTATTCGAACTGCCCGATCTTCGACGTCCCCGCCGGGATGATCAGGTTCTGATTGCCCACCGCGTTGGTAATATCGGCCGGCGAAAGCCCCTTCGCCTGCATCGCCGCCGGGTCGATATCCACCATCACCTGCCGCTGCTTGCCGCCGTACGGATAGGGAATCGCGCAGCCGTTAATCGTCACCAGGCGCACGCGGATGAAGTTCACCCCGTAATCGAACAGCGCCTGCTCGGTCAAGCCGCGCCCCGACAGGCCCAGTTGCAGAATCGGCACGCTCGAAGCGTTGTAGGTCAGCAGAAACGGCGGCGTCGTGCCCGGCGGCAACTGCCGCAGGATGGGCTGCGAAATCGCGCTCACCTGCGCCACCGCGGCGTTGATGTCGGCGCCCGGGTGGAAGAACACCTTGATGATCGCCCGCCCGTCGATGGACTGCGATTCCATGTGCTCGATATCGTTCACCGTGGTGGTCAGCGACCGCTCGTAAATCCAGGTGATCCGCTCTTCCATTTCTTCCGCGCTCAGCCCGGTATAGTTGAAGGCCGCCGCGACCACCGGAATATCGATATTCGGAAAGATGTCCGTGGGGGTGCGTTCAATCACCACGGGCGCCAGAATCAGGATCAGCAGCGCCAGCACGATAAACGTGTACGGCCTCGCCAGCGCCAGTCGGACAATCCACATTCCCGCTTACTCCAAGACCACTGGATTCGCCCGCTTTCGCGAAATAGTAGACGCGGGCGTTTCGAAATTCGTATATTCAAGATTGTAGCGCACGATATGACCGCCTCTGCAAAACCCGCCCGCGCCCGTGGCCGGCCGCGCGACCAGTCCACGCGCCGCCGCATCCTGAAAGCCGCTCTCGACCTGATGGACGAGGCCGGCTTCGACCGCGTCACCGCCGAGGCCATCGCCATGCGCGCCGGCGCCAGCAAGGCCACCGTCTACCGCTGGTGGCCCAACAAGGCCGCTGTCGTGATCGAGGCCTTCCGCGAAGCCACCGCCCCCGAACTGCCCCTGGACGATACCGGTTCGCTGCGCGACGACCTCACCACCCAGATGCGCAATTTCGCCCGCGTCCTCTCCGGCCGCGGCGGCCGCATGCTGCGCTCCTTCGTGATGGCGGCCCGCAGCGATCCCGAGGTGGCCGCCGCCTTCCGCTCCCACTGGAGCGATCCGCGCCGCTCCCTGGCCCGCGAGATGCTCCGCCAGAAACAGGCCAGCGGCCAACTGCGCCGGGACGCCGATCTCGACCTGGTGATCGATTCCCTATACGGCCCGCTGTACTATCGCTTCCTGGTGAAGAATGAGCCGCCCTCGCAGAAGTACGCCGAAGCCCTGGCCGACCTGGTGATCCACGGCCTGGCGGGCTGAAGCTGGGGATCCCGCCCGGGCTGCCGTTTCCGCCGAGCCCAGCCGCCAACCCCAACCGTCAACCCCAAACGCCGACCCCAAACGCTCCGGCGGGGGAGTGCCTGCGAGGGTGCGCCAAACCGGTTCGCCTGCGCCGCCAACCCTTGCGCCGGATTTCCGCGAGAACCCCGCAGCCCCCTGCGCCCGGCCACCACGCCGAACCATCTGGTTCGCCCGGCCCACCACGCCGAACCCCATCGCGTTCGCCCGACCACCACGCCGAACCCCATCGCGTTCGCCCGCCCCACCACCCGCACCCGCAAGCCCCTCCCCCGGGCCATCCGCGCTTGGAACGCGCAGCACTCCCCATTTCCGAACCGGCATGAGACGCCCATCCGGGCCGGAATGGGCTTTCAGATTGGCGCTCTGCCGGTTCATGCCACGATGTAAACTGAACGTGTCATGAAAGAGTTGGCTTTGGCAATCCTGATAGCGGCCGCCCTCACCGCTCAGCAATCGGGCAATCCCTTCCTGGGACGATGGGATCTCAATATCACCACGCCCAATGGCGTGACATACCCGGACTGGATCGAGGTTACCCAGGCGGGCGGCGCGCTGGCAGCGCGCATTCAACCCCGCGGGGGCGGCGCCTTCGTGTCCCAGGGCGTCCAGATGGATGGCGCGCTGCTGATCGTCAAAGCGCAGCAGGGGGCCACTTGGGAACTCAGCGTCGAGGGCGGTAAGCTGGTGGGCGCCATCAAGCGCGGCGAGGCCAGCCAGGGCGCCATCGCCGGCGTGCGCGCGCCGCTGCTGGACCGGCCTGTGCCCAAGGCCTGGACCGACCCCGAGCCGATCTTCAATGGCAAGGATCTCACGGGCTGGGAACCCATCGGCACCGCCACCAATCATTGGACCGTGAAGAACGGCGAACTGCTCAATGAAGCGCACGGCGCCAATCTCCGCACCACCCGCAAATTTCAGGATTTCAAGCTGCACATCGAGTTCAACTGCCCGGACGACGGCAACAGCGGCGTGTACCTGCGAGGGCGCTACGAGGTCCAGGTGGAGTACGAACCCGTGGACGCCAACGACCGCTTCCACACCATCGGCTCGATCTACTCCTTCATCGCCCCGGCGGTTCAGTTGCCGCGCAAACCCGGCGCCTGGGAGAGCTACGACATCACCCTGGTGGGGCGCCATGTGACGGTGATCCGCGATGGCGTCAAGACCATCGACAACCAGGAGATCCCCAGCATCACCGGCGGCGCGCTGGATAGCAACGAAGCCGAGCCGGGGCCGTTCTATCTTCAGGGCGATCACACTGGCGGAATGCTGTACCGCAACATCACCGTGCAGTTGCCGAAGTGAGCGCCCCCCAATCCCTGCTGCCGGCGCTGTTGCTGCTCTGCGCGGGGAGAGCCTTCGCGCAGTCCGCAGAGCCGGAACCCGTGGCGATCGTCGAGCTGGGCGGAGCCGTCAGCCGGGATCTCAAGGGCGGCACGAGCTTCGGCCCCGACCTTGCGGTGGAAGCTACGCCCATCGAAAACTGGCTGGAACTTGAGGCGGGCGCCACCCCCTTGTTCAGCCGCCACACGGTGGAGTGGGATACCGACCTGCTTTTCAAGAAACCCTGGACTCTGTCCAAGAAAGCGGAATTCATGGTTGGCGTGGGCCCGGAGTGGATTCATACCCGGGCATATGGCATCACCACCAACTCTCCCGGTATTGAAGCCGCGCTGGATTTTATGTTCTGGCCCTCCGCGAAGCGCAGATTCGGCTGGTACCTGGAGCCTGGCTACGATTACAGCTTCGGGCAGGGGCACCCGCGCTCGGTGGGCATCAGCGCCGGCCTGCTGATCGCAATCCCTTAATGTATAAGGCTAAGCTGATGCCCGTCGCGTCACCGGCCGCTACCGGTCCGCCACTCCGGCCCGGCCGCCAACCCAGGCCGCCCCCTGCCGCCAACCGCCAGCTACCCCGGCCGCCGCCCGTCACCCGTCCCGGCCGCCACCCGCCTCCAACCCCCAGCCGACGCCGCCGCAAGCCCCCGGCCGCCACCCGCCGCTCCGAAATAAAGACGTGACGACGCCGTCAGGTTAGGTATCATGGATTAGAGTCTGGGATTTGAAACTCCGTGACAGCCTCCCAACCTCCCCCGGGCCGGCGTTATCTGATGGGCGCCGGATTGGCGATTGCAAGTGTGCTTGCCCGCCTGGCCCTGAATCCGGTCCTGGGCCACAATTTCCCGTACACCACTGTCGTGATCGGCGTATTGGCCGCCGCTGCGCTAGCCGGAGAAGGACCCGCGGTGATGGTCGCGCTGGGATCTGGCGCGGCCTTGTTCTACCTCGTGAGCGAACGGGATTCGCTGCGCCTGGGCGCCACCCTGCTCATCTCCGCGCTGATTATCTGGGTGGTTGCGCAGTTGCGCCGCGCTCATCGCCAGGCCGCTTCGAGCGCCCGCCTGGCCGATGAGCGCCTGGAACAACTGCGCCTCGAAACCATGCAGAGGGCCCGCGAGGAACGGCTTTCCGCGCAACTCCGCGCGGTGGTGGAATCCTCCGCCGACGCTATCATTTCCAAAGACTTGAATGGCGTCATCCAAAGCTGGAATTATGGCGCCGAGCAGATCTTCGGCTATAGCGCCTCCGAAATGGAGGGCCGGCCGATGGCCCGCCTGATTCCCGAGGACCGCGCCCACGAGGAGGCGGATATCCTGGAACGCATCCGCCGCGGCGGCCGGGTGAAACATTTCGAAACCGTTCGCACCCGCAAAGACGGCCGGCGCATTCGTGTCTCTTTGACCATCTCTCCCATCCGCGACCCGGCCGGGCAGATCGTGGGGATTTCGAACATCGCCCGCGATATCACCGAACGCCGCGCGCTCGAAGAGCAGTTGCGGCAAACCCAAAGGCTGGAGAGCCTCGGCGTCCTGGCTGGCGGACTGGCCCACGATTTCAACAATCTGCTGACCGGGATCATGGGCAACGCCAGCCTCGCCATGGACGACGCCGCCAGCGAGGAGGTGCGGTCGCGGCTTTCCGAAATCCTGCGCACGGGCGAGCGTGCGGCCCTGCTGATCCGCCAGATGCTGGCCTACGCGGGCAAGGGCCAGTTCGTGCTGGCGGACCTGGACCTTTCTGCGCAGGTCGAGGAAATTGCCGGGTTGCTTCGCACCTCCACCCCTGACCCCGTGGAATTGAATCTGCGGCTGGCGCGCCGGCTGCCCGCCGTGAAGGCCGACCCTTCGCAGATACAACAGGTCATCATGAACCTCGCGCTGAACGCCGCCGAAGCGATCGGCAACCGGCCCGGGACCGTGACCATCAC
>JASHSS010000746.1 GCA_030038565.1 Bryobacteraceae bacterium
GATGAGCCCGAGGCGAAGTTGGTCATCTTGAGTCCGGACTATCCGCACAGCGCAAAGACGGATTCGAGCGCGGGCAGGCTAGCGGCGGCTGAGATCCTCAATCGAGGTTCCGCGGGCCGGAACTGCGGCAATATGCTGGTCTTCCTGGCCGCCGACAAGACCCGGTTCGCGGACCTCGACAAGGCGGTCCGTTCTTACCTTGCCTGGCAGTCCATCGAGAAGGACACCGTCTCGCTGAATCTCACGCCATTCCAGGTCAATCAGGTGGAGCAGCGTCTGACGAGTTCGGATCAGGCCGTGAAAGGGCGGATTCCAGAGACGTATGTTTGGCTGCTGGTCGCAGGGCAGAAACGGCCGGAGCCTGGCCAGGCATTCCCCGCGGTCGAATGGCAGGAGTTTCGACTTCAAGGGACGGAGTGGCTGGCGGAGCGGGCGTCGAAGAAGCTGAAGAACGACGGGCTGCTGGTCACCAGCATGGCTGGCGCGGTCCTGCGATTCGAAATTGACCAGGTACCACTGTGGCGGGGGAACCACGTGGGCGTGAAGCTGCTGGTGGACGACTTCGCCAAGTATCTCTACCTGCCGCGCGTCAAGAACGCCCAGGTGATTCTGGACGCGATCCAGGATGGAGTCAGCCGGCTCACGTGGTCGCACGATACCTTCGGTTACGCCGACTACTACGACACCGCCGCCGATCGGTACCGCGGCCTCGAGGCCGGTCGCCGCCCGACGGTCCAGTTGAACGCAAATAGCGTGGTAGTGAAGCCGGACATCGCCGCGACCCAGATAGAAAAGGACTCCGCACCGCCACAGACTACCGGAACTGGTTCCGGTGCTGGTGAAAGCGCTGGCGCAGGAAAGGGCGCGCCGGGCGGTGGCGCCCCCGCATCGGGAGAAGACACTGGCAAAGGCACGGGCGCCGCGAAGCCGAAGACGCCAGTGATGCGCCGCTTCCACGGTTCCGCCAAGATCGACGCCACCCGCCTCTCCCGCGACGTCGACGTGATCGCAAGCTCGGTGGTCCAGCACCTCGCCGGGCTGCTGGATGCCAAGGTGACCGTCACCGTAGAGATCGAAGCTGAGATCCCGTCCGGCGCACCGGACAACGTGGTCCGCACGGTGACAGAGAACTGCCGGACGCTGAAGTTTGAGAATCAAGGATTCGAGGAGAGCTAGCCAGCCGTGAACTTCCGTCTTTCCCGCCACGCCGAATGGGAGATGGCCCGCCGCGGCATACCGTTGGCGATGGTCCAGTCCGTCATGGACTCTCCCGAACAGCGTCTCCGCGACGAATCCCGCGCTGGCGCCTGGATCTACCAGTCGCGGTTGCGGTTCGAAGATGGGAAACTGTACTTATTGCGGGTCGTTGTGGCGGAAGAACATACGCCGCCGTTGGTCGTCACAGCCTACAGGACCAGCAAGATTGAGAAGTACTGGAGCGCCGAATGAAAGTCGTATACGATCCCGAAGTAGATGTTCTCAGCGTCCTGCTGAGCGACGCTCCGGTCGCGGAAAGCGACCAGGACAAGCCCGGCGTCATTCTGGATTACGATGGCGACGGCAACGTCGTGGGCCTTGAGATCCTGGACGCCTCAAAACGCATGGCCAACCCGATGTCGGTCGAGTACGCGATCACGCCCCCGCTCCGGCGCCCCGCCTGAACTCTGCCCGTCCGCGTGGAGAGCGGGATCTTCCCGCAAGGCACGGTGATGCAGTCATGTCATAGGCTTAGCATACAGCCGTCGTTTTGTGGCGCGTCGAACCTGAACGCTAACGGGAAACCGCCCCGCCATCGGCGCTTCTTGCAAATCAACGAAGGTCGCGGTTCCGCTTTGTTCAATCCTGGCGGCGGGCCCCCAGAAGGCGTTTGCCGAGGAGCACCAGCATCCGCGCGCCACATGCCACGTGCCGGCCACCGTAGAAGGAGCGCGGCCAAAGGCCCGTTTTGGCGTTTTGGCGGTGACGCGGTGCGACCACGCGGTTGGTGCCACACATCCAGGCGGCGACCACCGGCGCAACGTGCGCGCCCCCTGCGCGAACCGCGGCGCGGTCTCCGGAGGCGTGCCGGTGCGGCAACGTGGCCGAAACCTCGGCGTATTTCGTGGCTGGTTTTTGCTGGAGCGTTGCGCGTGGTCACCCGTGGTCACCCAACGCCCGTAAGTCTATGAAAACTTGGTAGCGCTAACGGGAATCGAACCCGTATTTAAGCCTTGAGAGGGCTCCGTCCTAACCGTTAGACGATAGCGCCATAGCCCCTCCATCTTAACAGACCATAACCCCTCTGCGTCAGGCCCCTCAGAGCGTCAGCCTCAACGTCGGCGGCAGAACCGATCCAACAGTCTCCCCGCCGCCTGCCCCTCGCTAAAAGACGTAATCCGGCGGTTTGATTCCCTTGACGCGCAGATAAACTTCCGCCTGCCCGCGATGGTGCGCGGTGTGCGTGAAATAGGCCCACAGCCACTCGAAGCCGGTCATCTTCCGGTTCGCCGGTCCCACCACCGCATCCAGTTTTTCGGGGGTCATCGAGGCTACCGCGCGGTTGCAGAAATCGAACGTGCTGGTCAGAAACGCGATGGCGTCATCCTTATGAATATCGGCCTTTTCGTCGCGCAGTTGCTGGGTGATCCGGGCCGGAATCTCGGGCCGCGCCATCCCGCTGGCGTTGGCGCACGCACCCAGGTTGGCCCCGGCAATCTGGAGCATCAATTGTCCGAAGCTCAGTTCTTCGGGCACGGGCTTGAATCCGTAGCTGTCTGCGGGCATCAGCCTGGCCACCGCAATGGTGAAGTCCTCGGTGGTCTTCCAGTGCTTCGCCAGGGAGTCTTTCAGGGTAGTTTGCGCCAGCGCCGGCAAGGCCAGCGCGAAAGCCAGCAGGAGTTTGGGCAGGAGTTTGATTGGCATAGTGGAGCGCATGGACTCCACCAGTCATATCGCAACTGCGCCCACGCGCACAAGTCCACGCCCTGCCCCGGCTTCACATTTTACTTCCCGCCGCCCAGCCCGTACGCCGCGTTCAACCCCTGGCGCACGAAATCGATATCGTGGCGCAGGGCAGCGGCCAGGGACTGCGGCTGGTAATCCATGTGAATCGTCAGCGGGCCGGTAAAATGCGCGCCCGCCAGCGTCCGGAAGAAGGCCGGCCAGTCCACCATCCCATCACCCAAAGGGCATGGCGTCGATTTCCAGCCCCCTCCGTCTTTCGACCAGTAGAAATCGCGCGCCGATACGGCCTTCAGCCGCGGAGTCGCCAGGCGCAGCGCGACGGCCCAGCCGCCGTCGGCGCTCTCCGCCGTGGCGTTGCCGATATCGAAATCCCAACCCGAGGTCTGCGGATCGAGGCCCCGCAGAATCAGGTTCATGTCCCAGGTGGCCGCGCCCACGTAATCCCCGGTCAGGTTTTGAATCACCACCGTCATTTTGGCGGCGCGCGCAATCGCGGCCAGGCTGGACACGTCGCGCTGCACTTCGCCCAGCCGGGCTTGCGGGTCGGGCGCGGCGCCGTACCGCCAGTTCCCCGAGCGGAACAGCGGCACGCCCATCTCGCTGCACACCCCCAGCACCGTGCGGATGGTGTTGTCGGTCAGGTTCACGTATTTGGTGCTGATGATGGGAACGTCCAGGCCCCCGCCGGTCATCGCTTCTACCGAGCGGAACATGTGCAGGTCCGCGTTGGCGGGGTCCACGTGCCCGCCGGGAAACACGGTCAGATTCACGCCGTCCACGCCCGTATCGCGTAGCATCATGGGCAGCTCATCGTAGGCCACTTTGCGGAAAATGTCGGAATAGACGCAGATTCCCGGGCTCGTGCGTGCCTTGGGACCGTTGGCAGTGTGGGCTTGCTGGCCGCTCGCGGGCCGCGCCGCGGCGGCCGCGGCACATGCCAGCAGTTGCCTCCTGCTGAGTCTCATTCCGGCGGCCACTATTGTAGTGTACCGCCCGCTTTCTTCCGGCCGGTGGAGAGCACCTTGGCGAGCACTGCATCGTGGTTGCCGGTGGCCCACTGCTGCAGCGTGTCCACGTAATCCATACCCGCCAGGCGCCCCGCCAGCAGAAATGCCGGCAGCGCGTCGCCAGGGGTCTTCCAGCGGGCCATTTGGATCACCGACGGCAGTGCGCGCTCCCGGATCAGATCCAGGGCAGCCCGCTCATTGGTCTCCCCGGCGGCCTGTCCGTGCTGCGCTGCGCGTTCGTGCCCGGCGGTCCCGTTGGTAAGGGCGAGAAGCGCCTGCAGGGATTCCACCCGGTCGCTCAGCACGATCGAGTGAAGCAGTTCCACAAGCCACGTCGGCTCGATGCGCAGGCCCAGCGCGGGATCCTTGGAGGCCAGTACTGCCACGGCGGTCAGCGAACGCAGGGCATTCGCGCGCACCGCCGCATCGGGGTCCTGAAGAGCGTATTGCAGATCGTCAATAATCGCCGCCTTGTCGGGAGCGTAGCCGATCAGGGCCGCGGCGGTGGCCCTCTGGCTGGCTTCCGATCCGTCGCGCAGCACCTCGTGCAGCAAGTTCAGGTTCGCCGGCGCCATTTGCAGGAAGCGCTGCTGGTAGGCCCACGCCCGCGGATCGTCCATCAGCGAATGGCCGGAGCTGAGATCCTCGCCCGAGTGGCCTCCGGCAGCGGCGCTCGCCACGGCCGCCAGAAAGCCGTCGTAAGCGTCCACCATCTCCGGAGGCAGCACCGCATTACCGGCGGGCGCGGAGCGGAAGGCCGGATGCGGCGCCCCGCGCTCCTCGATGCCGATGAACAGCGTCACCCGCGGGCCATCGCAGCAGACTGCTTCCACGCGCGAATCCACCACGCCGGAAATCTTCGACAGCCGGTCTTCCAGATCCGCCTTTGACCCCGGCAGCCGGTCGCCCGGGTGCAGTTTCAGAGTGTTCAGGATTCGCTCCGGGCTTAGCTTTTGCGCCCCGTAGAAGTTGATATCGCCCACCACGGGCGCTTGCGCCCAGGCGCAAACCGCCCCCAGCATCCACAACACCGCCCACGGCGCCACCCTCTTCACACTGAATTAGACGTGGCGGCGGACTCTTCGATTACCCGTAAATCGGTGGAAATACTGGCCCGGCTGTGGCTCGAACGCCACAGTCCCCCTGCCCGGGACCTTATTTTGGTTGCGCTTGCTGCTGCGCCAGCGGCCCGATCACCGGAAGGACCACCATCTTCCCCTGGAAGGTCGAAACGAGCATGTAAATCCACAGCACGAAGAAGAGCAGGCCCACCAGCGGCATCAGGAAGCCGAAGAGGTAAAGCCGCAGGACAGAGATGATAATCGAGAACACGATGTCGAAGGCGATAATCCCCACCCCCAGGAAAATCGCCTGGAACGCATGAAAGCGCACCGTCCTGTTTTGGTTGTAAGGGGCCAGCACCAGGAAGATGATGCCGGTAATAAAGGTGAGGGCATAACACAACGCCGAGGCGGCGTTCTCCGTCAGACCGCCGGCTGCTACCGGCGCACTCGATCCGGCCGCCGCCGGACTCCCCGCTACCGCGCCGCCACACTTGGCGCAAAACCGACCTTCTACCGGCGCACCGCAAGTCGCGCAAAAAGGCATTTACATACCTCCTTATGGGACTCTACTCCTGAGATTGTTCCCACAGCAAGTATTATTTGATACGTGCGTCCGTGGCTGCCTCGCGCTACTTCCCGGGCGCCCCCAGCACCAGCAGGGGCAGAATCGCGCCCACCACCGCGCCGCCGATAAGGGCGATGTTGCCGGCTCCCAGGAACGCCGCCAGTAGTCCGGCCAGCGAGCCGATTCCGGCTCCTACCACCACGATCATGAGCCGTTTGGCCATATTTTCAGGCTCGTCCACGATTGTAACGCGCCGCGCCGCGGCCAGCTTTCCGCGGAGCGAGAATGGGGACATGAAGGCTTGCTCCCTCTCGCAACCCGCGCCGGTCGGCTCGCAGCCCCTGCGTTTCAGCGATCAGCCCATGCCCGCGCCCGGGCCGGACGAGGTCCTGGTGCGCGTGGCGGCCTGCGGAGTCTGCCGCACCGACCTGCACGTGGTCGAGGGCGAACTGCAACCGCGCAAGTCGCCGGTTATCCCGGGCCACCAGGTGGTGGGTGTAGTGGAACGCCGCGGGCCGGGCGCCACGCGCTTCTCCGAAGGCGCCCGCGTGGGCGTGCCCTGGCTGCACCGCACCTGCGGCGTGTGCCAATACTGCCGCTCAGGCCGTGAAAACCTCTGCGAGCAGGCCGTTTTCACCGGCTGGATGGTCGATGGCGGTTACGCCGAATATGTGGCCGCCCACCAGGATTTCGTCTACGCGCTGCCCGAGGGAGTCCCCGACCTGCACCTGGCGCCCCTGCTGTGCGCCGGCATCATCGGCTTTCGCACGCTGCGCGTCTCCGGCATCCAGCCCGGCGGCGCCCTGGGCATGTACGGCTTCGGCGCGGCCGCGCACGTGGCCATTCAAGTGGCGCGCCATTGGGATATCCGTGTCTATGCCTTCTCGCGCGACCAACGCCATCGCGGCCTGGCGCTCGACCTGGGCGCCGTCTGGGCCGGAGACTCCTTCGACCAGCCGCCCGAGAAGCTGGATGCCGCCCTGGTCTTCGCCCCCGCCGGAGAACTGGTGGTCGCCGCCCTGCGCACCTTGAATCGCGGCGGCACGGTGGCCTTGGGCGGTATTCACATGAGCCCCATTCCGCCCCTCGATTACGACCTGCTCTATCACGAGCGGGTCGTCCGCAGCGTGGCCAACAACACCCGCCGCGACGGTGAGGATTTTCTGCGCCTAGCCGCCGAGATCCCCATTCATACCGAGGTCCAGGAGTTCCCGCTCTCGGAGGCCAATCAGGCCCTTCAAACCCTCAAGCAGGACGCTGTCAGGGGAGCCGCGGTGCTGCGGGTTTAGGTGGTCGGCAGCGCGCTTCCGGATAACACCGAATCCACGTACCCGGTGAGCTGCGGGTTCATCCAATCCGCCGGCTCCGCAATCTTCTTCAACACTTTGCCCTTGGCGTCGATGAGGTAGGTCTCGGGATACATGAACGTCCCGTAGTCCTGGTGAACCTGGGAATCGCGGGCCGTCAGGAAAGCCGGGTTGTACTTTCCGAGGAAAGCCCGGTACGCCTTCTCGTCCTTGTCTACGCTGACTGCCAGCACCACTACGCCCTTCCCGGCATATTGCGCCGCGAACTGGCTCAGCGAGGGGGTTTCCTCCACGCACGGCGGACACCACGTGGCCCAAAAATTCAGGACCAGAAGCTTGCCGCCGAAATTGGGCACCGTGACCGTATGCCCGTTATCTGCCTGGATGGTGAACTCGGGCGCCGTATCTCCGGCAACGACAACGCGTTCGTGGATAGCGCCGTAAATTACAAAAATGAAGGCCAGCGAGAGAAAGCCCAGAGCCACTCGCAGAAGCCCGTCGATTCTAGTACTCTTCATGCGGAAAACTATATAATTAAATTGTACCTCTATAAGACGCAGGTGTCGAAAAATCCTTCGTGATCATCACCCGTAAAGTCGAGTTTTCCGCCTCTCACGTCTGCCGCCGGCCCGAATTGACGGACGAGGAGAACCGCCGGCTGTTTGGCCCTGCGGCCAATCCGCGGGGTCACGGGCATAACTATGTGGTCGAGGTCAGCCTCCGCGGCGAGCCTCACCCGCTTACCGGCATGGTCCTCGATCTGAAGGAGTTAAAGGAAATTCTCAACCGCCGGATCGTGCAGCCCTACGACCACCGCTTTCTCAATTACGAGGTCCCCCCTTTCGATCTCGAAGTGCCCACTACGGAAAACATCGCCCGCGATATCTGGCGCCGCCTGCAACCCGATCTGTCCTCCGGCGCGGCCCGCCTGTTTGCCGTGCGGGTCTACGAAACCCCCGATCTGTTCGTGGATTATTTCGGCGAGGAAGCATGTTCCGCGTGACCCGCCGGTATGCTTTCTCCGCCTCCCATCGCCTCAATTCCGCGCTGCTCGCGCCCGAAGAAAACCGGCGCCTCTACGGCAAGTGCAATAACCCCTATGGCCACGGCCACAACTACCTGGTGGAGGTGAGCGCCCGCGGCCCCCTCGACCCCTATACCCAGCGCACCATTGACACCGATGCCCTGGACCGCCTGGTGGCGCGCGAGGTGCTGGCCCAACTCGATCATCGTAACCTCAATACCGAGGTGGCCGCCTTCGAGCATGCCGTGCCCACCTCCGAAAACCTGGCGGGCGAAATTTGCCGCCGCCTTAAGCGCCAGTGGCGCGCCGTCTTCCCCGGCGAGTGGCCCTGCCTGGAGAAGATTCGCATCGCCGAGACCGCCCGCAACATCTTTGAAGTGACCGCCGATGAAATCGAATAAAGCCGTTGTGCAGTTACTGTCACCTAAACCCGAAGAGGGCGCCGCCCTGGAGATTGCCCCGCTGGTCCACGAGATTCTCTCCCGTTTGGGAGAAGACCCCCGGCGCGAGGGCCTGTCCCGCACCCCCCGCCGCGTGGAGCAGGCCTTACGCTTCCTCACCAGCGGCTACCGCATGGATGTCGCGAAAATCGTCAATGGCGCGCTCTACGACGTCAAGTACGACGAGATGGTGGTGGTGAAGGATATCGAATTCTTCAGCATGTGCGAGCACCACATGCTGCCGTTTTACGGCAAAATGCACGTGGCTTATCTGCCCAAAAACAAGGTCATTGGGCTGAGCAAAATTCCTCGCATCGTGGACGTGTTCGCCCGCCGCCTCCAGATCCAGGAGCGGCTCACCCAGCAGGTGGCCCGCACCATTCAGGAAGCCGTCGATCCGGTGGGAGTGGGGGTGATCTGCGAAGCCCGCCACTTCTGCATCATGATGCGCGGCGTGGAAAAACAGCACTCCGGCGCCATGACCAGCGCCATGCTCGGCGCCTTCCGCACCCGCAAGGACACCCGCGACGAGTTCCTCGCCCTGGTGAACCACAAAACCACCGGCTTTTAAGCCGCCGCGCCATGCCCGCGCCGCCGTTCCCCAAGTTCGCCGGCCTATCTTCGCAATCGGCTCAATGGTTTGCAGGCCCCGCCGTGCGTAGCCGCGAAACCGGCCTGCTACTCTGTGATTGGAAAAAGAGCTGCTCGCTCGCCGAGAAGCAGCCCGTTTCGATATCTGCGATGCCGTGCCCAACTCGAGGGGATTCAAAGTCGGCTATCCACGCGGTTCAACGTTCGCAGGGCGGCCTGTAGGCGGCGCAATCCCATCGTGGAAAGCCCGCTGAGAGGAGACAGCTCCTTTACGGGGGGCGGGAACCGGTTCCTATTCCCGGCGCAGGTGCGCCGCATCGAAGTTTACGCAGAGATAGAAAACAGAGATCCAACAGAACCTCAACCAGCCATCTGCCCGGTGCGCGGCACCCCGCGATCCGCCATACGGCGCGCGCCGCCCGTTCCAAGCCGTCCGTCTATCCCGGCATCCCCTCGCCCACTTTCCGTGCCGGGCCCGGCCTGCTGCTAGACTGGAACTTCGTCTCCTGCCATCCGCCCCATGCTCCCTTCCGGCCGCATCTCGCGTGGCTACTGGATCGCCGCCACCATCCTGCTGATTGTCTTTTTCCTCCAGAGCTTTTCCTCCAGCCTGCTCAAAAGCGCCACCTTCGACGAACCGGCGCACCTCGCCGCGGGCCTCTCCTACTGGCAAACCGGCGTCATTGCCGCCAACCCCCAGCATCCACCGCTGCTCAAGGAACTGAGTGGCCTGGCGCTCCTCGCCGCCGGCATCCGCCTCAAAGACAGTCCCTGGGTGCGCGGCATGGAAGCCGGGACTACTGGCGCGGAATACTCCGCCGGCGCGGAGGTCATCGCCGCCCAGGGACCCGACCGCGTGCTCTTCTGGGCCCGCCTCCCGTTTATCGTCCTGGCGACTTTCCTGGGCCTGCTTCTCTTCTGGTGGGGCCGCGAACTTCTGGGCGATGCCGGCGCGCTGGCGGGCCTCTTCCTGTACGCCTTCAGCCCCACTGTGATCGCCCACTCTTACCTGGTCACCACCGATGTCGGCCTGGCGGCCTTCACCACGCTCTTCTTCTTCGCGTTGTGGAGCTACCTCCGCTACCCAAGCTGGAAACGCATGGTCGCTTGCGGCGCGGCCATGGGCGCCATGCTGGCAACCAAGTTCTCCGCCCTGGCGCTGCCGCCTGTGGGAGCGCTGCTGATGTTCGCCTCCCTGCGCTGGCCTCCCCGGCGTCTTCCCGGAAGCCCGCCCGCCTTCTGGGAGCGCCATTCCGTGCCGCCGCCCGAAGCCGGCAAAAACGCTCCCTGCCCATGCGGCAGCGGAAAGAAGTATAAGCTCTGCCACGGGGCCAAACCCGCGGCCAGCCGGGCGCCCTCAGGAGTGCCCTCTGGGGTGCCCCCTGGGCCCGGCGCTACCCTGCTCCGCTGTGGCCTGGCTTTCCTGATGCTCTGCGGGGTGGCCGCGCTGGTGATCGAAGTCTGCTACTTCTTCCCGTCCGATCCGCTGGCGTACCTGGCCGGATTGCGGCGGGTCAATGCCGATCACGACCCCAACGCCCTCTACGTCATGGCCGGCCAACTGAAGGCCCACTTCCTGAGCTACTTCGCGGTGGTCTATCTGCTGAAAGAGCCGCTCCCCTCGATCGTCCTCGCGGCTGTCGGCCTGGTGGCCCTCCTGCGCAGCCGCGCCATCCCCGTCCTGACCAAGTTGTTCCTGCTGGCGCCGCCCGCGGTTCTGTTCGCCGGCTATTCCCTCGCCGCCGACGACCTGGGCGTCCGCTACCTCATCCCCATCCTGCCGTACGTTTACCTGATCGGCGGTTGGGGCATGGCCACCCTCATCGCCGCCCCCTCCCGGTGGCCGCGCGCGGTGGCGGCGGCGTTGGCCCTGTGGATCGTGGTGGCCGCGGCAGGCATCTACCCCGACCATCTTTCCTACTTCAACGAACTGGCCTGCCTGCCGTCGCACGTCTCCGATATCGGCCTGGATGGCGGCTCGCGCTGCGGTCCCCTCTGGCTCAACGAGCACAATGTCGATTGGGGCCAGGGATTCAAGCAATTGCAGGCATGGCTCGCCCGCCACGAGCCGGGGCGCCCCTATCGGCTGGCCTATTTCGACTCTCTGTCCCCGCAAGTGTATGGTCTCCACGCGCAGATCATCGGCTACCCCGACCTGATGCGCTTGAAGACGCCCCAACCCGGCCTGTACGCCATCAGCGCCCACGTGGTGGCCGGAATCCCCCTGATCGGCGCAAGGTACACCGCCGGCGGCGGCGCCTGGCTGCGCACCCTGCGGCCTACCGCCATCGTCGGACACGCCTTTTACATCTACGACATCCCAGCCGCGCCGTCGAAGTAGCGCGCCGTCGCCCGCCCGTCAGCGCCCTTCTTTCACTTCCGCCGTGCCCTTGCTCCAATCCACCGTAACCGTGGTCCCGTCCGCGAAGGTGGTGCGCTCCCGCTGCCGCCCTGCGTCCAGAAACTCGTGGTTGGTCATCTCCAGCAATCCCACCCGCGCATTGAGCGCCGCCATCCGCCGCACCTGTTCGCCGTTCGCATCCACCCTTCCGTAGCCCATTTGCGGCGCATTCCCGTACAACAGAGACCGCAGGTTATTGGGCGTGGCCGCCGTCACCACCGCGTCGTGATACACCAGGTCGTAGAGCGGAATCGGAATGGCGTCCTGGTGGTCCGGATCGGTCCCCGTATTGGCGCCCCGGTTGAATCGCGAGGTGGTGTAGTCCACATACGGAATCAGCCAGTCCGATCCCGCTTCCGTCCCCACAATCCCCAGGTTGTTCCGCACCCAGCGTAGCACCGCCGCCCGCCCGTTCATCGAATCCGTGCGGCTGGAGGGGTGGTTGGGGTTGAAATCCTCGTCCGGCGGTATGTATCCGAATACATCCTGGTAACTTCCCTGTGGATGAATCCCGTGCGCGAACATCTCCGTATAATTCCTGACTAAGTAACCCAGCATGAAACGGTTGTTCAGATACCCCTGCACGCCGCCATCCCAATGATCCATCATCGGGATATATCCGTCCTTCCAGTCGTTCTTGAAGCGCGTGCCCGGAAACGCATCCGGCTGCCCGCCGTTTTCCTCCTCGTGGACCGCGAAATCCGGGTTCCACGAAGGCGCGTCGGTGTAATAATCGCGGTACTGATCGTGCAGCCAGCAGGTGTATCCCAGCTCCTTGCAGGCATCGAAAAACGCCTTCATCCCGGCCCACCCGCCGGCCTCCGCGGGCGGTGGCAGCGCATCCGGTGTCTGCCGGTCGTATCCCTGGTTCAACCACCCCGATAAGCTCACATTCAGATGCTCCCACCCCTGCGCCTTCAACGCCCGCAGCCGCTCTATGTTTTCGGCAAAGGTGGTAAGCCGCCGGTTACTCTCCGGATTCCTGGTGTCATAAGTTGCCGCCCCCACCCTCTTGTTCCGCAGCACGCTGGCCCCGATGAACGGATGCCCGATCAGGCCCGCCACCACCGGGCGGTCGGCAATCTTGTCTTTCAGCGACACGAACAGCCCCGAGTCCATCACGTATTTCCGGTAGCGCTTGGCCAGATCCACATAGTTGCCCTTCGGAAAGAACCCCATCCGCACGCTGCGCAGGTAACCGAACCGTCCAAGCTGCGCCCGCCACACCGGCCCGATCGAAGTCGGCCCGCCCGCCGGGTGCCGGAAGGTGTACGCCGCGTCGTCGGGCGTCTCCACAATCACGATCATGGCCGCCGGACCTTTCTCGAAACCCCACCACGACATCGCCCAGCTCTCGATCAGCTGGCTCTGAATGATGCTGTGGTCCCCCGCCGCTCTCTGGATGGGGTGATACGGCTTCGGCCAATCGCGCGGCAGCAGTTCTCCGTTGTCGTTCGAGAGCACCGTGTAATCCACCTCGCGCCCGTCCATGGCCGTGGGCCAGTGTAGTTCCTTCACCACCGCCCGGCCCTCATTGACCATGGCCTCGGACACCAGTTCCTCGTCCGTGCCTTCCAGGCACATGGTGAGCACCACCCGCAAATCCAGCGGCGCTCCGGGCGCGGCTTGCCCGGTTCCGCGGAACCGGTCCAGGATCATCCGTACGCCGGTTTTGAACCCCGTCGCATAGGGCGCGATCTCGATGTCCCCGGCATCCGCCAGCCGCACCCGGAAGCGGTCCCCGCCCGCCGCCACCAGCATATCCTCGGCGCCCGACGGGACCATTTTCCAGGTCACCGCCCCCGCCCGAACCGTGACGGCCAGGTCGCTTCCGTTCAACTCCACGGTGTTCTTCTGCCCGCGGATGGTCCACACCCCGCCCGCATGGTTCACCGTGATCTGCGCCCCCGCCGGGAGCGCCCACAGCATTGCCAGAGCCAGGAATCTTCGCACCAGGAACCTCCGTCTTTAACGATAACGGATTTCCCGTAATCCGGCGTCCGGGATACAAATGAGATCCTTTCCACATTTTCTGCGATTTTTCGGTTCCCCCCGCACTATATCCCTAAAAGCTATGCGGCCCCTTCTCTTGCTGGCGGCCTGCGCCGTGTCCCTGGCGCAGCCCTCCGGGGTCCCCAACGACCCCGCCTCCGACACTCTCAACCAAGCCTACGCCGCCCTCCAGTCCCGCGACTACGATACCGCCGTCACCCATTTCCTCCAGGCCATCGACCTGGCTCCGCAACGCGCCTCCATCCGCAAGGATCTCGCCTACGCCTACCTCAAGATCGGCGAAAACGACCGCGCCCGCGATCAGTTTCAACATGCCATGCTCCTCGACCCGAAAGACTTACCGGTCGCCATGGAGTACGCCTTCCTGTGCTACGAATCGCATGAAGAAGCCCAGGCCCGCCGCATCTTCGACCGCATCCGCAAGACCGATTCGCCTTCCGCGCCCGCCGCCGAGCGCGCCTTCCGCAATATCGACGACCCCCTGGCCGCCGGTATCGACCGTTGGCAGAAGGCCATCTCGCTGGGCGCCGATACCTTCGACGCCCACTACGAGCTCGCCTCCCTCGCCGAGCAGCGCGATCTCCTCCCCCTGGCCGCCGAGCAGTACCAAAAGGCCTGGCGCATCCTCCCGGACCGCCGCTCCGTGCTCCTCGATCTGGGCCGGGTCTGGAAGGCCCAGGGCCGCAACGAGGATGCCGGCGCCGCCCTCCTGGCCGCTTCCCACGGCGGGGAGCCCGCGGCCGCCGATGCCGCCCGCGAACTACTCCCCAAGCATTATCCCTATGTCTCCGAATTCCGCCGCGCCCTGGATCTCGACCCCGTGAACGCCGACCTGCGCCGCGAACTCGGCTTCCTCCTCCTCACCATGGGCAAGCCCGCCGACGCCGAAAAGGAATTCCGCATCCTCACCCAAGCCGACCCCAACGATCTCCTTTCCGCCGCGCAACTCGGCTTCATGCTTCACTCCCGCGGCGACCGGGCCGCCGCCAAGCCGCTGTTCGATCGCGTCCTCGCCGGCCGGGACCAGACTCTCGCCAACCGCGTCCGCGTCGTCCTCCACCTGCCCCTGACCACGCCCGGCGCCGCCGCCCTCTCCGAAGGCGAGCACGTCGATCCCAAGACCATGGCGCAGCGCAGTCTCAAGGCCGGATATATCAAGGACGCCGTCCGCTACCTCCGCTCCGCGCACGAAGCCGACCCCGCCGATTACGGCGTGATGCTCGACCTGGCCCGCTCTCTCAACATCCTGGGCCAGGATTCCGAGGCCCTCCACTGGTTCGAAATGGCGCGCTCCAGTCCCGATCCCGAAATCGCCGCTGCCGCCACCAAGGCCTGGCGTAATCTCCGCGGCGCCACCGCGCCCATCCGCCTCTCCGCCTGGGTCTACCCCCTCTTTTCCACCCGCTGGCACGATGCCTTCGGCTACGGACAGATCAAGGCCGAGTTCCGCACCCGCCTGCCGGTGCACCCGTATCTCAGCGTCCGCCTGGTGGGCGATACGCGGGTCAGCGAAAACCTGCCCGGCATGTCTGCGGTAGCCGCGCCGCAGTATCTTTCCGAGAGTTCCGTCATTGTCGCCGCCGGCCTGGCTACGATTCCCTGGCACGGCGTATTTCTCTGGGGCGAAGCCGGCAACGCCATGAGCTACGTGAACGGCCACAAGCTCTCCGATTACCGCGGCGGTCTCTCCGCCGCCCGCGCCATAGGCCACAGCCTGCGCGGCGAATCCACCGGCCTCTTCGCCGACACCACCCTCGATGCCGTGTTTGTCAGCCGCTTCAACAACGACGCGATGCTCTACAGCCAGTCCCGCGGCGGCTACACCTTCGGCGCGCCGGGCCTGCGCGCGCAGCTCTTCTGGAACGCCAACCTCACCCTGGACGACCAGCGGCAATATTGGGCCAATTTCGTGGAAACAGGTCCTGGACTGCGCTTCACGGCCGCTTTTCTTCCGCCCTCGATGTACTTCACGGTGAGCGCCCTCCGCGGCGCCTACCTGGTCAACGCTGGCAACCCCCGCGGCCCCAATTTCACCGACATCCGCGCCGGAGTCTGGTATGCCTTTTCCCACTAGGCGCGCGACCGCCAGGAACGCTCCGCTAAAGACGCCCCTGCCACGCGAGATTCGCGGCGCATTGGTGGGGCGGGCCGTTGGGCTGCCCGCGGTTTTCCTTTCGCTGGCCTTGTGTTCTCCCTGTTTCTGCGGGGAACCGGCCCTCCCCGGGCTTCCTTACTTTTCCATACTCTCCGCGCCCCCTGGCCCCTGGCCCGCGATCCTGTCCTCCATCGGCCTCCAGTCCCCGCCCGCGGGCGCCTCCGCTGCCCGCGTCACGGTGGCCCTGCCCGGCGCGCCCGCTTCCGCCGATTGGTCCGCGCGCGTCCAATCCGGCGCCATCCTGATCCTTGAAGGCGCGTCTCCGCTGGCCGAATCCTTCGGCTTCCGCGCGGGTCCCACCACCGTCCATGCGGGCAGCCTTCGCGACATCCACCAGCCGGGCCTCTCCATCGTCTGGGAGAACGCGCTCGATCTTCCCGTTTTCACCCTCCCTCCCGGAGCGGTCGTATTCACCCGCGACCGCTGGACCGGCGCGCCTCTCACCGCCGGCCTCCACCGCGGTTCCGGCGCCGTCCTCTGGGTGGCCGTCTCGCCCGGCGAGCAGGGCTATGAGCGCTTCCCTTACCTGCTCGACGCCCTCTCGGACATGGGCCTCGATCCGCCTTTCCGCTCCTCCCGCCTGTGGGCCTTCTTCGATTCCGCCTACCGCTCACGCGTGGATCTGGACTACTTCGCTTCCCACTGGCGCAAATCCGGGATCGCCGCCCTGCAGGTCGCCGCGTGGCATTTCTTCGAACCCGATCCCCAGGGCGACGCCTATCTGAAGCGCCTCATCGAGGCCTGCCACCGCGAGGGCATCCAGGTCTACGCCTGGCTGGAACTTCCCCACGTCAGCGAGAAATTCTGGGCCGCTCACCCCGAGTGGCGCGAGAAAACCGCCGTCCTTCAGGATGCCCAACTGGATTGGCGCAAGCTCATGAACCTGGCCAATCCCGACTGCTTCCGCGCGGTCGCGGCCGGCGTCCGCCAGCTCCTCGGGCGCTTTGATTGGGATGGCGTCAACCTCGCCGAGCTGTACTTCGAGTCGCTCCACGGCATCGACGACCCTTCCCGCTTCACGCCCATGAACCTCGACGTCCGCGCCCAGTTTGAGATCAAAAACGGCTGGGACCCGCTGGAAGTCTTCCGCTCGCGCAAGGACGATGCCTCCCGCCGCGTGTTTCTCGATTTTCGCGCGGATCTGGCCGCCCGCATCGAAGAGCAATGGCTTGCCGAAATCGAAAAAGTCCGCGATCCCAAGTCGCCCAACGCCAAGCCCGATCTCGACCTGGTCCTCACCCACGTCGACGACCGCTTCGACCCGCACATGCGCGACGCCATCGGCGCCGATGCCGCCCGCGCCCTGCCGCTCCTCGAGAAGCACAACTTCACCTTCCTGATCGAGGACCCCGCCACCGTCTGGAACCTCGGCCCGCAGCGCTACGAAACCATCGCCGACCGCTACCGCGCCCTCACCGCCCGCACCGCCCAACTGGCCATCGACGTCAACATTGTCAGCCGCTACCAGAGGGTCTACCCGACCCGGCAGCAGACCGGCATCGAGCTTTTCCAGATCGTGCACCAGGCGGCCCGCAACTTCTCGCGCGTGGCCCTGTACATTGAAAGCAGCCTGGAGGCGCCCGACCTGAAACTGCTGCCGAGCGCCGCGAGCGCCGTCACGCGGATCGAGAAATCCGGACCGCAGATGACCGTGGATTCGCTGGCCGCGGTAGGCCTGCCCTGGAAAGGACCGGTCCTGGTGGATGGGCAATTGTGGCCCGTAGCCGACGATGACACCGTGTGGCTCCCCGCCGGCCTGCACACCGTGGAACCCGATGGCGCCAGCAGCGCGCCGCGCCTCCTGCGCCTGAACGCCGATGTGCGCTCCGCCCGCGTCGCTTCCCCCACCGCCATCGAAGTCACCTACGATGCCGCCGCGCGCGCCTTGGCCATCCTTGACCGGCCTGCCCTCAGCATCAAGGTGGACGGTGCTTCCTATCCCATCCGCGACGCCGGGGGACTGACGCTCTTCCTTCCCCGCGGCCACCACGTGGTGGCCATCGAATGCGCCGGCCCCACGCCCTTGACCACCGCTAAATTGGCCTCCCGCTGACCGGCCCCGCCCCGGCGGTCACGCCGCTCCGTGGCTCGTGTGATTGCTCCAGGCCTCAATCTCGTCCACTTCCTCCACGCTGAGCCGGAACTCCAGGGCGCCCAAGACTCCCCGCGCCTGCTCGGGCGACCGCATGCCCACGATCGCGGCCGTCACCGCAGGATTGTTCAAGGTCCAGGCGATGGCCGTCTCGCCCGCCGACCGTCCATGGCGCTCGCCGATGCCGCGCATGATCTCGGCCAACTCCAGGTTGCGGGTGAGCTGCGGTTCCTGAAAGGCAGGCGCGCGCCGCCGGAAATCGTCGGGCGGAAACGCCGCCACGCGCTCGCGGCTCATCTTGCCCGAGAGCAGCCCCGACTTCATCGGCGAATAGACAATCACCCCGATGCCGCGCTGCTGGCAGTAGGGCAGGGTCTCACGCGCAATTTCAGGGGAGATGGCCGAATACGGCGGCTGAAGCGAGGTGACCGGCGAGATTCCCAGGCAACGCTGAATTTGCAGCTCCGTGAAATTGGATACGCCGATCCAGCGCACCTTGCCTTCCGCCCGCAGCCTGGCCAGCGTGGACCAGCCTTCTTCGATATCCTCCACCGGCTGCGGCCAGTGAATCTGGTACAGGTCGATCACGTCCAGCTTCAGACGCCGCAGGCTGGCTTCGCATTCCCGGCGCAGCGAATCGGCTTTCAGGCTGGGCGAAATCTCGCCCTTTTCGTTCCACACCCGCTCGCACTTGGTGAAAACGTAGGGCCGGTCGGAACGCTCCGCCAGGGCCCGCGCGACCACTTCCTCGGAGTGTCCCAAGCCATAGATCGCCGCCGTGTCTATCCAGTTGACTCCGCCATCGAGCGCTGTGTGGATGGCGGCAATCGATTGGGCGTCGTCCTGTGGCCCCCAGGCGAAGGCCCATCCGCCGCCGCCCATGGCCCACGCGCCCACCCCGATGGGGGTCAATTCCATGTCGCTGTTGCCTAGTCTCTTCTTCTCCATAGCTATTCATTAGACTACCAATCCCGCGCGGCACAGCCGTGATGGAGTTGGCCGCAGACGTTTCCAAAAAGACGATTGCCCAGTCCAGCGCGCCCGGCCCGGCCCCAGCTTTGGCGCCCCAATCGCCCTGCGGATGTAGAACGAAACATGCGCAACGAGTTCACCGCGATCGTCGAACGAGATGGTCCCTGGTACGTCGCGCATTGCGCGGAAGTTCCCGGCGCCAATGGCCATGGCGAATCCTGTGAGGAATGTCTCCGAAACCTCCGCGAGGCCATCGCGCTCATTCTGGAACATCGGCGCGAGGAATCGTTGCGCTCGCTTCCGCCGGACGCCGGCCAGGAACTCGTAGTTGTCGGATGAAGCGAGACGGATTGCTACGCCATCTGCGCCGGAGGCGCCCGTAGGTCCCCGACCGCATGATTCATTTCCCTGAAGACCCGCCGGTCACAGCATGATGCGTGAGGCATTGGTGGGACAGGCTGAAGGCCTGTCGTCATGGCGCGGCGCGCCACCCAAAGGGATGAAAACCGGCGCCGTGTAACGTGTTTTCGTCTTATGATGGGGACGTTTCCGGTTAAGGTTGCTGGGGCAGTGGAGCGGTCGAGGCCGTAGGTCTGTCTGATCCGGGGCCTGCATTTGAACCCATGAATGTGCGCCGCCGCGAGGCGGTAGCACGAGACCGTGCTTAAGAATTATTTGTAGGCCCTACCGGGACGCCCCCTTTTAAACACAAAATTTATGAGCAATCCGAGTT
>JASHSS010000747.1 GCA_030038565.1 Bryobacteraceae bacterium
CCCTGGCCGCCTGCTGGCTCGCCGCCCGCCGCGCCGCCGCGGTCGATCTCCACCGGGCGCTTCACGGCGAATAGCGCGGGCGCCCACCCGTCGCTACGAAGCGAGTCGCCAACCCGCCCAAAAACGAACTCTTCCGATATCTTTCAGTTAGCCGATCACACTCCCGATCCCTCGACCACCGTGTGGTATATCTCTATCAGCAGGGCTTCCACCCCGTCATTCCCCGCGCAACGGTCGCCGCCTCTCGTGGGTCCGGTACGCCCGGCTGGAATTTTGATGGAAGCCACCGCCGGGTATTATGGTCGGCTGAATCAGAGGGGCGCCCGCTTCCAGCCTTCGTGGGGCCAGCCTTCAGCCTGGCCAGGCGTAACCCAGGCTCGTTGTGTTGATTACGGAGGAAAATGGGTTCGTTCCGTCAAATTGCTCCTAGCACCGCACGAGGCCGGGCGAGGGGACCGTCGGCGGCCGATCCAATGCCGGCAAAGCTCCTTTCGCGCAGCCCAAGCCCCTTTGGTATGTGTTAATTGCGAGGAAAATGGGTTCGTTCCGTCAAGTTGCCGCTGGATCTCACACGGGCCAATGGGCCGAAGATACCAGGGTCGCGGCTCAAGGCCTGAATGGGTTCGTTCAGCGGCTCATAATTGCTTTTGTTTCAGATGGATTTCGGCCAAAAATGGGTTCGTTCCGTAAATTTGTCCGGAGCGCCCGAAGGGCCCGACGGGAGTGACCCTCCCCGCTTGTTATATTGGTATTCTCCCCATGCAAATTGAAAAAGTGTACGAGCCCCGGCGGTTCGAACCGCACTGGGCTCAATGGTGGATCGATTCCGGCATCTTCCGCGCCTCGGCCAAGGCCGGCGGCAAGGTCTTTTCGCTCGTCATCCCGCCCCCCAATGTGACCGGGTCGCTGCACATCGGCCACATGCTGGAACACACCGAAATCGATGTCACCATTCGCTGGCGCCGCATGGCCGGCGATAACACTTTGTGGCTCCCCGGCACCGACCACGCCGGCATCGCCACCCAGATGGTCGTCGAGCGTAAACTCGCCGAAGAGGGCATCGACCGCCGCTCGCTCGGCCGCCAAAAGTTCGAAGCCCGCGTCTGGGAGTGGAAGGCCCAGTACGGCGACACCATCAAGCGCCAGATGATCCAGCTCGGCGCCAGCTGCGATTGGAGCCGCGAGCGTTTCACCCTCGATCCCGGCCTCTCCCGCGCCGTCCGTGAAGTCTTCGTCCGCCTCTACGAAAAAGGCCTCATCTACCGCGGCGAGTACATGGTCAACTGGTGCCCCCGCTGCCAGACCGCCATCTCCGATCTCGAAGTGGCCCACAACGATGTCGAAGGCCACCTCTGGCACATCCGCTACCCCGTCAACGGCGCGCCCGGCCAGTTCGTCACCGTGGCCACCACCCGCCCCGAAACCATGCTCGGTGATACCGCCGTGGCCGTCCACCCGGACGACCCCCGCTACCGCCATCTGCACGGCAAAACCGTCCAGCTTCCGCTCATGGATCGCGAGATCCCCGTCATCCTCGACGAAGTGGCCGATCCCGAATTCGGCACCGGCGTCGTCAAGGTCACCCCCGCCCACGACCTCAACGATTTCGAAGCCGGCCGCCGCCACAACCTGCCGAACATCCAGGTGATCGACGAAAACGGCGTCATGACCGCTGCCGCCGGCCGCTACGCCGGCCTCGACCGCTTCGAAGCCCGCCGCCAGGTGGTGGCCTCTCTCGAAGCCTCCGGCGCGCTCGCCAAAGTCGAACCCTACGCCCTCAGCCTGGGCACTTGCCAGCGCTGCAAAACGCCGGTCGAGCCGCTCATCTCCACTCAGTGGTTCGTCCGCACCAAGCCCCTCGCCGAAAAGGCCATCGACGCCGTGGAAAACGGCCGCATTCAGTTTATCCCCGCCAACTGGGTCAAAACCTACAACGAGTGGATGTACAACATCCGCGACTGGTGCATCTCGCGCCAGCTTTGGTGGGGTCACCGCATCCCCGCCTGGCATTGCGGCGAGTGCCGCGAAATCGTGGTGGCCCGCGAAGCCCCCTCCACCTGTCCGCGATGCGGCTCGTCCCACCTCACCCAGGATCCCGACGTCCTCGATACCTGGTTCAGCTCCGCCCTTTGGCCCTTCTCCACCCTCGGCTGGCCGGACTCCACCGAAGACCTCGCCACTTACTATCCCACTTCGCTTCTGATCACCGGCTTCGACATCCTGTTCTTCTGGGTCGCTCGCATGGCCATGATGGGCCTCGAGTTCATGGGCGACGTGCCCTTCCGCCAGGTCTACATCCACGGCTTGGTCCGCGACGCCGAGCGCCAGAAAATGTCCAAGACCCGCGGCAACGTGGTGGACCCTCTCATCGTCACCGAAAAATACGGCACCGACGCCGTCCGCATGGCCCTGCTGCAGGGCGCCGCTCCGGGCACCGATATCGTCCTCACCGAGGAGCGCATGGAAAGCTCGCGCGCCTTCGCCAACAAAATCTGGAACGCCTCCCGCTTCCTGTTCCTCAACATGGAGCGCTCCGCCGTCGAACCCTCCGTGCCCGATAGCCTGGAATCCTTCCTCCCCGAAGCCGACGCCGCCTCGCTCGAAGTTCCCATCGAGGACCGCTGGATTTTCAGCCGCCTGAACAACTGTGCCGAGCAGGGCAACCGCGCTCTGGAGAATTACCGCTACCACGAAGTCGCCCAGATGCTCTGGCACTTCTTCTGGCACGAATTCTGCGACTGGTACCTGGAACTGAAAAAGCTGCGTTTCCGGGAAGGCTCCGGCCTCGATGCGGGATGGCGCAATACCCTCGCCGCCTTCGAAACCGCCCTCCGCCTCCTGCACCCCGCCATGCCCTTCCTCACCGAGGAGCTCTGGCAGCGCCTGGCTACCGACCGCCGCATCCGCCCCATCTCCATCGCCCTCGCTCCCTATCCCAAGTACCGCCGGGACGTCACCGACTTCGAAGCCGAGCGCGAAATCGCCATCCTCCAGGAAATCGTCACCCTGGCCCGCACCCTGCGCACCGAAAGCAAGCTCGACCCCAGGCAACCGCTCTCGGGCGCCCTCTACTCGCGCAACTCGGCCCTGGAAGTGGCGCGCCGCCACGCCGGCGCCATTCACAAGCTCGCCAACGTCAAGCTCGAATTGGTGGCCGAGACCGCCCCCAAAGCCGCCGCCATGCGTTCCACCGCTCAGTTCGACCTGGTCCTGCACGTCCCCCAACAGCAGGAGGACGCCCAGCGCAAGCGCCTCCAAAAAGACCGCGAACAACTCGAGCGCAACATCGCCAACTCCGAGCGCCAGTTGAGCGACCCGGTCTTCCTGAGCAAGGCGCCCCCGCAGGTGGTCGAGACCATCCGGCAGAAGCTGGCCGGCTACCGCCAGCAGTTGCAAAAAATCGAAGCCGCTCTATGACCGCGCCTGTCCTCTCAAACACCGCCTTCGGGCCCGGCTCCGAATCGGCCCCGCCGAGGGCCGGGACCAGAGGGCGCCCCGAGGTGGGGCAGGCGATTCGCCTGCCCGCTTCCGAGCGAAGCTCGCCCATCCCGGCGGGCGCCCCAACTCTATGACCCCCATCGTGCGCCTGGCCCTCGAAGAAGACATCGGTCCGGGCGACGTCACCACCCGCGCCTGCGTTCCCGAAGATCAACCCGCGCGCGGCCATTTCCTGGCCCGCGAGCCGCTGGTCGTCGCCGGCCTCGCCCTGCTCGACGAAATCTACCAGCGCCCGGTTGAACCATGCCGCCGCGATGGCGACCGCTGTTCCGCAGGCGACATCCTCGCCCGCATCGCGGCTCCCGCCCGCCTCCTGCTGGAGCGCGAGCGCGTGGCGCTGAACTTCCTGCAGCGCCTCAGCGGCGTAGCCACCCTCGCCCGCCGGTTTTCGGACGCCGTCGCCGGCACCCCCTGCCGCGTTCTGGACACTCGCAAAACCACCCCCGGCATGCGCGCCCTGGAGAAAGCCGCCGCCGCGGCCGGCGGCGTCGCCAACCACCGCATGGGCCTCTACGACGCGGTGCTCATCAAGAACAACCACATCGCCGCCGCCGGCGGAGTCCGCAACGCCATCGAGCGCACCCGTTCGAGCGGCCTGCCCATCGAAATCGAAGTCCGCTCCGAGGCCGAGCTGACCGAAGCGCTTGCCGCCGGGGCCACCCACCTGCTGCTCGACAACCTCACCCCCGCCCAGGCCGCCGATTGGGTCCGCCGCATCGCCGGCCGCGCCACCGTCGAATTATCCGGCGGCATCACCCTGGCCAACGTCCGCGCCTACGCCGAGACCGGCGCCGATTTCGTCTCCTCCGGCGCCATCACCCACTCCGCCCGCGCCATGGACATCGCCTTCCGCCTGGAGCCGAACTCTTGAATCCCGCTCCTCCATCCCGCTCCACCGCATATCCTCCACGTCGAAGGGCCTCGGCCTTCATGCCAACAGAAGCTTTCCGGACTCGCGCGAGCGGCGTCTTCATCGCGGTGGGTGCCCCCTGCGCCCGGAGCCACGAAGAAAACCAGGGCGGCAGGCCATTCTGTTTTTCTCCGCGTTTTGCTCCGCGCCCTCCGTGCCTCCGTGTGAACCCGCCCCCCGCCCCCGGCGCCACCCCGGAGCGCCCTCAATGAACATCGCCCGCCTCCGCGCTGCCTTCCCCGATCGCCGCATCGACTACCACCCCGAAATCGATTCCACCATGCGCGCGGCCGCCGCCCTGGAGCCTCGCGCCGTCGTCCTCGCCGGCCGCCAAACCGCCGGACAGGGACGCCACGGCCACTCCTGGCATTCCGAAGCCGCCAGCGGCATCTACTGTTCCGTAGTCCTCGAACCCACGCCCTTCCTCACCCTGGCTCTCGGCCTCGCCGCGCAGCACGCCATCGTCGAAGCCGCTGGCCTCGTTTGCGACCTCCGCTGGCCCAACGACCTCCTGCTGAACCGGCGCAAAGTCGCCGGCATCCTGGTGCAACTGGTCGATGGCCGCGCCATCGCCGGCATCGGCATCAACGTCAACCACACCGCCTTTCCCCCCGAGTTGGCCGCCGAAGCCACTTCCTTGCGCCTGGCCGCCGGCCGGACCATCGGGCGCGAAGAGATCCTCCTCGCCCTGCTTCCGGCCATCGATACCTTCGCCGCCGAACCCGGCGAGACCATCCTGCGCCTGTTCACGCATGCCTCCAGCTACGCTTGCGGCCGCCGCGTGTCGGTCGAGCAGCCCGGCGGCGCGATTCTCGGCATCACCGCCGGCCTGGACCCCTCCGGTTACCTCAAGGTGCGCTGCGACGATGGAACCGTTACCCTGATTGTGGCGGGAGGTGTACGTGCTGCTGGCTCTTGATGCGGGCAATAGCAATATCACGATCGGCGCCTTTGTGGAGCGCAAGCTGGTCAGCCAGTGGCGCCTGCGCACGGTCCACGAGCAGACCGCCGACGAGTGGGGCATCCTGCTGCGCAACCTCTTCTCGCCCGCCGGCCTCGATATCGCCACCGTGGACGGCATGATCATCTCCAGCGTGGTGCCGCCCATCGACAGCACCCTGGCCTTCACCGCCCAGCGCTATTTCCAAACCGAAGCCATGTTCGTCGGGCCGCGTACCGATATCGGCCTCACCATCCGCTACGACAATCCCAACGAGGTGGGCGCCGATCGCCTGGTCAACGGCGTCGCCGGCTTCTACAAGTACGGCGGACCGTGCGTCATCGTCGATCTCGGCACCACCATCAACTTCGACGTGATTTCGCAGGATGGCGCCTATCTCGGCGGCGCCATCGCCGTGGGCGTGGGCATTTCCATCGAAGCCCTCTTCCGCAAGACCGCCCGCCTGCCGCAAGTGGATTTCCGCGCGCCTGCGGGCGTGGTCGGCACCAACACCGTCGCCAGCATGCAATCGGGCCTGTACTTCGGCACCATCGGGATGATCGACGGCATCCTGGAACGCATGATCGCCGAAATGGGACCCCAAACCAAAACCGTCGCCACGGGGGGACAGGCACACCTGATCGTGAGCGGCTCCCGGTACCTTAAAAACGTGGATGAGCACCTCACCCTGGAAGGCCTGGAAATGATATGGGAACGCAACCGGGAGCGGAGGACGCCCAAAGCGCCTCGACCGCCCCGCTAAACTACTACAACTACTTCACCGAGATCGAGGAGCACTTCCAGCGCGCCCGCGGTACCAGCCTGTTCCTGCTCTCCCCGCTCGATTGGGCCCTCATCGAAAGCTGGAAGAACGCCGAGGTGCCTCTCGAAGCCGTGCTCCGCGGCATCGAAGCGGCTTTCCAGAAATGGCGCAGCCGCCGGGTGAAAACCCAGATGGTCAACTCACTGGCCTTCTGCGCGCAAGCCGTCCTCACCGAAGCGCAGATCATGGCCGGCGCCATTCCCGCCCGCCGCCAGCAGACCTCCGCCCCTCCCTTCAGCGCCGAAGAACTGCGCGCCTACCTGCTGCGCAATGCCGAGGCGATGACCGCCGGCTTCGAAGAAATCGCCGCCGCGCTGCGCAAGCACGCCCAGGAGGCCGAGCGCCACCTCGACGACCTGGAAGCGCTGGAGCAGCGCCTCACCGTGCTCGAAGAGAAGATGATCGCCGCCGCGCGCACCGCGCAAACCGAAGAATCCCTGCTTGCCACCCGCCGCGAACTCGACCAGCAACTCCGCCCCTACCGCGGAAAAATGACCGCCCCGCAGTTATCCATGCTCGAAAAGCAATACCTGGAGCGCCATCTCCTGGAAAAGGCCGGCCTGCCAAGGCTGAGCTTGTTTTATATGCGGTGAGCTGTAGTGGATACCTTGTTTCCCGGGTCTTAGAGGAGGGTCGTTAGATGCGTACTCGCTCGGCAGTCCTGCTCGCCTTGATTTCCTGCTGGCCCGTCGCCGGCCAGAACTACGTCATCACCACGTTTGCCGGGGGCGGTCTGCCGGCCGGCATCCCGGCTACCACCGCCAACCTGAGGGGAGCCGCCGGTGTCGCCGTGGACGCGGCCGGTAACCTGTTCTTTAGCAGTATCAACGCCGTTTTTCGATGGGACGCCGGCACCGGCCTCCTGAGCCTCGTCGCAGGCACCGGAATCGCCGGCTTCAGCGGCGATAACGGCCTGGCCGTCAATGCCCAGTTGAGCACTCCCCACGGGATCGCCCTGGACTCCTCCGGCAACCTTTATATCGCGGACTCCCTCAATTTCCGGGTTCGCAAGGTGGCCAACGGCGTGATTACCACCGTGGCCGGAACGGGAATCTCCGGCTTCACCGGCGATAACGGCCCCGCGGCCAGCGCCCAACTGTTCTACCCGCTGGCAGTCGCCGTGGACGCGGCGGGCAACCTCTACATTGCCGACGAGATCGGCGAACGAATCCGCAAGGTCGGCAACGGCGTCATCACGACCGTAGCCGGCAACGGCAATCCCGGCTCCGGCGGCGATGGCGGCCCGGCCACCAGCGCCCAGTTGAACAGCCCCGTGGGAATCGCACTCGATTCCGCCGGCAACCTCTACATCGCGGACTCGAGCAACAACCGGATCCGCGAGGTGACCAATGGGGTGATTACCACCGTAGCGGGAAACGGCCAGCGCGGCAACAGCGGCGACGGCGGGCCTGCCACCGGCGCCGAGTTGAACAACCCCTTCGGAGTCGCTTTCGACTCCGCCGGCAACCTTTACATCGCGGACACCGGCAACAACACTATCCGGCGGATCGCCAACGGGGTGATCGCCACGGTGGCGGGAAACGGCGTCCAGGGCTTCAGCGGCGATGGCGGTCCGGCCACTGGCGCTGAGTTGAGCAGCCCCTTGGGAGTCGCGGTGGATTCCGCCGGGCACCTCTACATTGCCGACCAGGGCAACAACCGCATCCGCCAGGTAACCGGCGGGGTAATCGCCACAGTGGCGGGCGGTGGTTCGTATATCGGCGACGGCGGCCCGGCCACCGGCGCCGTGTTGGATGTCCCCTTTGGAGTCGCGGTGGATTCCGCCGGCGACGTCTACATCTCCGACGTGAACCACTACCTCATCCGCAAGGTGACCGGCGGCGTCATCACCACGGTCGCCGGGAACGGGATCTATGGCAGCCTGAGCGCCTATACCGGCCCCGCACTCAGCGCCGAGTTGACCAACCTGTCCGGCGTGGCGGCCGATCCCAGCGGCGCCAACCTCTACTTCGCCAACGGCGGCAGCCTCCTCGAATTGACCAACGGCTTGATCGCACCCCTCAGCCTTACAATCAATATCCCCGCCGGATTGGCGGTGGATTCCGCCGGCAACCTTTACGTCGCCGACACCGAGAACAGCCGCGTCCTCAAGGTGACCAACGGGGTCGCCGGCATCTTCGCCCCGAACGGGACGGTGAACTATCCGGCAGGAGTGGCGGTGGATTCCGCCGGCAATGTGTACATCGCCGACACCGGCAACTATCGGGTCATCAAGCTGACCAAGGGAGGGATCACCACCGTGGCTGGAAACGGACAATCCGGTTTCAGCGGCGACGGCGGTCCTGCCACCAGCGCCGCGGTGGATCCGCTTTCCGTCGCCGTGGACTCCTCGGGCAACCTTTACATCGGCGATTCCTCCGGCCGTGTCCGCAAGGTCTCGAACGGCCTGATCACCACCATCGCGGGCAACGGGACCGCGGGTTTCAGCGGCGACGGCGGTCCGGCCACCAGCGCGCAATTGGGCACTCCCAACGGAGTGGCCGTGGATTCCGCCGGCAATGTCTATCTCGCGGACCCCGCCAACAACCGCATCCGCCTGCTCACCCCTCTCACCGCCGGCCTGAGCGTCGCCATCACCCATCCCGGCAGCTTCGAAGCGGGCCAGCAGAACGCCGCTTATACGGTCACCGTGTCGAATGCCGCATCCCCCGGCGCCACCACCGGCACTGTCGCCCTCACCGACACCCCTTACCCCGGTCTGACGCTGGTCTCGATGTCCGGCGCCGGCTGGACTTGCTCCGTCAACACCTGCACCCGCGCGGACGCCTTGAATCCCGGCGCCAGCTACCCGCCCATCACCGTCACCGTGGATGTCGCCGCCAATGCTCCGCCCCAGGTCACCAACCTGGTCACCGTCACGGGCGGCGGCTCACCCAGCGCCAGCGCCACCGAGACCGATAACCTCCTGACCGGCTGTTCCATCAGCCTCACCCCGCCATCCGTCACTCTTTCGGCTAATGGGACAGCCCCCGGCGGCCTCGTTCCGCAGGCCCCCGTCTCCTTTGCGGTTGCCGCCAACCCGGCGTGCGGCGAATGGACCGCCACGTCCTCCGACCCCGAAGCCCTGTCCATCCTCTCGGGAGCCGCCGGCTTCGGCGCGGGCGCCATCAGTTTCGTGCTGTTGGACAACCTGCACACGGCCGACCAGGGCTATACCATTACCGTCTCCGGCGCCATCTCCAGCGAAGCCGCATCGGCCGCCTACCAGATCAACCAGTTGGGATCGCCGGCGACCTTTGAGGCCCGCGAGGTCGAAGCGCTCTACGAGCAGATCCTGGGCCGCGACCCCGACGCGGCCGGGTTCGCCTTCTGGGCCGGGTTGGGCGCCACAGCCCTGGGGCAGATGGCGGATTCCTTCCTGACCAGCCCGGAGGCCTTCGACAGCGATTTCGCCATGATGGCGGCTTACCAGGCGGCCACGGGCGCGCCGCCCAGCTACGCCCAATTCGCCGCGGAAGTGGCCAGCGTCCACTCCGGCGCCGAGACAGTGCCCGCGCTGTTCGATGCGCTCACCGGCTTCAATTACACCGCGGCTTCTCTTTACCAGAATCTTCTCAACCGCCCACCGGCGGCGGCCGATTTGCCTTGTATTGAGATGGGCCTGACTGCCTGCTTCCAGCAGATTATCGGGTACCCCGCGAACGCCACCCCGATTGGCTCGCCCAACAACGAGTTTCAAAGCACCGGGATCTACCATACGTCCCTCGCGGCCGATCACACCAATGCCCTATACGTGCGGCTGCTCTATTTCACCTTACTCGGCCGGGACCCGGACCCAGGCGGCTTCAGCTTCTGGCTGGGCGTGGCCGCCAGTGGCGGCCCCGGGCTGCTCTTCCAGGGACTCGCGGGCTACCCCACGCGGCTCGAGATTTTAGGAAACGGCGCGGTAGGCGAAGGTTTAACCGCCAGCCCGGAGTTCCAGAGTCTGTATGCCAACTAGAACCAGGGGCCGGCCGGCAGGCGAATCGCCGGGGCCATGGTGGGGCGGGCCTTCAGCCTGCCCGAGCCTCCTTGCCGGCTGGGGCGGGCAGTCGCCAACCAATGGCTGTTATACTCGACAACGAAAAACATGAGCCAGGCAAGCCGCCGGCAGTTTCTGATGGGCGCCGCCCCATTGTTGCTGCGGGCCCAAAGGAAGACCTTCGACGTACGCGACTACGGCGCGGAGGGAGACGGGACGACCCTCGATACGGCGGCGCTGCAGCGCGCCATCGATGCCGCGGCGGCCGCGGGGCAGGGCGCGCAGGTGCTGATTCCGGGCGGCCGGAAGTATCTTGTCAGCACGCTGGTGCTGAAGAGCGGAATCGATTTTCACCTGGCCGATGACGCTGAACTGCTGGTCAGCACCAACCGCCAACACTATCCCGAAGGGTCCGAAGGCGTGCTCACGGCCAACGGCGCGCAGGGGTTGAAAATCACCGGGACGGGCAACATCAACGGCCGGGCGCTCGAATTCATGACCGGCTACGACAAGCCCGGCGAGATCTGGAACTTCGGTCCCTTCCGCCCCAAGATTTTCGTGCTGGCCGGCTGCCGCGACCTGGAAGTGAGCGGCATCTCTTTCGGCCAGGCGCCGTTCTGGGGGCTGCACATGGTGGGCTGCGAGCGCGTGCTGGTGGACGGGCTGAAGATCCGCAACCAATTGGATGTCCCCAATTGCGATGGCATCGATCCTGACCACTGCCGCGACGTGGAGATCCGTAACTGCGACATCGTCTGCGGGGACGACGCCATCGTGGTCAAATCCACGCGGCAGGCAGTGGACTACGGGCCGACGGCCAACATTCACGTGCACGATTGCGCCATCGAGACCAAGGATTCGGGCTTGAAGATCGGCACCGAGACCACCGGCGAAATCCACGGCATCCGCTTCGAGCGCTGCCGGATCAAATCGTGCTGCCGGGGGCTGACCATCCAGTTGCGCGACGAGGGCGACGTGCACGACGTGGAGTTCAGCGAGGTGGAATTCGTGGCGCGGCGCCAGGCTCCGCCGTGGTGGGGGCACGGCGAGGCGATTTCCTTCACCGCCATTCCGCGCGCCGCCAACGCGAAGGTGGGCAGGATCTACGACGTGCGCGTCCGCAACGTCACGGGGCGGGCCGAAAACAGCCTGCGGGTGAGCGGCGCCGCCGAGAGCCGCATCGCCCAGGTGCGCCTGGAAAATGTCGCCCTGACGCTGGACCGCTGGACGGATTATCCGGGAGGGACGTTCGATAACCGGCCCACCACGGCCTATCCGGGCGTCGAAAAGCACGCCACCCCGGGCATCAGCATCCGGCACGCCGATCAGGTGGTGGTGAAGGATTGCAAAATCGCCTGGGGCGCCAACCGCCCGGATTGGTTCACCCACGCGCTCGAAGCGGAAGCCGCGTCGAACCTGGCGATCACCCGGTTCAGCGGCGAGGCGGCGCATCCGGAGCGGGACGAGGCGATCTTGATTCACTGAGGAGGCGATATGCGAACCATGCTGGCTTTGCTCGCGCTGGTGCTCGTTCCGGCGCGCGCGCTGGACCGGCCGGGGGTGGTCTTCAAGATCTTCCAGTTTCCGGCGGACAGGATTCCGCGCATCGACGGCAATCCGGACGATTGGAACATGGTGCCGGACGACTACACCATCGGCATGGACCAGTTGGTGGACGATACCCACAAGGACCGCAAGCCCGATCCGAAGGACCTCGACGTGAAGGTGAAGGTGGGCTGGGTGAAGGGGCTGAACCGGCTGTATTTCCTCTACCAGGCGTACGACAACTACTGGGATTTCGCGCAGCCCGGACTGCACAACGATATCTTCGAGCTGGTGGTGGATGGCGATCTTTCGGGCGGGCCGCTGATTCCGCGGTTTCAGCCTACCAAGGAGTTGAGCGAGCGCGATGCGCACTTTTCCATGCACGGCGTACACGCGCAGAACTACCACATCATGACTCCGGCGGTGGGCAAGGATTGGGCGCTGGCGTGGGGCTGTAACTCGTATGTGAAGAATCTGCCCTATGCCAACGCGGCCTATAACTATAACTTCAAGCCGGGCGAATCGGGAAAGCTGATTCTGGAATTCTGGATTACCCCGTTCGATTACGCGGGTTGCGAAGGGCCGCAGCGGGCCGTGGAAACGGTGCTCACGGAGAACCGCCTGATCGGCATGGCCTGGGCGGTGCTGGATTACGATGACGCCCGGAGCGAGCAGCATTCTTTCTGGAACTTATCGCGGCAACATACCATGTACGGCAAAGCGGATGAATTGGTGGCCTTCCGGCTGATGCCGATCGAGCCGCAGTTCCGGAAGTTCGAAGCGAACTGGCGCTTCCAGGTGATCGACCAGGATCGCCGGATGGTGGCGTTCACCGACGAGACCACCGGCAAGGTCACATCCTGGAAGTGGGATTTTGGCGATGGGACTTCCTCGGGGGAGCAGAATCCGATACACCAGTACGGCAAGGGCGGCGACTACACGGTGGTGCTGGAAGTGGACGGGCCGGAGGGCAAATCGCGGCGGGAGAAAATCTGGGATGTAGGAGTGAGGTGAGGCGCTCAGGTATTGCGGCCGCATTGCGGTCCGTTGCCGCGCAGGTGCTGGACAGGGACCGCGTGGTCCCAGGCGATCTCCTCCGGCGAGACCCCCAAGGCGGCGGCCAGGCGCTGGCGCTGTAACGGACTGGCGGTGTAGTTGCCGGCGGCCACGGCCTTGACCAGTTTCTTATCCAGTCCCGCGGCGGCGGCCAGCGCAGCCACGCTGATTCCGGTCTCTTCCATGAGGCGGGCGATCACCTTCATGACTGAGGCAATCTTATCACTTCGGAGGGCGCTACGGCCGGTGCTGGCGAGGGGTGCAAGGAGGGCGGATCCTCGTGCGGGCCGCGGTCGCCGCGCCTGGGGACGCGCTCCCGCGCGGGCACGGAGGCGGTAAGATCGAGACATGCAGAGGTTCGGGATGGAGCGGAGCAAACTGCCGGGCGTGGCTGGAGCGGCCGGGGCATGCGCGATTCTGGCGCTGGTGTTTTCGGCTTCTCCGGCGCGGGGCGGCAAACCCAATCCGGCGGCTCAGGCGGTGACGGTGGTGCGCGTGCCGGATGGCGGAATTCAGCCGCAGATCGCCGTCGATGGCGCGGGCGTTCTGCACATGGTGTATTTCCGCGGGACGGCGGAGCACGGCGATCTGTACTATGTGCGCTCCCCAGACCGGGGCGCTACTTTCTCGGCGCCGATTCCGGTGAACAGCCATCCGGGAAGCGCGATCGCGACCGGCAACATCCGCGGGGCGCACATCGCGCTGGGAAGGAATGGGCAGGTGTACGTCGCCTGGGACGGCACTTACGAACTGGATCGCCCGGGGGTTACCAAGCCATGGATGAAGAAACCCATGCTGTTTGCGCGGCTCAACCAGGCGGGGAGCGGGTTCGAGCCGGAACGCAATGTGATCCAGGCGGCTTATGGTCTGGATGGCGGCGGGGCCATCGCCGCAGACCAGGCGGGCAATGTCTACGTGTTCTGGCACGCCCCGGCGCCGGGAAACGAGGGCGAAGGGAACCGCCGGGTGTGGGTGGCGCGCTCCCGCGACGATGGCCGGACGTTCGAGGCGGAGAGGCCCGCCTTCGACCGGGCTACGGGGGCCTGCGGTTGCTGCGGTATGAGCGCGTTCGCCGATCGAAGCGGCAACCTGTTTGTGCTGTACCGCTCGGCGACTGAGACGGTGCATCGGGATATGTATCTGCTGGAGTCGCAGGACCACGGCGCGACGTTTCACGGCGCGGATATCGCGCCATGGAATATCGGCGCCTGCACCATGAGCCTGGAAGATCTTGCGGAAGGTCCGGGCGGCGTGCTGGCGGCGTGGGAGACCATGGGCAACGTATACTACGGCGTGGTGGACGCGTCCAGCGGGCGGATGTCCGCGCCGGTGGCGATGCCGGGGGATGCGCAGCGGCGCAAGTACCCGGTGGTGGCCGCCAACAGTCGCGGGGAAACGCTGGTAGCCTGGGCGGAAGGCATGGCGTGGGGCAAGGGAGGGTCGGCCGCGTGGCAGATCCTGGATGCCAAGGGCGCACCCGAAGGAGCGGTGGGGCGGGCCGCCGGCGTCCCCGCGTGGAGCCTGGTGGCGGCGTTCGCCCGGCCCGGCGGCGGATTCACGGTGGTGTACTGAACGCAATCAGCCGGGACCCTGGCTGGGAACCGCGATGGGAGAAGCCCAGGGAGCGAAGCCCCGCACTTTGAGCCGGCGCGTGAATACGCGGGTTCCATCGGTGGCGTAGAGAATATCGAAATTCGCTCCGCCAAAGCACAGGCTGCGCACGGGCCCATACGGCGCAGGCAGGGGGAGAATGGCGCGCACGCGGCCATTCTGGTCGCAGACCTGGATGCCCATGCGGGTTGCCACGTAGAGATTGCCGTGCGTATCGACAGCCAGATCTTCGGCGCCGCTATCATTGGGAACGTCGGTCATGTGCAGCCAGAAGTAAGCCTGTTTATCAGTCCAGGAGCCATCCGGCCGCACGACGTAACTATAAATCCACTGAGTGGTGTTCTCGGCCGCGTAGAACAGCGAACCGTCAGGCGAGAAGGCCACTCCCGAGGCGGAAGCCAGTCCCTGATCGAGGATTTTCTTTTGGCCGCGGCCCACCCTCCAGATCCGGCTGGGCATATCCGGATGAGGGCCCGGTTCGCTGGCATAGATCGCGCCATCATGCGCCACCACGATGGCGCGGGCGGCGATGCCCTCGGCAACCGTGCGGACCGGGCCCCGCGGAGCGAGCGCGACGATCTTCTTTTCCCCGGGGATGGCGGCGTACAGCGTACCATCCGGGCCAAAAGCCTGGGCGGCGACGCCGGCCGTCTGCCGCCAGACCACCGCGCCGCCATCCGCGCCGAGGCGATAAATCGCGGTGGCAGGCGAGTCGCTCAGGTAAACGCCACCGGCGGCATCCGCGGCGAGCCCGGATGCGCCGCGGAAGGATTGCGGCAAGCGGGTCCACGCCTCACCGGGGAGCGTGATTTCCTCGAGGGTGCTGTTGTGCGAGACGCCGCTTTGGATGGGCGCCGGATAATCGCGCCAGAGCCAGCGCATCACGTCGGGGAAGATCACCTGTCCCGGGCGGCCGTCATGGCCGTGCACGCCCCAGGCATGAGCTACGTCATAGCCGGAGAACGTCAGGGCCGATTCGATATTCAGATTGGCGTCGTACCAGGAACCAAACAGCGGATTCCAGGCGTCGGCGGAGCCGTCTTCGAGGAAGATGCGAATCGGCTTTGGATCGGTCTTACGTATCAGGGCGGGATATTGGTTGCCGCCGCGCATGGCGACGAAGGTCCCGATGACCGAATAGACGCGGGTGAACTGATCGGGACGGCGCCACGCCAGAGTGAAGGAGCCGATGCCGCCGGTGCTGCCGCCGGTAACGGCATGGTCGTTGCCGTCAGAGGAAAGCCGGATGGGCCGGCCATCGTGAGTCTTCAGCTTTTCGACGGCGGGCAGGAGTTCGCCGAGCACGTAGTCCGGAAAGCGATCGTTCAGGCTGTCGAATTCGAACGACCGGTTGAAGCGAAATGCCGCCCGGTGGGGGGTTCCGGCGGGATCTTTCCACACCGCGCCCGGAACAATGCTGACGCCGATGATGACCGGCACCTGTTTGGCGGCAATGAGGTTGTCGAGCACGGTCTGGTCATATGCGCTCAAGCCATCGAGCTTGACCAAGAGGCAGGCCGGCGTGGAAGCATTGTATTGGGCCGGCACGTAAACCTGAAAAGCGTTTTCGGTACCGGGATAAATTGGTGAATCGGCGATGCTGCCCGAGAGGATTTCGCCCTGGGGAACATCAGGGTTGCGGATACCCTCCGGGGGAGGAAACGGCCGCGAGAGTTCGGCCTGGATCTTTTCTACGAGCGCCTTGGAATCGAGCGGAGGGAGCGGCTGTGCGGGGAGGATCGGGAGC
>JASHSS010000748.1 GCA_030038565.1 Bryobacteraceae bacterium
GCACTGAGCGCGGCCCTTGTTGGCGACGCCCGGCGCTCGCCCGGACGCTGGCGGCTGGCCGGGCGGATTCGGACGCCGCGGCTTCTCGCTCACGGCTGCGAAGGGAAGTTGACGGAACGAACCCATTTTTCTTTCTCACAAACGTAGTGGAGCGGGGCAATGGATTTCCGGGCGGTGCCTCGCCTGTGGGCGCCGCCCACTTCCGATATACCACGGGGCAGGGGTCGAGTCCGAAATCCGCCGCTCGTAAGTTATTGTTAAGAGAGGAATTATCCTTGGCCGAAAGGGTTGATCGCAGCGGATCGCCGCCGATTGTCTTGCATTTCACAGTTCGATGCGGCCATGATTGAGAGGGGCGTCATCAATGTGCGCCACCGAGGACGCTCGCTCAGGGTTAGGGAGGTGGGTTGTATGCCGGTTTACCTGGTGGAAAGGGACCTGCCGGGCATTACGATGGAGCAGCTTGCGGCTGCTCAGAAAAGGGCCATTCAAGTGGGCAAAGAACTGACCGCCGAGGGGAGGCAGGTGCGGTATATCCGCTCGACCTTCGTGCCAGGAGAAGCGAAGTGCATGTGCCTGTTTGAAGCGGCCAATCCGCAGAACGTCCAGGAGGCCAACGAACGGGCGGAGATCCCATTTACGAGGATCGTCCCGGCCGAGGATCTGACCCCCGCCTCTTCCTGAAGCTGGAAACCAGGCCGCCGCCTATCTGGTTTGGCGGGGCGAATATTTGTTCAGCTCTGCCAGCAGTTTGGCGGCAGCAGCCGGGGGGGTGGCGCCGCTGATCAGGATCTGTTTGTTATCCCAGCGCTGCCCGTACATGGCCTGATTCTCGTCGATATCGTTGCGCAGGGTGGCGCCATCGAGCGAAACCCCCGCGAACAGGCCGCGGGACCGGGACCAGGACAGGATCTCGGCGGTCATCAGGGCATCGGTCTGGGCGGTGGCATCGCGCCCCACCGGACCGGCGGCGGCCTTGGCGTCGGCGCCGATGGTGAATTTGCTGGTGGTCAGGCGCTTCATGCCGCGCTCATTCATGATCAGCAAAACGACGTCCGTGGACGAGACCCCGATCTGCAATCCGAAGCTGCCGCCTTCGATGCGGATGGCCGCCGGCGGTCCCCATCCCTGTCCGCTGGCCGCGCGGCATATGGCGTAACCGCGTCCGAATTGCCCGCCCACCACGAACGCGCCCTTTTTCAGGCCGGGCACAAGCACCACGCAGGCGGACTTGTCCAGCAAGCCCTGGGGAATGGCCCGATCCGGCGTCCTCATGATTTCAGAGAAAAGAGAGGCTGCGTCGGCCAGTCGCTCGTTGGTCTTTTCGTCGGCCATCAGCGGCGCGCAGGTGATCGCCGCCAGTAACGTCCCGGTCATTGTCCATGTGAGCAAGCGCATAGATCCTATGGTAACGCGGGCGGTGGGGGTTGCGCGGCGGAGGGGGGAATTGGGGCAGGGGCGGGGGATCCGGGCCGGACCGCGCGGAGTTGGGGCAGAGTTGGCCGGGGCGGGAGGGGTTGCGGGGAGTCGGGCGCGGCGGAATTGGGCGCGGGCGCCGGGCCGGTGGGGCCCGGCGCCACGCGCCGGCAAGTCGAAGCCCCGGCGGGCGCCGGCGCTATTGGACCTTGGCGCCGCCCAGCGTAGCGGTTGCCAGGGCGCCTCCGAGGCCCATGGTCTCCACCGCGGACGAAGGTACAATCACCATCGCGCCGCGCTCCTTGATGGCTTCGTAGAGCATGTTCATGGCGCGCAGGTGCAGCGCGGTGGGGTTGTCCTGATAGGTCATAGCGGCCTTGGCGAAATTGTCGGCGATCTCCGTTTCGGCGAGGCCCAGGATGGTGCGGGCGCGCCGCTCGCGCTCGGCCTGGGCTTCGCGCGACATGGCGTCCTGCAATTCGGAGGGGATCTGCACGTCGCGGATCTCCACCGATTGCACGGTGATGCCCCAGGGGTTGGTCTTTTCGTCGAGGATGCGCTGCAACTCGTGACCCAGCATCTCGCGCTCGGCCACCATCTGGTGCAGTTCGTGGCGTCCGATGGATTCGCGCAGGGCGGTCTGGGCGCTCAAGAGAATGGCTTGAGCGAAATCCTGCACTTCCAGAATGGACTTCTCGGCGTTCCAAACCATCCAAAACACGATCGCATCCACGTTCACGGGGACGGTGTCGCGGGTGAGGGTGGATTCGGCGGAAACGTTGGCCACGCGCACCCGCTGATCGACATAGCGAGCCACCGAATCGACCACCGGAATGATGTGGAACAGGCCCGGCCCGCGCAGTCCGGTGTAGCGGCCGAAGCGCAGGACAGCGACCTTTTCCCACTGGTCGGCGATGCGTATGGCGTACAGAAAGTAAAAGCCCACCAGGGCGCCGGCGATGACGCCCGCCGGGTTCCTGGTGAGCGCGCTCACGCCGCCTCCCGCCAGGATGCAAATCACGAACAGGGCCACGCCTACATTGCTGACGCGCAGTTGCAATTGATCCTTCATGGCCTCATCTCCTGTTCCTCTTTGTAGAATCGTTCTGACGTTCATGTAGTTGCTCCAACAGGTCGTCTACGGTGAAGCCGGCGGCGCCGGCGCGAGCCACGAAATCGCTCACCAACTGGTTGAGCTGGCGTTCGCGCTCCAGGTCGTCGCGCTTCACTGGCTGGTGACTGATAAACGTGCCGGTACCCTGCTGGGTCTCCAGCACGCCGCGGATTTCGAGTTCGCGGTAAGCCCGTCCCACCGTGTTCGGGTTAATCGCCAGATCGACCGCCACCTGGCGGACCGTGGGCAATTGGTCGCCGCCCGCGAGAGCCCCGGCGGCCATCCCGCCCATGATCTGATCGATGATCTGGCGATAAACCGGAACCCCGCTGGCGAGATCCAGGCGGAACTCGAAGGACGGTTTTCCGAGTTGCGGTGTATTCTTCATCTAAAATCATAGTGTACTATTGTATTGGTACAAGTCAAGAGAAATCTTGCGGGGAGAACAGTTGGCAAATTTGGCCTGCCAGGGCTTAATTGGCGGTCGGATCCCGTTGCGCCTGGTCGATCACCAGCGTCTCCACCGGCGCCCGTCCCGGTTCCAACTTCAACCCGAGTTGTTTCTGGATGGCAGCGAAGAGATCGGGGCCGTACCCGCCGGCGTCCTCCGGGAGCCATTTCAGATCGATGTCGTAGGCCCCCGTCAAGCCCGTCCGGTCCACCACCTGACGTCCGGCAACGCGCGACAAAGCCGAAGCGAGCCACCCCATACTCAGGGAGCGCCCGGCGATACCGCCGCGCACGATTTGACCCGGCAGGCGGTCGCCACGTACCTGCTGAAGATCCTGTTTATCCGCATTCGGTTCCTGCGCCGGCTTGAGCCTGGGTCCGCTCTTTCCGACCACCAAAAAGTACACCGGTTGGTCCCTCCACTGGTGGTGGACAACCAGCTTAAATCTCTCCGCCAGCAGGGTTTGGAGCATCGCCGGGGCCTGGCCCCTGGAAGCTGCGGGCGGCAATTTCGCGGCCACGTCGTACATCTGGGTATCGAGCCAGGCGGGCCCGCCCAGAATGCGGTCGCTATCGAAGCCGTAGGCGATAGCGGTCAGCATCTTCAAGGTGATATTGGAATAGCTGACCATGGCCGGATCGCTGCTCATCGTAAAAAGCCCCGCCTGTCCGGTTCGCGGTGGAGCTACTTTCACCGAGGCCACTTCGAATCGCGGAGCCGGCTGCGGCGATGCGCAAATCAGACGGAAGGCCAGCGGGGCGATTACGGCTCTCACTCGCATGGTTTGCTCCGCGTTTGAGGCTGTTCGTTGTGAGGATATCCTGTGGATCGGAACCGCCGCAATTGAGCATGCGCTGAGAGTGTGATCGCACGTCCGGAGCGGCTTACATCTGCAGGTTGCGGAAAAAGGCCTGGAAGCCGCCGCCCGGCAGGATTCAGCCTGCGCAGGCCCTTTTCAGCAACCTGTTGGGGAGGCGTTACACTTGGAAGGTGCCGCGCAAAGGGTTGCCTGGGGCCATGCCGTGCGCGATTCGAAAGGAAGCTATGAAAGCCCGCAGACTGCCGCTTGTCCCCCTGCCAATTATTTGCGCCTGGTGCCTCGCCTGGGCCGCCGCTGCCCTTCCCGCGGCGGAGACTCCGGCCCACGCCCTGCTGGTGCTCGAGAAAGCCCAAAATACGCTGGTGATCGTGGATCCGGAGAGCCTCAAGATTGTGGCGCGCGTGCCGGCCGGCAACGATCCGCACGAAGTGGCCGTCTCGGACGACGGAAGGACGGCCTACATTTCGAATTATGGCGGCGGAGGGGGCGGCTATAACACCATCTCGGTAGTGGACTTGGCGGCGCAGAAACCGCTGGCACCCATCGACCTGGGCGCCTTGCACGCCCCGCATGGGCTGGCGTTTGTGGGCGGCAAGCTGTACTTCACGGCGGAAGCCGCCAAGGTGGCCGGGCGGTACGACCCCGCAACCCAGAAGATCGACTGGGTATTGGGCACGGGCCAAAACCGGACCCACATGGTGATTGTAGCGAAGGATCTGAAGACCGTGTTTACGTCCAACGTAAGCTCGGCGACCATCAGCGTCATCGAGCAGGTCATGCCGGGACCCGGCGGCCCTGGGGGCCCGGGGGGACGCGGACCGGGACCCGGCGGCCGTGGTCCTGGTGGACCCCCGCCGGGTGGACGCGGACCGGGACCTGGTGGACCTCCGCCCGGTGGGCGTGGTCCCGGTGGACGGGGGGCGCCCGATTGGAACGTCACCAATATTCCGGTCGGCCATGGTTCGGAGGGCTTCGACCTCACTCCCGACGGCAAGGAACTGTGGGTGGCCAACGCGCAGGATCAAACCATCTCGATCATCGATGTGGCTGGCAAGAAGGTGATCGATACGATCCCCTCCACCGGCGCGGCGAACCGGCTGAAGATCACGCTGGACGGCAAATATGCTTTCGTGTCGGACATGAACGGGACGGAATTGCTGGTGGTCAACACAGCCACGCGCAAGGAGTTCACCCGCATCGCGCTGCCGGCGAGTTCCGAGGGACTGCTGATGGAACCCGGCGGCAAGCGCGCCTACACCACGCTGAATACGCGCGATTCCGTGGCGGTGATCGATCTTTCCACCATGACGGTAATCGACGAGGTGAAGACCGGCAGGGGCCCGGACGGGCTGGCGTGGGCGGCGCGGCGCTAGCCTAGACTAGGTCCCCGACCGCACGATTCGCTTCCCTGAAGACGCGCCTGTCACACCATGATGCGTGAGGCATTGGTGGGACAGGCCTTCAGCCTGTCCAGGGCAGGCCGAAGGCCTGCCCCACCAGGCGGAAGAACTAAATCACGCGGTCGAAGACCTAAACTAGGGCGTGCCGCCTTGGTCCCGAATCTCACCCTTAAATCAAAGATTTCTTACTCACTCCACCCCCCTCCCGCCGTCTTATTGACGATGCATTCGGTTCTGCAGGATCTCCGCTTCGCCGCCCGCGTGCTGCGGCGCAATTCGGGTTTCACGGCGACCGCGGTCTTATCGTTAGCCCTGGCCATCGGGGCCAATACCGCGCTCTTCAGCCTGCTCGATGCGCTGCTGTGGCGCATGCTGCCGGTCCAGGACCCACAACGGCTCGTCGCTTTGAATCGCGATGTCGGCAACATCTTCAGCTACGCCAATCTCAATGCGCTGCGGGACGGCACGCAATCGTTCTCTGCCGTAACCGGTGTCGAGCGCCTGTTCGACGCGCGCGACATCGACGAGGCGGGTTCAAAGCACTCCGTCTTCCTGCAACTGGTGACGGGAGAATTCTGGGACACGCTCGGCGTATCCGCATGGCGCGGCCGTGCCTTTCGTCGCGGCCAAAAGGAGGTTGATGGGCCAATCGCGGTGAT
>JASHSS010000749.1 GCA_030038565.1 Bryobacteraceae bacterium
CTGATGTTATGCCTGGATCGGGGAGTGCGCAAGGTTCCCGGCGCGCTGTTCTTCGGCGGGCTGGGAGTGGCGTATTTTGTCGTGTTCGCGGTTGGCGAAGGCAGCAAGCAACTGGTTTATGTGGCCTACCTCACGCCGCTGGCCTGTTGTTGCGCGGGCATTTGGGTGTGGTGGCTGTGGCAGCGCGGCGGATGGCGCCGGACGGCGGCGGGCGCCCTGGTGGGCATCCTGGTGGTATTCCAATTGGCCTGGACGGCCGACACAGTCCGTTCGAATCCGTACGCCCGAAGCTATGCGCCGGTAATTGCCTACCTGCACCAGCACGCCACGGCGTCGAGTCTGATTATTGGCGGTCCCGAATTAACCTTCGGCCTGGGATTCTACGGCCCGCTGCGGGACGACCCCTGGCTACTTTCCAGAAGTTCGAATCCAGCGGACTTTGTAGTGGTGGACGATAAGTGCTACGGCCAGTATTACCCGGATATGGATGCCGTGCTCTACCCGCGTTTCGAGAAGGTATTTACGGCCGGCGACACGAGGATCTACGCGCGGCGCGGTATGGCGCCCGTTCCATAAGCCGCCTGATATACTGGCGTAGAACTTATGACTCCTGCCAGGCCGGGACCCTCCCCGGAAGGCTCCGCAGTCCGGGCGGCGCGGCGGTCTGGAGCGATACGGCATTGTCTGGAACGGCACTTCCGCGTGGCGGGCGCCGCCCTCCTGCTGGCCATGGCCACGGCGCAATTCGCCGCCATGCAGTCGGAGACGGTGGCTAACGACGAAGCCTATCACCTGATGAACGGGTACGCCTACCTGAAGACCGGGAGGCTCCCGTTGACTTCGGAACATCCGCCGCTGGCGGAATTCGTCCCGGCATTACCTTTGCTGCTCTTGCACCTGGAGCTTCCGGGGCGCGTGGTGAACGTACCGGCCGATGAGGATGAGGAACGCGCGCGGGAGCAGGAGTTCCTGTTCCACAACCGCCGTTCCGCCGAAACCATCCTGCTGGTGGCCCGATTGGTGGACATTTTGTTGACCATGCTGCTGGGCGTGCTGGTGTTGTGGTGGACGCGGCGGCATTTCGGAGCCATCCCGGCGCTGGCGGCCGGAACGCTGCTGGCCTTCGATCCGAATTTCATCGCCAACGGACATTATGTGCTCAACGACGTTCCGGTGAGCCTGTGCTTCCTCGCGGGCATCCTGAGCTGGAATGCGTTTCTGTCGGCCTATGGAAAAAGGCCCTGGGTCTGGCCTGCCTTGGGTTGCGGCGTGCTTACCGGCATCGCGGTGGGCGCCAAATACAACGCCGTGCTGCTGGTCCCCATCTACGTGCTGCTTTACCTGGTGCGTTGGTGGCAGCAAGGCGCTGATCGAGAGGCCGCGGCCCGCTACTCGCTGCCGCATCTGGCCAGGAGCTTGTTGGTAGTCGGCGCGGCGAGTTTCCTGGCGCTTTACGCCGTCTTCGGCTTCGAAACCGAGCCGTGGCTTCCGACGGCCAGGATGCTCCATCCGATGACCATCTCCGAGCGGCTTCAGGTTGCCCCCGATTCCTTCGGCGAGGCGGGTTACTGGCTGCTTCGGCATCCAGGATACCTGCCCACGGCCGAGCTGCTGCTCCAGCGCATGCCCATTCCGGCGCCGTCGCTTTTCCGCGGCTTGATCATGCTTTCGCACCACCAGATGATGGGCCATCCGAGTTACTTTCTGGGCATGTATTCGGCCCGCGGATGGTGGTACTACTTTCCGGTGGTGATGGCAGTGAAAACGCCTACCGGGCTGCTGATTCTCTTCCTGCTGGCCCTCGCCGCGTCCTTGATGGCGCTGTTCCGGGAAGGGACCGCTTCGGTAATGGGCCGGCTCAGGAAGTTGAACCCGGATTGGTATGCGCTGGCGATTCCGGGTCTGTTTTACCTGGCCATATGCCTGCGCGCCAGCATCAACATCGGGATCCGCCACGTCCTGCCGGTCTACCCGCTGGTGTTCATATGGAGCGCGGCCGTGCTGTTCTCGGACAGGCTGCCTGTGCCTCTCGCGATGCGCCGCGCGGCCGCGGTCTGCCTGGTTCTGGTAGCGCTGGAATCGCTCGCGGAATTTCCCGACTACCTGGGCTTTTTTAACCTGGTAAGCGGCGGCCCGCGCATGGGATGGAAGTACGTCGTGGATTCCAATATCGATTCGGGGCAGGATATCAAGAAGCTGCCGGCCTACCTTGCGGACCACGGCATTTCCAATATCTGCCTGGCGTACTTTGGGGCGGCGGAGCTGGATTATTTCGGTCTCCACGCGCAGCCGGTTCCAGCCGGTCTTCCGGAAGCCCGGCAGTCGGGTTGCGTGGTGGTCATGAGCATCACGCAACTGATGTTCGACCGGGGACAGAAAGGGCGCTACCGGTGGCTGGACCGCTTTACCCCCACCGGTTATGTGGGATCTTCGTACCGCATATACGATTTACGCGGGACTCCTCAGGGACGATGAGATTGGCGCGGGGAACACCTGTCTTACGGTAGCCGCCGGCATCCCGGCCTCTGCCTTGCGGCGCTGGAAGGCCGCCATCAGGGGGTTGGCCGTGTATTCCAGCGAAATGGTCAGGCCCGCCAGAACCGGCAAAAGCATGGTATAAGGCGCGTGGATGAACAGATCCGTGGTGCCCAGGCAAATCAACGACAGGAAGAGGGCCTCCGCCTGGGTGGATATCTCGCGGAGTTCCGGATGGTCCCGCGTGGAGCGATAGAGAGAGTGGGCCCTCTTCAAAGACAGGTACAGGATCGAAACAAAAAAGAACACCCCCGGCACGCCGGTCTCGCTGGCTACTTGCATGTAGCTGTTATGGGTTCCCAGCCAGCTTCCTTTGCGCTTGCCCTGGGAAATGGCTAAGGCATTTTCGGCCACCTGGAATTCGCCGATCCCTACGCCGAAAACCGGATGGGTCGCGGTCAGGATCAGGCTCTGGCGCAAAAGGTGTCTGCGGCTCTCGGCGGAAGTCTCGGCGCTTTCCAGCATGCGGTCTTCGGTGATGTTATCGTCTGCGTTATCCTGGATGTTTTCCACTACCTCCGGTTTGTCCTCGCTGAAGAGCGTCTTATAGCGGTCCTTTAAGGCGCTCGGAAGAAATGCGATCGATGCGCAAATCGCCAGGCTGCCGCCCAGCAGCAAGCCGGCCTTTCCGATGGGCGATGCGTGATACAGCATCACCAGGTACAGGACGGCGAAAGAAACCAGCGCGCCTCGCGATCCGGTCTTGGCAATGATATAGAGCATCAATAGAAGCACGCCGGCGGCCGCGATTTTGCCCATGGCGGAGGGTGCTCGCTTGTACAGGGCCAACCAGAACGGGATCCCGATCAACATCGCCTGGGCCATGTCGTTGGGGTTGGAGAAGCGGCTGCCGTTGGCCATGAACAGGCGGCCTGTGTCCAGGGTTCCGTAATGCAGGCAAAACACGCACAGGGCGAGAATCGCCACCGCCAATACCCACGCGCTGCGCCGGTATTGTTGAAAATCGGCGATCAGCCCCGAGACTGCCGTGAACACCACCAGGTCGGCCCACCACTGGGTAGTGAGCACGGTAAAGCTTTCGCCTTTCCACACGCTGAACGGAAGACCCACCACGATCCATATGGTGAACCACAGCAACCTCTTGCCGATGCTGGTCCGGAAGGGGCGCCAGAAGGAGCCCGTCACGATCACCACGGCCGCCATGAGGCGCTCGCTGATTCCGGGTATGTGCAACCCGCTCAAGTGCATGTCGAAGATCCGGCTGAAGATCATGAACAGGAAACAGACCAGGATGTTGAATCCCAGCGTTTGCACCGTGGAGACGCCGTGCTGAACGCCCGGTTGCCATGGGACGCGGGCATGCGGCTGGGACGCCGTCCGGTTCTCCGATTGGGTAGCGGCGCTCATCTAAAGATTGATTGTCAAGAACTTACCGGATACTTGTCAATCGCCCGAGAGTCCTTTGGGTACGGCTCCCTACTGGATATAGCCCAGGGATTTGAAACGCCGGATCTCTTCGGGGCTCAAATTGAGTTGCTGCTTCGGCTGCGGGGGCATGGTTTTGATCCAGGCCCGTAGCTCGTCGGAAAGCTCCTGGGCGGTCTTGTTGAGGGAGCCGAATACATTGCGGTTCTCGTTCGGATCCTCGAGCAGTTGGTAGCTTTCCGGCGATCCCTTGCTGGACCAGATGAACTTATTGGGCCAGGAAATCACCGCGCGCATTATGCAGCCGTCGGGACAAACGGGCCCGTGCGGCACCGGGCAGGGGAAGGACTCGCCGAACAGGTTGCGCGGTTCGGACGCCGCCGGGTCCAGCAAATCGCGGCCCTGAAGCCCCGCGGGAGGCTCCACGCCCACAGCCTTCATCACGGTGGGAAAAATATCGATCAGGCTGACGGGCGTATCTACCTGGCCTACATGCGCGCGGTGAGGATATTTCACCAGCAAACCCACGTGCAGCAGGTTGGCATACAGCGAATTGCCGTGCAGGAACAGGCGCCTCTCCCCGAAGGCCTCCCCGTGGTCCGCGGTGACCACGATCATGGTGTTGTCGTAGAGGTCCTGGCGCTTGAGCCAATCCACTAACTGGCCGATCTGCGAATCGATGTAGGCGATCCCGCCATCGTACTGCGAGAGCGCGTGGGTGGTATAGAGATCGGGCAATGGATCTCCGTACTTGCCCACGCGGGTCTGAATGCCTCCCAGATCGCCCTCCATGGTAGAGGCGTTTTTCCCCGGAAACAGGCGGTCGAACGGGTGGGGAGGGATGTAGGGATAATGCGCGTCCATGTAGTTGAAAAACGCGAAAAACGGAGCCTGGGCAAGCTCAGGCTGGCCGAGCATCTCGAAGAACTCGCCGTTGACCGCATCCCCGCGGCTGTAGAGGCGGTCGAACTGACTGGTGTCGATGAACTGATTGATCGCCCGGCGCATTCCATGGCGCAGCATGTACCAGGATTCGTCGCCCGCCAGCACCGGAACCGGCCGCGGGATGTGAAAAGCCGCAAACCCGCGCTGCAAACCAAACGCCGCGCGGAGGTACAGGTTGGCCGCCACTCCCAAGGTATGGTAGCCGTTGCGCGCCAGCACCTCGGCCATGGTCGGCACGGGGCCCAGTTGGCGTCCGTAGGGGGCTTCGGGAGGCTGGCAATAAGCCCCATGCCAGCTTGGATACAGACCCGTAAAAATGGAAGCGTGGCTGGTGAGGGTGATATCCGCGGCCGACAACGCCTGTGGGTACACCGTGGAGTCGGCGGCCAGTTTCTTGAGGTTGGGGGTAGTGTCGCGTTGGTAGCCGTAGAGTGAGAGGTGATCGGCGCGCACGGTATCCATGACGATCAGGATCACGTTGGGGCGCGGGGAAGTCCCGGCGATGGTGGCCCGTGGGGTTGCCGGGGAGGCGGGTTCCACGCCCAGGGCGAAGGCGGTCGCCATGAGGAGCAGGGCGAGCCCGGTGGCCGCCCAATTGGGCGCGAAGACCCGTTGGGGATTCCACGCCTGCCGCCAGCGCCGGCCACCCCAGATGGCCGCGGCGGCTGCCAGAGCCAGAACGCCAAGCAAGAGGTAGTACCAAAGCTGCAGCGGCACTCCCAGTTGTCCCGCGACGCCCATCTCGTCCAGCGTGGAGACCTGTCCGAGACCCAGAAAAAGCCCCGCCACCACCCAGGGGTTGGTCAGCAGGCCCAGGCGGGTGGACCAGGCCTTCGAGCGCATCGCCAGCAACAGCATGCCGCTCAGCGCCAGTGGGACCAGCAGGAGCCTCCACCATCCGTCGGGCGGCTCGGGGTTGTGAGCCATGTCGAGCGCCAGCGCCACGGTGAGGGTCAGAGTGGCGGCGTGTTCCGTCACCAGGGCGGCTTGGCCGCCGCTCAGCCGCGGGGTTTTCCGAAAGAAGAAAATCATGCCGCCCGCCAGGGCGCCAAACAGAACGCCGTGGGCCAGGTAGGCTGCGGCCAACTGGCCCGTCAAAACCCAGTGCCAGGTAGTAAACCGGGCGTAGGGACGCGCCAGGCGGAACAAAATCGAGGAGGCCAGAAATTCGATTACGGCATATGCGGACCAGGCCGCCAGCCCCTGAATAACCCCGAGCGCAAGGTACCGCGGTAAACCATGAGAGTTTTCCTGTTTTAGCGTCACGTTCCGAGGCCCATCTCCATCGCAATTATCCGGCCAAAGTCAGGTTCTCGAAGCAGATAGGGACCATGACCCATATGGTATTATGGCAGGGAATCCACGGGAGTTCGCGCCAAGTTTCCGTTATAGAAAACCAAGCGTTGAATATTG
>JASHSS010000069.1 GCA_030038565.1 Bryobacteraceae bacterium
AGCACGATCGGCGCGCGCCAAACCGCGAACCGCTGCTCCCCCGGCGCCACCACGCTCACCTGGCATGTGTAGCGCCCCGGCTGAAGTTTCCCCATGGGCACGCTGAAAGTCACCGGCACCGCCTTCGACTTCGCATTCAGCCCCTCGGCAACCTCGAGCGGCGCCGTCTCGAAGGCCTTCACGCTCCCGCGGTAAAAACTCACGGTCGCTACCATCAACTGCGTCTTTTCCGCCCCCGGCTGGTAAGCTTCCAGATACACGTACATATCCGAGTCCTTACGGAAAACCCGCGTCACGCTGGGCACCAGTTTCTGATCGTCCACCACCAGCGGGTTAGCGGCGATCAGCTTCTTATTCCTTTCCGCGCTCGCCACGGCGCCCTCCAGCTTCTCGCGCTGGTAACTCAGTACTACCGAGCTCACCGGCAGATATTTCGTCTCCGTCGTCAGGTCCGGCACCGTGAATTTGGTCTCGAAAGTGCCCATCTTGCCGGTTTCGTTCTCCCGCGCCAGAAACTTCAGCGAGTAAGTTCCCGGCTGCAAAGTAAATCCCGTGTCGTACTCCAGGTTCCTCTTGGATAGCTGCCCCGCGTCTTCCCCTTTTAGCTTTACGGAGATGTTATCGCGCACCGTCCCTTCGAGCGCGCCCTTCGAGTCCTTGATCTCCCCTATGAAATCCAGCCGCGTGCTCTCCGCCCCGCCCCGCTTGGCCAGTTCGATGTCGCTGCCCGGTATCTTCACGCTCACCGGCACGAAGTAGCGGTCCTTGGCCTGCCGGAAATAATTGATTTCCATCGCCACCGTCAGGTCCGTTACCGGATCGCCCAGCATCAGCGCCTCCTGTAACTGGCGCTCGCGGTCCGATGAGTTGAACTGCCGGAACGCCTTCCCCGCAAAGTAGCCGCTCCGGTAATCCAGCCTGGCGGTCAGGTTCTTCCCCACCTGCACCTTGATCCGGCGGTACCGCCCGTCGAGCGCCGTATTATTACTGTAATAACCGAGTATATAGTAACTGGCGATATCCTTTTGCGCCTGCACAATCCCCAGCGCCAGGTCGTTCTGGTCCAGCAGCGCCTTCCCCCCGGTGTCCGACGCCAGCGTGTAGAGGGTCTCCTGCTGGCCTTGGAAGTTGGATTGCGAGGTCCTCTGCGAACTCCCCGAATACATCGCCTGCCCTCCCTGTGAGGCCTGCGTGGCGTCGCCAATCGGTGCCGAAGCCATCAGTCCGCGCGCGTCCACAGGGTAGAACGCCACGTTCCCCCGGATCGCCGCGTTCACCGTGGCGCGCAACTGCGCCTGGTTGTCGATGCCGTTCAGTTGCATGCCGCTTGCGAAGTACACCAGCGCCTTCTTCTCCGGCAGCGCGCTCAGCATCTTCACCGCCGATTCCAGCGCCGCCAGTTTTCGATCGGTATTGAAGATGTTGAATTCCGAGTCGTCCTGCGTATAGGCCGATCCGGTATCGCCCTCGCTATCGTCGCCGGTGCTCCCGTTGGCCATGCCGTTTTCGCCCGTCGCAAGACCCCGGATCACCTGCACCAGCCGGTCCCGGTCGCCCGTGAAATCCTGCAGCACGTTCAGGTCCGTAACATACGTCATCACCGCCACTAAGTCCGCCTGGGTCATCTGGCTGTTCAGAAATTTCAGCGCCGCCTTCTGCGACCGAAGCTGGTCCGCCACCGCCATCCCCGCCTGGTCGAAGAACAGTACCAGCAGCCTCCGGTCCTTATACTTCACCTCGCCCATCGGCGCCGGCGCGATCGGTGTAGCCACCGCCGCCTGTACCACCGGACCCGCCGCCACCGCGCGCGCCTCGAGTGCCGGCGCCTGCCCCGCCAGGATCGTATCTTCCAGCCTCTGATACTCGAATACCTTGATCTGCTGCGCCCTACCGTCTTCGGTCACCGTGAAGTCCGAAGCCTTCAGCCCCTCCAGCGGCTCGCCGTTCCTGGTCTTAGCCGCCACATTGACGATCACTAACTGGCTGTTGGCCTCGAACCTCACGCCCTTCGTCCGTGCCGCCGGTTCGCTCTCCTGAGCCGCCGCCCACCAAACCATCAAAATCGTAAGTAAGATCCCCCGCATGTTATCTCCTATCCTATATCCACGTGCCTCTCTCGAAAATCCCCTTGGCGGTACTTTGCGCTTTGGCGGCTTGGTGAGAGCCGCTGTGGCGCCTCATTTTCATCTTGCCGGCTGCTTCCTCCGTGCTTTCTCCGCGCCCTCCGCGCCCTTAAAACCGGAACCTCACGCTTGCCGTAACTTTGCGCATGGCCGCCGCCCCGCTCGCCAGCCCATAAGTGCTCGACTCCAGCACCGTCCCCCAACTCATAATCGTCACGTGATTGAGCATATTGGTCGCTTGTATCTGGAAGTCCGCGCTCCGCCGTTCGCCCAGCCGGAACACGCGCCCCAACTGGCTGTCCAAAGAAAAGATCGTCGGGCCCGGAATAGTGTTCCGCCCCGCATTCCCCCAACTCCCCGCCGCCGCCTCCGTGAAAGCCGCCGTATTAAACAGCATCCCCGCCGCCTCAATCGG
>JASHSS010000750.1 GCA_030038565.1 Bryobacteraceae bacterium
CGGAGGCGGAGCGGAGATACACGGCCACGCGGGATAACGCGGCGGCTAACGCCGGCAGGCCGCGGAGAAAGAGATGCGACGGGCCGGGCAGGCGAATCGCCTGCCCCACCGGCCAGATCCTCATACCACGCCCCGGCGCGGAGGCGGAGCGGAGAAACACGGCCACGCGGGATAGCGCGGCGGTTACCGCCGGCAGGCTGCGGAGAAAGGGATGGGAGGGGCCTGGCAGGCGAATCGCCTGCCCCACCGGCCGGATCCTCATACCATGCCCCGGCGCAGGTCGCTCAGAGCGGCCTGGACGGCATTGTATCCGCACATGCCGTGAATGCTCCCGCTGGGCGGCGTGGAGGCGGAGCAGAGATAGACGCCGCGCAGGGGGGTGCGGTAGAGGAGGCGCGTGGGGCGCAGAAAAAACTGGGCCAAGTCGCCCGCTCCGCCGTTCAGGTCGCCGCCCACGCGGTTGGGATTGCGCTGCTCCAGGTTGGCGGGGGTGAGCGTGTGGCGAGCCAGAATCAGCCGCCGGAAACCGGGGGCGAAGCGTTCGATCTGATCTTCGATGGCCTCGGTGTAATCGCCGCCGGCGCCGTTGGGCACGTGGCAGTAGGTCCAGGCTGTGTGCTGTCCGGCTGGGGCGCGGCTGGGGTCGAAGAGGGTGTGCTGCGCCAGCAGCAGGAAGGGGCGGCCGGTGTAACCCGCTTCCCATTCGGCAATCTCCTCCAGCGTGCCGCCCAGGTGTACGGTGGCGGCGCGGGCGCACTCGCGGGCGCGCCAGGGAATCGGGCCGCTGAGAGCGTAATCCAGCTTGAAGACTCCGGGTCCGTAGCGATACCGCTGGAGCGCGCGGCGGAAGCCTTCCGGCAGGCGGCCGCCGGCCAAGGCCAGGAACTGCCGGGGCGTCACCTCGCAGAATACCAGGGCGGCGGTGGGAAGGTCGGTGATCCGCGACCCGGTCCGGATCACCCCGCCGAGCGTTTTGAGGTATCCGGCCAGGGCGTCGGAAAGACGCTGCGCGCCGCCGCGCGGGAACGGCCAGCCCACGGTGTGCGCCGTGAGGCCCAACATAATCCCGACGGCAGCGCTGAGCCGCGCCTCGAGCGGCAGGAGGGAGTGCGCCGCGAGGCCTGCGAATAACGCGCGCGCGCGTGCGCCGCGGAACAGACTTTGGGCCAGAGGGCGCGCGGCGCGGATGCCGCGTAAACCGAAACGCGCCATCAACAGGGGATGGCGCGGAATGCGCAGGGGGGCCAGCAGATCGTCGCGCAGCTTCGGCCATGCGGCGGCCAGCGGGTCCATCAGCCTCGTCCAGGCCGCGCCATCGGGGCCGAGTTGCCGGGCGGTGGCGTCGATGGAGCGGTCGAGCACGATCACCGTGCCATCATCCATCGGATGGGCCATGGGCGCATCCGGGTGGACCCATTCCAGACCGTGGGCGGCGAGAGGGAACTCGTCGAAGCACGGCGACGCCACCGCCATGGGGTGGATCGCCGAACAGACATCGTGCACGAATCCGGGCAGGGTGAGGGCTTCCGAGCGCGCCCCGCCGCCGATCTGCGTGGAGGCTTCGTGCACCGTGACTTGCAGCCCGGCACGAGCCAGCAGGATAGCCGCGGCGAGGCCATTCGGCCCCGACCCGATCACTACCGCATCTTTAGCGGACGAAGCCACCGGGCCATTGTATACCCGCGCGGCTGAGGGCCTGCCCCACCGGTGGGGGGGCAGGCGATGGGCCGTCGGGTTAGAAGCTGAACTTCGCCGTCACCACGATGAGCCTTCCTCCCACGATGGTGGAGGACTGGAACGAACCGTAGGGGCTGGTGGTCGGCCCGACGATGCTGGTGGTGGTGCCAAGGCTACCCGACGTGATGGAGGCGGTCGGGTTGCCGAAGTTGGGGTGGTTCAGAGTGTTAAAAGCTTGCGCGCCGAACTCGAAGGCGTACTTTTCCTTGATGAAGAACTTCTTGCTGAGTTGCGTATCGATATCGAAGAAATCGGGGCCGCGGAATACGCCGGGGCCGGTTTCACCGAAGTTGTTCTGGATGGGGGTGGCGACGCCGGAAGTCGAGTTGTACGTCTCGAAATCTGCGGTGGTCCAGCAGGGCGGGGTGCTGGTGCCGTGGACGGCCGTGCAATTGGAGGAGAGCTGCGGCGCGATATCGGTGGCCAGGAAGGTGCCGCTGAACCCGCCGCCGGAATTAATCTGCGCGTTGATCTTGCTGTCGGACGACGAGAACGGGAAGCCGGTGTAGAAATAGAACTTCATGCCGAAGTTCCAGCCGCCCAGGGCCGCCTTGGCGAAGCGGTTGCCGAAATGGAACGGTACGGTCCAGATGAGATCGCTGACCACCGTATGGCGCGCATCGAAGCTCTGATTGCCGTAGCTGAAGGGCAGGTCGTATGGGTTGTAAATGGTGGAAATGCCGAGTGCATGCGACCAGGTCCAGCCGACTTGGCCCTGGAGACCCCACTTCAAGGAGTGGCGGAGTTGGAGGGTCATGGCGTCGTAGTTGGAATAGCCCGAGGTCAGGACTTGCGTGACGGTCAGGAACCGGGGATCGGGCGAGGCCGTGGGCAGACCGGCAAAACTGGTGCCGTAATACTTGTTCTGGCCGTTTGAGCCCAACAGCAGGAAGGCATTGGCCCAGCCATTGCTGAGTGCCTGGTCGTAGCCGTGGTTACCGGTGTAGGTCAAGGCCAGGACGTCGTGGGCGGTCACCGAGCGCTCGATTTCGACGCTCCACTCGGTGGTCTTGGGCGCCACGAAATTGTTGGGCGGCGAATAGTAGCTGGGGGCGGCGAAGGGAATCTTGCCCAGCCCCGCCTGGAGTTGCGTGAGCGTATCGCCGGCGTTGAAACCGGAGGTGAAGATGTTATAGGCGGCTTGGGCGGCGTAGGCCGAGCTGTTGGGATCGCTGGGCAGGCCGATTTCGCCGAAGGTGACGGTGGGGCTGAATTTGCTCGGGGCATTATCGAACACGTTGGCGGCCGTGCTCCCCGCGAACAAGGTGGCGAACAGCCCGATGCCGCCGCGGACCACGGTCTTGGAATTGGGGCTCCAGGCGAAGCCGAAACGCGGTTCCGGAATGACCGTTTCGAGGCTCTGGTACTCGTTGTGCAACCCCGTCTCGATGGTCGAGTTGTAGGGGACATTCGCCCCGCCCACGTAGCCGGGCGTACCGAACTGAGTGCCCATGCGGGCGAAGCAGTTGTCCAGGCAGGCCGGGTTGCCATCGTGCTCGACCCGGAAACCCAGGGTGAGGGTCAGGTTCTGGCGGACTTTCCATTCGTCCTGCACATACGCGCCCAGGGAGCTCATGCGAATGTGGGCGGCGAAAAGATCCGGGTAGCTCTGGGTGAAGGTGTCGCCCAGACCGGTGGCGTTGACCTGGCCGGTGGTGAAGTCGGTCAAATCGGCGAAAGTGTAGGAACCGATCTGCGAACCGCTGGCGATGCTGGTGTCGGTGATTTTATCGAAGCGCCAATTGACCCCGGTCTTGAAGCTGTGCTTGCCGTGAACCCAGGTTAGATCGTCCACCAATTGAGCCTGGCCTACGTTGCGGCCATCGGGGATCCCGGCGCCCAGGGCCGCCCATCCGGTATCGCTGACGTTGATTCTCTCGGGCATCAATGCGGTGGTCTGGGCAAAGTTGGCCACGCCGAAGATGGCGGTGTACCACGAGCCGGACCCGATAAAATTATTGACCAGGGTGGGCGAGATGACATACGTGTAGGTGAACTGGCCCTGATCCGAGGGCTGGTTGCTCAGCGAATTGAAGGCCGAGTTGATGAAACTCGGGCCGGTGGCCTGAACGCCCCAGTCGTAGTTGTAGCGCGCGCTGATCTTCTGCTTGTCGTTGATGTTGTAGTCGCCGCGGACGGTGACCAGGCTTTCGGTGTTGATCTCGCTGGCGTTCTCGGCGAAGGCATCCGAGCAGGGCACGGTGGTTCCGAAAACCCCGCCGCCGGGAGCGGCGATATTGGCGTTCCAGAAAGTGCCAATCCCGCAGCCGAGGTGGTTATGCCCGTCCTGCAAGGGGCCGTTGCCGTTGGTTACCGGGATGGCGTTCTTCGCTCCGGGGGCGCCGTTCCAAAGCGCGAAGGCATCCTGGTAGAGCGGCTTGGCTTCCGCGGGGATGGTCCCCATAATGTAGGTCTCCATCTGCGGGGACGGAATATCCACCACGCCGGAGGTGGGCAGGGCATACTGAAGGCTTTCGTAGTTAAAGAAGAAAAACAGCTTGTTCTTCTTGATGGGGCCTCCCACCGAACCGCCGAAGTTGTGCGAATCGGAGCGCGGTTCCTGCAGGCTCGCCTGGTTGTTGAAGAAGGTGTTGGCGTTGAGAATCTTGTCGTTGAAGTTGTGGAACAGGTTGCCGTGGAAGCTGTTGGTGCCGGTCTTCCCGACGTAGTTCACCTGCGCGCCCGACATGCGGCCGTAGTCGGCGCTATAGGCGTTCAGAACCACCGAGGCCTCGGCAATCTCATTGGCTCCGAGAAGGTTGTTGCTGGCCCCGGAATTATTGATGTTGAGGTAGGGGTCCATGTCGTCGGCGCCATTGAGGCTGAACAGGTTGGCGGCCCCGGGAATGCCGTTGGTGGCGAACGTGTCGGAGCCCTTGCCCTGGATGACCCCCGGAACGGTATAGGCGATGGTAGTAATATCGCCGCCGTTGGCCGGCAACACCACCATTTGCGAGGTATTGAAACCACTGGCCTGGTTGGCGTTTTCCGTCTGCAGGATGCTGGCCTGAGCCTCTACCTCCACCACCTCCTTGGTGCCCTGCACCTCCAACTTCAGGTTGATGGCCGTTTCCTGGCCTACCAGCAGGGTGAATTTCTCGGTCCTGGATTTCAAGCCGGTGGACTCGCCAGACACCTCGTAGTCGCCCGGCTGCAACAGCGAAAAGCGATATTGTCCCTGCGCATTCGTGACGGCCGAATGGGTTTCATTGGTATCGACCAGTTTCACGGTGACCCTGGCATTGGGGATAACTGCCCCGGTGGCGTCGGTAACCGTGCCGACGATATCCGCCGTGGTCATGGTCTGGCTGTACGCGGCAGGCGCGGCAGCTAAAAGAAATCCCAACAAAATGCCGGACAGAGCCGGCGCGAAACGTCTGGCGAAAAGCGTATCCCTCATTGACAAAAGACCTCCCTGGCCTCAGGGCTAACTCCCGTTGAAATAGTCAACACCCTGAATTTACATTCTTTAGACGATTTTGAGCGAATGGGATAAGTTATACCAAAGTTGTCCGCGAAATGCAAACCGGGAAGGCCGATGCGGCCGATGCCCGGCGATTCCACAGCGAAATGCCGGTGCCGCGGCGAACGCGAGCCCGGCGATGTCCCGCACCTGGTGGCCCCGGTGGTGGAAGCTTCCGAGGACTTGCGCGAGCGCGAGGAGAGCAACCTGGGGCAACTGCTGGCGTCCCACGAGATCCGCAAGGTGTGCAGTGCCATCGCGGTGGTCCGCGAAAACCTGGTTCGAGGAGGTACGCTGCGTGGCAACAAGGATTTCGGAGCGCCGGGCGCGCTGGTCTATACGCGGCACCGGTGGGGAAGGCGTTCAGCCTGCCGCTTTACACGCAAGCCTTTTACACGCAAGCCGTGAGGGCTTGTTCGATGGCCTGGGCTACTTCTTCCGCGGAACGGGACCCGTCCACGCGGTGGACCACCGCGGGACCATACCAGTCGATGACCGGGCCGGTGAGTTCCCGGTAGGCAGCCAGGCGGCGCCGGATGACGGCCTCCTGGTCA
>JASHSS010000751.1 GCA_030038565.1 Bryobacteraceae bacterium
ATATCCGTCATGGCACGCGCTGGAGCCAATACGGCTGGGCCTTCTACTTCGGCGGCGAGCCTCTGGCGGAGCGCCCGGAAGCCTGGATCAACGTGTGCGTGCGCTGCGGATCGGGGCACGCGCAGTCCCTGTTGAAGTTGACCGGCGTGGTGCCGCGATTTCCCCGCTGGATCCAACCCTACCGGTGTCCCTTGTGCGGCGCGTGGAATCTGTTTACCGAGGATGCCGTGTTCCGTTGAGCAGGCGGAGGCGGGCCAGGTCTTCGACCGCGTGATTTAGTTAACCAATGCCTCACACATCATGGTGTGACAGGTGCGTCTTCAGGGAAGCGAATCGTCGGGGACCTAGATTTCCTGGGTGAACCGCGCCAGCGCTTCCACCTTCTGCAAAGCCGCGCCGCTCGAGAGCGATTGGGCCGCCATCGGCATGGCTTCCAGAAACCTCCCGGCGCGGCCGGCGGCTACCAGTGCCGCGGCCGCGTTCACCAGCACGATGTCGCGCGCGGGTCCCGGCCGGCCGGCCAGCACCGCGCGCGCGATTTCCAGGTTGCGCTCGCGGCCGCCGCCCTTCAAATCCGCGGGATCGGCCACCGGCACGCCGAAATCCCGCGGCTCCAGGGTGCGGCGTTCCAATTGACCCTCGCGGATCTCGTAGGCCATGGTGGGGCCGGTGGTGGTGATCTCGTCCAAACCGTCCGAGCCGTGCACCACGAAGCCGCGCCGCAGGCCGAGCCCCGCGAGCGCCCCGGCCACCAGTCCGGCCGCGTGGGCGGAGGGCGTTCCCACCACCTGCGCCGTGGCGCCCGCGGGATTGGTCAGGGGCCCCAGCAGATTGAAAACCGTGCGCAGACCCAGGTCCACCCGCACCGGCTGGGCGTGCTTCATGGCGGTGTGGACCGCCGGGGCGAACAGGAATCCGATGCCGATTTCGCGGATCGCGCGGGCGGTTTCGGCGGGCGGAATGGCGATGCGGACGCCCAGGGATTCCAGCAGGTCGGCGCTCCCGCCGCCCTGGCAGCCGCTGATGGAACGGTTGCCGTGCTTGGCCACCCGCACTCCCGCGCCCGCCACCACGAAGGCCACCAGGGTCGAGATGTTGAAGGTTCCCGCTCCGTCGCCTCCGGTCCCGCAGGTGTCCAGCAGGGCTTCGCCGTTCAGTCCCACGTTCACCGGCGCGGCCATCCGGCGCATGGCGCGCGCGAAGCCCACCAGCTCTTCCGAGGTTTCGCCGTTCACCCGCAGGCCCATCAGGAAGGCCGCGATCTGGGAGTGGTTGGCCTCCCCGCTGAGAATCGTGTGCATGGCGGCCTCGGCCTCCTCCGCCGTCAGGTGGCGGCGCGCGGACAATTGTTCCAGATAGCGCACCAGGGACATGTTGCTATGGTACCGGGTCCAGCGAGGGCCGGGGCGCGGGATGCTACCATCGTTATTGCGCCAGCAGTCAAAGCGCTCGCGATTTCCATGAAAATACACGAGTATCAGGCGAAGGGCATCCTGGCCCAGTACAACGTCCCCGTGCCCCGTGGGGAAGTCGTATTCACCGCGGAGGAGGCCGACACGGCTGCCAAGCGGATCGGCGGCAGCGTGGTGGTGAAGGCCCAGATTCACGCCGGCGGGCGCGGCAAAGGCGGCGGGGTGAAGATCGCCAAAACCGCCGAGGAAGCCGCCGCAATTGCCGGACGCATGATCGGCATGAAGCTGGTCACGCACCAGACCGGTCCCGAAGGCCGGGTGGTGCAGCGGTTACTGGTGGAAGAGACCTTGCCCATTGACCGCGAACTCTACCTGGGGATCGTGCTGGATCGCGTGCAGGGCAAGCCGGTGTTCATGGCTTCATCGGCCGGCGGAATGGAGATCGAAGAAGTCGCCGCCCACACCCCCGAGCTGATTCTGAAGGAGGCCATGCAGCCGGGCGTGGGGCTGGCGCCATACCAGGCGCGCAACCTGGCCTACGGCATCGGCATTCCCGCCGCCAGCGCCGGGCAGGCCGCTGCGGCCATGATCGCGCTGGCCAAGGCCTACCTGGCCATGGACGCCTCGCTCGCCGAGATCAATCCCTTCATCCTCACCAAAGACGGCAAGGTTTATGCGCTGGACGCCAAGATCAATTTCGACGACAACGCCCTCTACCGGCACAAAGAGCTGCTGGACCTTCGCGACCTGAACGAAGAGGATCCGCTCGAAGTGGATGCCTCCCGGTTCGGCTTGAATTACATCAAGCTGGATGGCACCGTGGGCTGCATGGTGAACGGCGCAGGCCTGGCCATGGCCACCATGGACATCATCAAGTACGCCGGCGGCAGCCCGGCCAACTTCCTGGATGTAGGCGGAGGGGCCAGCGCGGAGCAGGTGAAGAACGCCTTCCGCATCCTGCTTTCGGACCGCAATGTGAAGGCCGTGCTGATTAACGTCTTCGGCGGCATTCTACGCTGCGACACGCTGGCCACCGGGGTGGTGGGGGCGGCGCGCGATTTGAATATCCGGGTGCCCATCGTGGTGCGCATGGAAGGCACCAACGTGGAGCTGGGCCGCCGGATTCTGACCGACTCCGGGTTGAACCTGACGGTCGGCGAGGACATGCGCGATGCGGCGGAAAAGGTGGTCAGGCTGGCGGCGCAGGCCGCTTCCTAGAGGGACGAGATGAGCGTACTGGTAGACCAAAATACCCGATTGATCGTGCAGGGATTCACCGGGCGGGAAGGCACCTTCCACGCCCAGCAGGCCATCGCCTACGGCACCACGGTGGTGGGCGGAGTGGTGCCCGGAAAGGGCGGCAGCCGCCATCTGGACCTGCCGGTTTTCGATACCGTTGGCCAGGCGGTGAAGGAGACCGGCGCCAACGCCTCGGTGATTTTCGTGCCGCCGCCCTATGCCGCCGACGCCATTATGGAAGCCGCCGCCGCCGGTGTGGCGCTGGTGGTGTGCATCACTGAAGGCATTCCCACGCTCGAGATGGTCAAGGCGTGGCAGTTCCTCCAGGGCAAGGGCACCCGCCTGATCGGCCCCAATTGCCCGGGGGTGATTTCGCCCGGCAAATGCAAGATCGGGATCATGCCGGGGCACATTCACAAGCAGGGTAACGTGGGGGTGGTTTCGCGCTCCGGCACCTTGACCTATGAAGCCGTGGGCCAGTTGACCAGGTTGGGAATCGGTCAATCTACCTGCATCGGGATCGGCGGGGATCCGATTATCGGTACGAATTTCGTGGACGCCCTGACCTTGTTCAACGAGGACCCCGACACGCACGCCATCGTGATGATCGGGGAGATCGGCGGCAATGCCGAGGAGACCGCCGCCGCCTATGTCAAGGCGCATGTGAAGAAGCCTGTGGTGGGTTTCGTGGCCGGCCAGACCGCTCCGCCGGGACGGCGGATGGGACATGCCGGCGCGATTATCGCCGGCGGCTCCGGCAAGGCGTCCGACAAGATCAAGGCCATGCAGGAGGCGGGCATCGCGGTCTGCTCCTCGCCGGCCGAAATTGGAGACAAGGTACAAAGCCGCTTATGAGCGTGGAACGCACGTTTTCCATCGTCAAGCCCGACGCCGTCGCCGCCGGGCAGGCGGGCGAGATCCTCGCCCACATCGAAAAGGCCGGTTTCCGGATCGTGGCGCTGAAAATGATGCGCCTCACCGAAGCCCAGGCGCGCGGTTTCTACGCCGTACACCGCGAGCGGCCGTTCTTCAACGGCCTGGTCAAGTTCATGACCGAAGGCCCCATCATCGTGATGGCGCTGGAGTGCGAGGATGCCGTCAAAGGGCTGCGCGAAGTGATGGGCGCCACCAACCCGGCCAACGCGGCCGAGGGGACCATTCGCAAGCGCTTCGCCCAAAACATTGAGCGCAACTGCATTCACGGGTCGGACGCGCCCGAGACGGCCGAAACCGAGCTGCGGTTTTTCTTCAGCACCGCGGAACTGCTGTAGGGCGCGGAATCGGCCCCAGCTCGCCAATCCGCTGGTGCAGATTGGTCCGCTCCGTGCCCGGCGCGCCCAGCGCCCGCGCGGCCCCAGAGACGTTCCAGTTGCTCTCTTCGAGCGCCCGCAGAATGTGCTCCCGCTCGGCCGATTCGCGGGCTTCCTGGATGGTCGATTTCGGTCCCGCTTCCCGCTGCATGCGCACCTCCACGGGGATGGATTCGCGCGTGAGCCGTTCGCCCGGCGTCAGAATCGCCATACGCTCAATCAGATTGCGCAGCTCGCGCGCGTTGCCCGGCCAGGTGTAGCTCTCGAGCAGCGCGTACACGCTGTCGTCCAGCGTCTTGCGCTTGAAGTTGTTGCGCGCGCAAAACTCCTCCAGGAAATACTCCGCCAGCAGCCGGATGTCGTGCGGCCGCTCCCGCAGCGCCGGCACCCGGATGGGTACCCCGTTCAACCGGTAATACAGGTCTTCGCGAAACTTTTCGGCCGTCACCAGCGCCGCCAGGTCGCGGTTGGTGGCCGAAATCACCCGCACGTTCACGTGGATGATCTGCTCGCCGCCCACCCGGTGGAACTCGCCCTCCTGGAGCACCCG
>JASHSS010000752.1 GCA_030038565.1 Bryobacteraceae bacterium
GTGGATTCCTGCCGCCATTGCGCCAGTTGTCTCGCCGGCGAGGAGCAGTATTGCGAGAACGGTATGGTCCTCACGTACAACGCTCCCGACAAGGTTCTCGGCGGCGTCACCTACGGCGGCTATTCGGACAGCATCGTGGTGGATGAAGCGTACGTTTTGCGCGTGCCGAAGGGGCTCGATCCGGCTGGCGCCGCGCCGCTGCTGTGCGCCGGCATCACCACCTACTCGCCGCTGCGGCACTGGAGGGTCGCGAGCGGGCAGAAGGTGGGAATCGTCGGGCTCGGCGGATTGGGCCACATGGGCTTGAAATTCGCAAAGGCTTTCGGCGCGCACGTCGCCCTGTTCACCACCTCGCCCAAAAAGACCGCCGATGCAATCCGCCTCGGCGCCGACGAAGTCATCGTCTCGACGGACCACGCCGCGATGCGAAAACATGCCGGCGGTTTCGATTTCATTCTGGATGCGGTTTCGGCGGAGCACGATCTGAACGCCTATCTGCAACTCCTGAAACGCGACGGCGCCATGACGCTGGTGGGCGCGCCCGAAAAGCCGTCGCCGGTGTCGTCGTTCAACCTGATCATGGGACGCCGGCAACTGGCGGGATCGGCCATCGGCGGAATTCGCGAGACCCAGGAGATGTTGGATTTCTGCGGCCAGAGAGGGATCACCGCCGACATCGAGCGCATTGCCATTCAACAGATCAACGAAGCCTACGAACGCCTGCTGAAAGGCGACGTGAAGTACCGCTTCGTCATCGATATGGCATCGCTTCGCTGACCTCCGGATTTCTGCCGGCCTGATCTCATGACCAATCGCTTCCGGATTTCCGGCTCAATGGCGAAACGGCTGGAGGAACTGGGAGTTCCTCCAGTTGCGGTGTTGCGCCGGGCGGGACTCCCGTCCGGGCTGTTCGACCAGAGCAAGATCCTGCTGACCACCGAAGAAATGTTCGCCCTCTACGGCGCCATTCATGAGCTCAGCGACGACCCGGCCATCGGCCTGAAACTCGGCAGCGAGGAACGCATCGAGCGTTACAATGCCATCGGCATCGCCGCGCTCTACAGCCGGTCGTTCCGCGATGCCCTCAACCGCATCGCGCGATACAAACTCCTGACCTGTCCGGAAGAAATCCGGGTCGTCGACCGCGCGAGGGAATGCGCCGTCGAATTCGCCTGGCTGCTGGCCGAACAGGGGGAGCCGCCCGCTTTGGTCGATACCTGCTTTGCGTGGATCCTTACCGTCGGCCGGCGGGGAATCGGGCGCGGCCTGAATCCCTTGCGCGTGGAACTCAAGCGCCCAGAAACCAACCGGAGCCTCTATGAAACTCATTTCGGGTGCCCGGTGAGATTCGGCGCGCGGCACAACCAGTTGGTCTTTCGCCAGGGCGATGTCGCGCAGCCCTTCCTCACGCACAATCCCGACCTTCTGGAATTGGTGGCTCCGCAACTGGAAGCCGAGTTGATCCGGCAGCTCGCGGACAGGTCCCTGAAGGAACAGGTCAAGGGAGTCCTGAAAAAGCTTCTGGCCGGGCAGAGGCCACGCCTGGAGGATATCGCCCGCGAATTGCGCGTCAGCGCCCGCACGCTGCAACGCCGCCTGCTCACGGAACGCATTACGTTTCAGAATCTGGTGGAGGAATCCCGGCGGGAAATGGCCCGGCACTACCTCCTGCAGCCCTCGCTCGAACTCAATGAAACCGCGTATCTGCTGGGGTATGAAGACCCCAACTCCTTCATCCGCGCATTTCACCAATGGGAGGGAACCTCTCCGGGCCAGTGGCGGTCGGCGCGCTGTCCAGGCGCGGCTCAAATCTAGAAAGGACTTCCGATATGCATATCCAGAGAATCGGCTCGCAGCCTTCCGTCAAGGGACCGTCCGAATGGTTCACCGGAACGGTGCGGATCGATCCGCTTTTTCAGGCGCCCGACCCGGCGCTGGTCCAGGGCGCCAGCGTGACTTTCGAGCCGGGTGCGCGGACGGCATGGCACACGCATCCACTCGGCCAGACCCTCATCGTCACGGCCGGCTGCGGCTGGGTGCAGCGGGAAGGAGGCCTCATCGAGGAGGTCCGCCCGGGTGACGTGGTCTGGTTCCAACCCGCCGAGAAGCACTGGCACGGAGCCACCCCGACTACGGCCATGACGCACATTGCGATCCAGGAAAAGCTCGACGGCAAAGTTGTCGAGTGGATGGAACAAGTCAGCGACGAACAATACCGGGCCTGATGCGGTCGCAAGCCCCGCCGGCGCCATCTCCCGGCGCCGTCCCTCTGTCAATGGCGCCATCCCCCCTTCCGCTTGGGTGCAAAATCTGGTAGGCTACAGCCGATAATCAGGCCCCTTCACGGATGCTGGGCTCTTAAATTGGTGTTTTTCAGCCTCAGGCCGGCCTCATTGTTTTTAATTTTTAAGGAGGGGCAAAATGGGTACTGTGCTCACTGGGGCGCCGCCGGAACGGTGTGCGCGTGACGAGGAGATTGAACTAAAGCCGCAATTTCCAGGCATTCCTACAACTTCCGATGGGGCGGGCATGGTGGTGTGGGTGGAAGCCCACATCACGCAAGGCGCCTGCGCTTATCCGATCACTTCCTCCACCACCATGGGTGGCGGTTACCAGGTGGAGGTGGCGAACGGCACTCGTAACTTGTGGGGCGAGGAACTCGCCTTCATCGAACCCGAATCCGAACATAGCGCCGCCTCCACGTGCGAAGGGTTTGCGGTGGCGGGCGGGCGCGTGACCAACTTCACTTCCGGGCAGGGTCTGATCCTGATGAAGGAGGTGCTTTATACCATTTCGGGCAAACGCCTTCCGGTGGTCTTCCACATCGGGGCGCGGGCCCTCACGTCGCATTCTCTGAACGTACACGCCGGCCACGACGACGTAGTCGGGGTAGCCGATTGCGGGTGGGGTGTGCTCTACGCGCGCAACGCCCAGGAAGCCGGTGACCTGGCGCTCATCTCGCGGCGCATCGCCGAAGACACTGAAACGCCCTTCCTGAACGTCCAGGATGGCTTCCTCACCACCCATACCATCGAGAACGTCCGCCTGCCCGAGCCGGACCTGATGAAGCAGTTTGTCGGCCACCCCTCCGAACACATACGCAACCTGATGGACCCGCAGATTCCGCTCATGTCGGGGGTGGTTCAGAACCAGGACAGCTACATGAAGGGGAAGATCGCCCAGCGGCGCTACTACGACCGCATCCTGCCGATGCTCAAGAACGTGATGGCGGAATACGGGCAACTGACCGGGCGGCATTACGAAGTGGCCATGCCCTATCGCCTGGAAGACGCCGATTACGCCATCGTCGGGTCGGGGTGCATGATGGAAACCGGTGAGGCGGCGGTGGATTATATGCGCGAGAAACTGGGCCTGAAGGCCGGTCTCTTGCACCTCACCTGCTTCCGTCCGTTCCCCTCCCAGGATGTGGTGCGGGCGCTGCGGCACGTCAAAGCCATCGCCGTGATCGAGCGGCTGGACATTCCTATGATGCAGTCGAATCCGCAGCTTTGCGAAATCAAGGCGGCCTTTGCAGACGCCATGGCCGGCGCGCCGGGGTATCCCACGGTGCACCGCATGCCCAGGTTCACGGGCGGTTCGGCCGGCCTGGGCAGCCGGGACGTGCGCGCGGGAGACTTCATCGCCATCGTGGAGAACATGCGCAGCGCGCAGCCGCGCCACTACTTCACGGTGGGGATCAAGCACGAGACAGCCCTCTCGGTAACCACCGATCCGGACGTGCGCTCGCCCGGTTCCTTCTCCATGCGCGGGCATTCGGTGGGCGGTTACGGTTCGGTGACCACCAACAAGGTGATTGCCACGATTGCCGGCGAGGTTTTCGGCATGGACGTGCAGGCCTATCCCAAGTACGGCTCGGAGAAGAAGGGGCTGCCCACCACCTATTATCTGACCGTGGCGCAGCAGCACATCCGCGTGCATTCCGAACTGGAGCACGTGGAATTCGTGGTCCTCAACGACGTCAACGCCTTCAACCTGGAGAATCCGCTCATGGGGATCTCCGAGTGCGGCATGGTCTTCGTGCAGAGCCAGAAGACCGACCCGGCGGCAATCTGGAGCTCCATTCCGGCTTGGGCGCGCAAGACCATGTTCGACAAACACGTGCGCGTCTTCGCGCTCGATACCGTGGGGATTGCGCAAAGGGTATCGTCGCGCGCCGACTTGCAGCAGCGCATGCAGGGGATCGTGCTGCTGGGAATCTTCCTGCGCATCACCCCGTTCCAGAACGACCTGGCGCTGAGCGAGGAGGATGTCTTCCGCGGCGCCGAGAAATCGCTGCGCAAGTATTTCGGCAAGCGCGGCGAGCGCGTGGTGCAGGACAACCTGGAGGCCGTGCGGCGCGGCTACCACGATGTGATTGAGATACCGCGCGAAGCCATGCTTTCCACTGAGGAGACCGACAAGGCCAACGCGGCGCTGCGGGTAATGCAAGCGGGAGGAGGTGACTAAGATGGCAACCATTCCATTCGAAGCACGGCTGGAAGATTTCCGAGCCAACGTGGTGGACGTCTCGGACTTCAACGAGCGCGTGGTGGGCGCGTACAACAGTGGCCTGGCGGAAAGAGGCCTGCCCGCCGACGATCAGACCGCGCGGAGCGTCGTGCCGGCGGGCACCGGCGCGCTCCGCGACTTCAGCTACATCGCTCCCGATATTCCCGAATTCAACAGCGCCAACTGCGTCGGCTGCATGGACTGCGTCACGCAGTGTCCCGACACGGCGATTCTCGGCAAGGTGGCGGAGCCGTCCACCTTGGAGCGTCACCTTGCGGGGTTCACCGACGATGGCGTCCGCCAGAAAATGACCGCCCAGTGGTCGGTCACCAACAAATACTTCAACGTTCTCGAGAAAAAAGGCCTCGGCGGCGGCAAGTTCGGCATCTTCATCGACCCGACCAAGTGCAAAGGGTGCTGCGAATGCGTGGATGCCTGCGGCGACCACGACGCCCTCAAGATGATCCGCAAGAACGACGACAACATGAAGTGGTACCGGATGGCCTTCGAGATGTATAAGTCGATGCCCGAAACGCCCGCCAAATTCATCAATGAGAAGGCCCTCTCGGATATGATGCTGGCGGAGCGCTCGCTGCTGTACGTGGGCGGAGCCGGATCGTGCATGGGATGCGGAGAAGCTACCGCGCTGCGCATGATGCTGGCGGCCACCGGCTTTCTGTACGGCCAGGAAAATGTGGGGATCGTGGCGGCCACCGGTTGCAATACCGTGTACACTTCCACGTATCCGTATAATCCCTACCGGGTTTCGTGGACCAACTCGCTGTTCGAGAACGCCCCGGCGGACGCCATGGGAGTGCGGGCGCGCTGGGATCAACTGGGCTGGGCCAACAAGCGGCTGTGGATTATCGGCGGGGATGGCGCCATGCTGGATATCGGCTTCCAGTCGCTCTCCCGGATGCTGGCGTCGGGGGCCGACATCAAGGTCCTGGTGCTGGATACGCAGGTGTACTCGAACACCGGCGGGCAGGCATCCACCAGCTCGTTCAAGGGGCAGGACGCCAAGATGAGCTATCACGGCACCGCCATCCAGGGGAAGAAGGAGAACCGCAAGGAGCTGGGCAACATATGCATGATGCACAAGGACGTCTACGTGGCCCAGACCACCTGCGCCCACATGAACCATTTTTATAAGGCCGTCATGGAAGCCAACCAGTTCCCCGGGCCGGCCATCGTAAATGTGTTCACCACCTGCCAGCCGGAACACGGGGTGGGCGACAATATGGCCGAGCACCAGGCCAAGCTGGCCGCCGATTCGCGTTCCTTCCCGGTCTTCATTTACGATCCGCGCAAGGGTTCGCGATTCAAGGAGCGCCTGAGCCTGGTGGGCAATCCCAACGTGAAGGAAGACTGGTACGTGCATCCGAAGACCGGCGAAAAGATCGATTTCGTATACTTCGCGCGCACCGAAGGACGGTTCGCGAAACAATTCGACAAAGACGGGAACCCCTCGGCGACGCTCCTGGCGACGCAGGCGGAGCGGCTCGAAAACTGGCACATTTTGCAGGAACTGGCGGGAATCCGCTAGCCGCGGCCGAACGCGGCGGAAGGAGGCGGGCAATGATCCAAGTCGATAACCTTGCCGAACTCGCGGAAGAACTCCGGCGCCGCGGCGTCGAAGCATTCCACGAAATTCTTTACGGTCCGCACGGCGGGAGAGAGGGCCTCGATGTGGGCGAGGATTTCTTTCCGTTGTGGGAACTGCTCCTGCCCAATAATCGGGAGGACGTGTCGCGATTTGATTTCGCGGCGATCAAGGCCCGGCGGGGGCCGAACTGGTCGGTAGACCCGCCGGTGTACGAATCGTAGTTCGCGGGGCAGGGCTTTCAAACGGAGGCGCGGAGGGCGCAGCGGAGGCGCGGAGAAAACGCGGAAAGGCCGGTCAGTGCAGCTTTTGGGCTGCCTCCAGGTATTTGCGCGCGGCTGGATTCGCAGCGTTCCAGCGCGGGGGAGGCTCGTCCGAGGCCAGCCGCATTAAACCCACGGCGACCATGCGGTCCACCTTCTGCATATTCGGATAATCGATCTTGGGCCACTCATCGCCGACGCCGTGATAGTCCGGAAAATCGAAGGCTACGCCTAGGGTGTGGGCGGGCACCCCGAGATCCGCCAAGGCTTGGTTATCGCTGCGGGCAAAATAGGGATCGCTGTTCTTCTCGCTCTTGTAAACCTTCACGCCGGTCAACCTTCCGGCCTCCACCAGCACGCCGGTCAAGCTGGAAAAATCGAACCCCGTCACGGTCGCGGTTCCCACTTGCGGCCCGTCCGAATCGTCGGTCCGCCCGATTTGCTCCAGGTTCAGGTCGGCGATGGTTTTGGCCAGCGGCTCCAGGGGATGGCGGCCGTAATAGCGCGACCCGACGAGGCCGAGTTCCTCGCCAAAAAACGTGACGAACAGGATGCTGCGCTTGGGATGAGGATTCATGGACGCCAGCGCGGCGGCGATCTCGATGACGGAGACGGTTCCGCTGCCGTCGTCGTTGGCGCCGTTGTAGATGCGATCGTCGCCGGTGGCCCGCATTCCCAGGTGATCGTAATGCGCGGTGAGCATCACGTAGGTATCGCGCAGGGCCGGGTCGGATCCGCGCAGAACGCCCGCCACGTTGCGCACCTTGGCCGCCCGGTCGAGAGCCGGCTGGACGTGCAGGGTCACACGGGCGTCCTTTGCCTGTTTCAGCAGGGCCATCAGCTCGGGTGAGGAAATCGTGTTCAGGGAAGGGCGGCGCACGGAGGCTTCCGGGTCGAACGCCACCTCGCGCTTGGGGCTGGAAAACAACACCACGGCGGCGCCGGCGGGAAGGTTCGGCCGGCGCCCGCGGCCCGTCCAGACGATCACTTTTCCGGCAGCGTCTGCAGCCGGAAGTTCGTGGTCGGCGGCCAGGATGGGAACGTTTTCCAGGGATAGAGGCTTATCCGTGAGAATCGAGGTTTCCGCGGCGGGGATAGTGAGTGTCTTTCCGCCGGCGGTGACGGTCATCTCGAAGCCGTTGGGATTCGGTTCGCGCAGGGTGAGGGTGGCGGTCTGAAAATAGCCGTCGTCGCCGGCGGGATCCAGTCCCGCGCGGCGGAATTGCGAGGCGATGAACTCGGCCGCGAGGTCGAGTCCGCGGGAGGGCGTGCCGCGGCCCTCCAACAGATCGGAAGAAAGGAACGAAAGGTTGCCGCGCAGCGAATCCGCGGAGATATGGTTAACCACTGCCTGCATGGGCGGGGTCAACTCGCCATCCGCGCCGAATGCCAGCGCGGCGGCCATGAGGGCTAACAAAATCATCAGTGCCAGTATACGCGATGGCAACGTCTGCCGCCGCTGAAGGCCAGCGCCGCGGCGGGCGCTGGTAAACTGGGTGCGGAGGGAACGATTCGGAGTGGCTTCCATCTCCACGACCCGAGAATCCGCGCCGGTTCGCTTTGAGGGGCTGGATGCCGGGCAGCTCATCCGCGCCTTTCGCCTGATGCACCTGTCGCGGCGGCTGGACGACCGCGAGATCGCCCTGAAGCGCCAGAACCGCATCTTTTTCCAGATCAGCGGGGCCGGGCACGAAGCCGTTCAGGTGGCCGCGGGGATGGTGCTCCAAGCCGGCCGGGACTGGGTGTATCCGTACTATCGCGACCGGGCGCTGTGCCTGACGCTGGGGGTGACGCCGCACGAAATGTTGCAACAGGCCGTGGGCGCGGCGGCCGACCCGGCCAGCGGCGGGCGGCAGATGCCCTCGCACTGGGGTCGCCGGGAGTTGCGGATTGTGAGCTCGTCGTCGCCCACCGGCACGCAGTTCAACCAGGCAGTCGGATGCGCGGGGGCTTCCCGGTACCTGGCGGCGGAGGGGGAAATCACGCTGGTTTCGGGCGGCGACGGCGCGACCAGCGAGGGCGAGTTCTGGGAAGCGCTCAACGCCGCGTGCCTGGAACGCCTGGCGGTGCTGTTCCTGATTCAGGACAACGGTTACGCCATCTCCGTGCCCATCGAATGCCAGACCGCCGGCGGCAACATTTCGCGGCTGGTCGAGGGCTTTCCCGGCTTACTGCGGCTGGAAGTGGATGGGACCGATTTCGTGGCCTCCTACCGGACGCTCCGCGAAGCCGCCGGATATTGCCGCGAGGGGCGCGGGCCGGCCCTTGTGCACGCGCACGTGATCCGGCCGTATTCGCACTCGCTTTCCGACGATGAGCGGCTTTACAGGACCGCCGCGGAGCGCCAGTCGGAAAGCCAGCGCGACCCGGTGCTGCTGTTCCCCAAGCTGCTGATCGAGGAAGGCATCATCGACCGGCGCATGTTGCAGGACATCACCCACGAAATCGACGTGGAGGTTCACCAGGCCACCGAGGAGGCTCTCCACGACGAACCGCCCGACCCGGCTTCGGCGCTGCGGGCGCTGTACTCGGAGACGATCGACGCGACCGGCGCCCGGTTCGACACGCAGCCGGAACCGCGTGG
>JASHSS010000753.1 GCA_030038565.1 Bryobacteraceae bacterium
CGAGTGGTTTAACACCGCCGATTATGTGGAAGCCTTCAATAACCAGGCCGCCGGGATTGCCACGGGCGGCGATGTCGGCTTGCAATCGATGACCGGCCCACCCACCGAAACTCTGGATTTCTCGCTCTTCAAGGAATTCCAGATGACCGAGCGGTTCCACTTTCAGATCCGCGCGGAGGCCCTGAACATGTTTAACACCCCGGTGCTCAGCCAGCCCGACTTGAGCTTGAGCGATTCCAAGGCTTACGGGGGAAACGGCCTTTTTGGAGTAATCACCAGTTCCCAGGCCAGCACGGAGCGCCACTTGCAGCTCTCCATGCGGCTGTGGTTCTAACCGGCGGGCCCGTCCCGCCGCCGCTTCCGGGGGCCTTGGCCGGCCCCCGTCCGCTCAGGGAGTTACCCCTCCCATAATCCAAAACCCAGGGCACCGCTGTTTGCAATTGTTACAGAAAACGAAAGCGTTTACTTTTTTCGTCAAAACTATTGCATCCGGGTTGCGATAATGCTAACATTCCGTCCCAGTATGTCCTGCCGAGGGGCAGGAATTCTCCTGCCCAGGTGCAGGATGAGGAGGGGGAAGGTTAATGTTTCGCTACCTCGCGGGGCTCCGGATTGCCCTGTTAGCTGTGGTTTGCGCGGGCGCGCTGTTTGCGCAACGCGATCTCTCAACTCTTGCCGGCACGGTTACCGATTCTTCGGGCGGCGTCGTCCCGAACGCCAAGGTGACCATTACCGAAACCGCCACTGGCGAAGTTTACACCACCGTTACCAACACCGTGGGGGAATTTGTCCGCCCGGCGTTGAAGGCATCTACTTACCTTGTCAGCGTCACGGCGCCAGGGTTCAAGAAAGCCGAACAAGCTAACGTGATCCTGACGGCCGGTGAACGTACCGCTGTCAATATCACGCTCACGATAGGCGATGTCGGCCAGACTGTCGAAGTGGAAGCGGCGGCGCCTTTGCTCCAGACCGAAAGCACGCAGGTGGGCGCGGCGCTGGAAACCAAGACGGTGCTCGACGCTCCCCTGGGCGGATCGCGCAACTTGACTTATCTCGCGCTGCTCTCGCCGGGTGTAGTGCCCGCCGAGCCCGGCGCCCGTGATTCCGCCAATGGCGGCTTTTCCGCTAATGGCGTTCGCTCCAACGGCCAGAATAACTTCCTGCTCAACGGAGTCGACAACAATATCAATACTATCGACTTCCTGAATCAGACTTCTTATGCCATCGGCCCCTCGGTGGACGCGGTCAGTGAAGTCAATGTTCAGACCAACGGGTACAATGCCGAATACGGCCGCGCGGCAGGCGGAGTGATCAACGTGGTCCTCAAGAGCGGCACCAATTCGTTCCACGGTAGCCTGTTCGAGTACCTGGGGAACAAGGATTTCGACGCCAATACCTGGACCAACGATCGCGCCGGCCAGAAGATCGGACCGTTCGTGTATAACCAGTTCGGCGCCACAGCCGGCGGGCCGATCAAGAAGAACAAGCTGTTTATCTTCGGCGACTACCAGGGAACCCGCATCGCCGATTCGGGCGGTTCGGTCACCAACCTGGGCTACTCCGGGTACACCACCATTCCCACCGCGGCGATGAAGACCGGCAATTTTGCCAGCCTCCTCGGTCCGTCCTATACCGGCACCGACGTCAACGGCAATCCGATTTCCATCGGCAAGGGCATGATCTACGACCCGGCATCGACCACTTACCAGACCAATTCCGCCGGTTTCCAGATTCCCGTATCACGGACGCCCTTCCCTGGCAATATCATTCCCCAGAACCGATTCGATCCCGCCTGGGCACAGATTATTCAGCTCTATCCCAATCCCAACCAGGCGGTGATTACCGGCAACGCTCCGACCAACGATTATTTTTACGACACCACGGGCGCTGAGAACGTCGATCAGGGCGATGCCCGCGTCGACTATCACCTGAGCGAAAAGGATAGTCTGTTCGGATCGTTGAGCTGGTCGAATACTTCAAAGTCCGACGGCGCCCCGCTGCCGGGCGCACTGGACGATACCGGCTTCAATGGCGCCGGTGAAATCGACCTCGCCCGCAACGGCCAGATGAGTTATACGCGCGTCTGGAGTCCCCGCGTGGTGACCGAAAGCCGGATTGGCTTCACCCGCCTGGTGACCTCGCGCATCGGCGCCAATCCGGGCGTAGATGACTTTACCAAGTACGGGATCGGCGGCTATGACCCCACGGGCGCCACTGCCAACAACGGCGGACTTCCCGAAATTGGCTTCGGCAACGGATATCCCACGGTGGGCGCCACCGACTGGGTTCCCACCAAGGAGTACAACAACGTTTGGGACTTTGTCCAGAACGTCGCGCTGAGCAAGGGATCGCACGCTTATAAGTTCGGCTTTGAGTACCGCTCCGTGAAATTCCCCTTCTTCCAGGTTCCCGATCCTCACGGCAATCTCGGTTTCAGCAACAACGAGACCGCTTTCCCCTCCGGAAATGCCGCCTCGAACGGACAGAGTGTCAGCAGTCTGACCGGCGATTCCATGGCTTCGGCTTTGCTGGGCGTGGTCGACAGCGGCGCCATTTCCACCACCAACTTTGTGTCCTCCCAGAAGGAGGCCTTCGCCGGTTATGCTCAGGACGACTGGAAAGTGAACTCGAAGCTAACCCTGAACCTGGGCGTCCGTTATGAGTTGTGGTCGCCCATCGGCGAGCAATGGGGCCGGCAGGCGAACTTCAATCTGCAGAACAACACCCTCTATATCCCGCAGGGAGGTAACTGCAACGAGGCGCTGCCTCCCAACTTCGGAAGTCTATTCCCCACCGTCACCGTAAACCGGTGCAACGTTTCGAATTACATGATCCCGTGGGATAAGTTCGATTTCGGGCCGCGCCTCGGCATTGCCTATAACTTTGCCAGCAAGATGGTGCTGCGCATCGGATACGGCATCTTCTACGGCGGCGAAGAAAATCAGGGCGGCAGCCCCAACCGCGGGGAAGGCGTACCGTTCAATGAAACCGTGAACCTGTCGCGCTTCCAGGGCAACAGCCCCTACGTAGGCATCAGCCAGTCGCAGTGCTACACCTGCGATTACATGCCGGGCGGCTTCTCGGGTGGATATCCACTGAGTCCGTTCACCCTGAACGCGGGCGTTTCGATGCGCGGCGTCCAACCGGACTTCGACAACCCGCTGGTGCATAAGTGGAACGTGGTCCTGCAGCGCGAGCTGCCTGGTAACATGGCCCTCGAAGTCGGCTATGAGGGTAACCATTCGGCGCACCAGTTGATTCTCTGGAATTCCGACACGTATCCGAATCTCGGCACGTTCAATACGGCCATCAGCTCGGCGACTCTTCAGGAGATTCAGCCAGCCTGCCCGACCTGCCAATCCGTCGGCAATGGCCTTTCGATGGCCTCCACCTTCGGTTTCGGCAACTATGCCGCGGGCTCGGTCAAACTCGAAAAGCGCTTCTCCCACGGGTTGCAATTCTTGGCATCCTATGTCTGGAGCCACGCGCTCGCGGACGGCAATACGCCGTTGAGTGGCGATACTTCGATCCTGGACCAGACCAACTACTCGTCGTCCTATACCAGCGCTTCGTGGGATATACGGCATAGCTTTACGACCAGCTTCAACTACGAATTGCCGTTTGGCAGGGGCCGGCAGTTTGGCGGCAACATGAACCGCGTGGCGGATGCGGTCGTCGGCGGTTGGCAGATCAATGGCATTGGCACATTGCGGACCGGCGACGCCTACACCATGTCGGGCACCGGCTGCCACGGCGTGTGGAGCAAGTGCATGCCATCCTACGTAACCGGCTTTAGCGGCAACGGCAACGAAGCGCCATCCGGAGGCCGCACTCCCAACGAGTGGTTCAATACCGCGAATTACGTCGAGGCTTTCTCGAATCAGGCGGAAGGTATCGCGGACAACGGCAACGTGGGCTTGCAGACGCTCACCGGCCCTCCCACCGAGACCCTGAACTTCTCGCTGTTTAAGCAGTTCACCTTCACCGAGCGGGTCCACCTGCAGTTCCGTGCGGAGGCCACCAACATCGGCAATTTTGCGGTGCTCAGCAACCCCGACGCCAGCCTGGGCGATGCCAAGGCTTACGGCGGCAACGGCAATTTCGGAGTCATCACCAGCAGCGTGGCGGGAACCGAGCGTCACATCCAGTTCTCGCTGCGACTGACGTTCTAAGCCGCGGTGGCAATCAAGCCTTAGTGGCAACGGGCCCGCTCCGGCGGGCCCTTTTTATTGCACGCCAGCCCTGCGAGCTGGTCAGTCAGCAGTCTACCATTCCGGCGCCGCCACAGATCCCGCCGGTCTTACTCTGCCCGCAAGGCCGATACCGGATCGAGGTGGGCGGCGCGGCGAGCCGGAATGTAACAGGCGGCGAACGCAGCCGCCAGGATTAACGCGACCACCCCGCCGAGCGCCCACGGGTCCACCGCGCTCACGCCGAAGAGGAGGCCGCGCACGAGGGCCGCTCCGGCGCGCTCCGCCACGAGCCCCGCGGCCAGGCCCAGAATCACCGGGCGCATTCCCTGGCCCAGCACGCCGCGGACTACCTTGCCCTGTCCGGCTCCCAGCGCCATGCGCAGGCCGATCTCCCGGGTCTGGCGCGTCACCGCATAACTGGTCACGCCGTAGATCCCCACCACCGCGAGCGCCAGGGCCAGGGCCGCGAACAGCACCACCAGGGTCATCTGAAAACGCCGCCGGGCCACGTAGAAGGAGACCATCTGGCGCATGGTCCGCATGGCGGGCACCGGCAAGTTCGAGTCGAGCTTCCAGGCCGCGGCGCGGATGGCCGGAGCCAGCGCCTCGGGATCCTGCGCCGTCCGCACCACCAGGGTCATGGTGACGAAAGGTTCCTGCGCGTGCGGACGGTAGAGGGTCGGAAATGGGTCTCTCTCCAGGCCATCGCCGCGCACATCCTTGACCACCCCGATGACGGGGATGGCCTTCACATCCTCGCCGCCCGGACGCACGCGCAGTCCCAGCACCGCCTCGGGCGCCAATCCCGGCCACAACTTGCGCGCCAACGTGGCGCTCACCAGGGCCGCCGGGGCCGGTTCGTTTTCCAGGAAGAACCGGCCCGCCAGCAGCGGGATCTGCATGGCGGCGAAATACCCCGGCGTGACGACGCGATAGGAAGCCACCGGGCGGTCGGGCCGCATCAGGTGGGGATCCGATTCCCGATAGATCGTGCGGGTGTTGTAATCGCCCGTCAGAGGCAGGGCGTTGACTGCGCCGGCCGCTGCCACCGCAGGCATCGCGCGGACCGACTCCACCAACTGGCGCACGAACGCCACCGTGCGCGGCCCGCTGTACTGCGGTTCCGGCAGCGCCAGGTCGGTGGCCAGAACGTGCTCCGCGTTGAAGCCCTTGTCCACATTCATCACCCGGACGAAACTGTGGAGTAGCAGGCCCGCAACCGCCAGGAGACCCGTCGAGAGAGCTACTTCGACGGCCACCAGCACGCGGCGCAAGCGTCCGGAGCGCCGGCCGGCGGCGCCGTGCGAACCCTCCTTCAGATTCTCGTGCAGATCGCGGCGTGCTGTCTGCCAGGCGGGAATCCATCCAAAGGCCAAGCCGGTGGCCAGCGAGGCCAGCGCGGTGAACCACAGCACCGGACTATTCAGGCCGGCTCCGCGCACGCCGGTGAGATCGGCGGGGGCCAGTGCGGCCAGGAGCCGTGTCCCCAACAGCGCCAGGGCCAGCCCTGCCAGCCCTCCGAGCAGCGAAACGGTTACGCACTCGGTGAGCAACTGGCGCACCAGGCGCCCGCGGGGAGCACCCAGCGCCGCGCGCGTGGCGAATTCGCGCCCACGGCTGCCCAGCCGGGCCAGCAACAGGTTTGCCAGGTTGACGCAAGCGATCGCGAGCAGCAATCCGACGGCTGCCAGCAACGCCATGAGGCCCTGGCGCACATCTCCCGAGTAGATGGTTTTCAACGGTATCAGGCGGGCGCCGAGCGAGATATGCGCGTCCGCCGGAAGGCCCTTGGAGATGGCCGCGCAGATGGCGTCCAACTCCTGCTGCGCTTGGGGCAGAGTGGCGCCGGGGGCCAGGCGGGCCATCGCGCCGTACGCGAAATTGCCGTCCTGAATCTCTCCGTCGGAAAAAACGGCCGGGACCCACAGATCGTCGCGCATCGGCAGCGGCATCACCGGCTGGAGTTGCTTGCCGGTGGGAAACAGGAAGCCCGCGGGCATAATCCCCACCACCTGGTACTTGTCACCATCTAACAACAGGCTGCGGCCCACTACGGCGGGGTCGCCGCCGAAACGCTGGATCCACAAATTGTGGCTCAGGATTACCACGTGGTCGCGGCCGGGGTGGTCCTCTCCGGTCTGGAACGCCCGGCCGTGTTCGGGCGTCACGCCGAGCAGTGAAAAGAGGTTCGCGGAAACCCGCGCGCCGAAGAGCCGTTCAGGTTCGCCACCGCCGGTCATGTTGAAACCAGCCGGGCCGATGGCCGCAATCTGGGCCAACTTCCTGTTGCTGCGGCGAAACTCGATAAGGTCGGTGGCCCGCATGGGCAGGCTGGCGAAGCGTTCCCGCATCTGCGGAATATAGGAGGAGATGGTCACCAGTTCCGCCGGCCGCGAGTAGGGCAACGGCTTCAGCAGCACCGCGTAGACCACGCTGAAGATGGCGGTGTTGGCTCCGATGCCCAGCGCCAGCGTGGCGATGGCGGCGAAGGCGAAACCGGGGCTGCGGGCCAGCGTGCGTAGGGCGTAGCGCAGGTCGGCCAGCGCGCTTTCCACCCACATGGTGCCGCGGGCGTCGCGGCAATCCTCGGCCACCTGTACCAGGCCGCCGAATTCCAGGCGCGCCGCGCGGCGGGCGGCCTCTTCGGTCATGCCGGCGCGCACGCCATCGTCCACCAGGCGGTCGAAGTGATAGCGCAGTTCGGCCGACAGGCGGTCTTCCATGCGCCGG
>JASHSS010000754.1 GCA_030038565.1 Bryobacteraceae bacterium
TCTCTAAACGCGCTGTAAAATAGAGTTTTCCGCGCGCCTCCGGGTTCGTCTTTTTCCGGGCGGGCCGCGTCTCTTCACCAGGAGCCAGAGCTTGATCTTTCGGGCGGCCGAAGATGCCGACCTCATCCGCCAGGCTGCCCGGGGCAATGTGGAGGCTTACAACCTCCTGGTGTCCCGGTGGGAGAAACGTGTCTACAATTACCTCCTGCGCATCACCGGCAATCGCGAAGATTCTCTGGATTTGACCCAGGACGTGTTTCTGAAGGCGTACCAGAACCTTGGAAAGCTGGATAACCCGGAGCGCTTCGCCGCCTGGCTGTACCGCATCGCGCATAACGAGGCCTACTCCATGTTCCGCAAACGCAGGCCCGAAAGCGATGTGGACGACGTGGAGCCGGAGGGCGCCGGCTACGGCATTACCGTGGGGGGAAGTTCGGTGTTTCCGATCGAGCTGAGCCTGGCGGTGGCCAGCGCGCTGGAGCGGCTGTCGGCCGATCAGCGCGAGGCCGTGGTGCTGAAAATCTACCAGGGTTTCAAATTCGAGGAGATGGCCGAGATTCTCGCCTGTCCGGTCTCCACGGTGAAGTCCCGCCTCTATTCCGCGCTCGACCTGCTCAAGGATCAACTGGCTCCCCTGAAGGCAAGAGGTGTGTGATGAGTTGCTCGCCATTCGATTTACGGGATTACTTCCTCAAAGAGCTGCCGGATACGGAACGGCGCCAGGTGGAAGCCCACGTGAGAAATTGCCGGCCCTGCCGCGAAGAGCTGGACCGGCTCGGTATGACGCAGGCCGCGCTGTTTTCGCTCCGCGACGAAGAGATCCCCCAGCGGGTGGCCTTCGTTTCGGACGCGGTTTTCGAGCCGTCGCCCTGGCGGAGGGCGTGGTCGGCGGTGTGGAATTCGGGGCCGCGGCTGGGGTTCGTTTCGGCAGCCATGCTGTCGGCGGCGCTGGTGGTGTTTGCGGTGACCCGGCCGGCTCAGACGACCCAGGCGCCGCCAACCCAATCGCCGGCGGTGGCGCCGGCGAGCCTTTCCGACGCCGAAATCCAGGCGCGCATCGACGCCGCCGTGGCGCGGGCCGTGGCTGCCAGCGAACGGAAGCAGACCGAAAAGACTCAGGCGCTGGTGGCTCAGTTGGAAACCGCCCGCAAGGGGTGGAATTTACTGGCGGAAGAGTACAGCGTCAACGAGAAGCGGCTGATGGCGCAGGCATCGCTGAACTATGGCGCGCCCGCGGGCGAGGGAGAACGGCAATGAGACGCTTCGGCTGCCTGAAGTGGCGCGTTCTGTGTCTGGCTTTGCTCCTCGCCGCCGTCGCCTGCGCCCAAATCGTTCCGGCCTCCGCCAAGATCGACGCCAAGACGGTGGCCGCGACGCCCCGCCAGTCCATCACAGCCGTTGAAACGTTGTGCAACACGCGCCTTTATGCGCTCGGAAGCCCCAACGATCCCGTGGACATGCTGGGCCTTACGCGCGGCCTGTACCTGAACAATTATGGGGCCGTGTTCAGCTCCGAAATCAGCCTCATCGTCACCCCCACGGTCAACCCGTTCCGCCCCACCATCACCAAGGAACTGCACGACCAGGTGCACCAGAAGAAAGTCGCCCGCCTGCCGGCCCTCCGCGCCACCATGGTCGAGATGATGAAGCAGGCGGCCCAAAACCTGTCCCAGATTCCCGACAACCAGCAGATTGTATTGGCCGTGCGGCTGCGCTACATGAGCTGGGAGGACCGCACCGGGCTGCCCGGACAGATTCTCATGTCGGCAACCCGCAAAGATGCCCTGGCCGGCGTCGTCCAGACCACGGATGAACCGTAAGTGACCCCCACCGAGCACTCCACTCCCGCAGCCGAAACCGCCGGCGGCCCGCGCTACCTGCGGCTGGGCGAAATCCTGATCGAGCGCAGGAAGATCGACGCCGAGGATCTCGAGCGGGCCCTGGAATTGCAGCGCGAGCGCGGGGATAAGCTCGGCAAGATCCTGGTGGATATGGGGCTGATCGCCCAGCGCGACGTGCTGGCCGCGCTGGCCGATCAACTGGGCCTGCCGCTGGTGACGGTGGATGGGCCGCCGCCCGCGGCCCCCGAAATCGACGGACTCTCGCACCGCTTCCTCCGCCAGTGCCGCGCGTTTCCCCTGGCCCTGGCCGATTCCACCCTCACGGTGGCGATGGCCGACCCGCTGGATTTCGAAACCATCGGGGCTCTGCGCGCCTTCTCCGGATTCCAGGTCCAGACCGCCCTGGCCAGCGAGCAGGAGATCCTCGACGCCATCGACCGGCACTACGGCGAAGGCGACCGCCAGGTGCTGGGAGGCGAGGACGAGCAGGCCACCGCCGACCTGGAGCACCTGCGCGACATGGCCAGCGAGGCGCCCGTGATCCGGCTGGTCAATGCCATGATCGGCGACGCCATCGAAAAGCGCGCCAGCGACATTCACATCGAGCCTTTCGAGAAAGAGTTCCGCGTCCGCTTCCGCGTCGATGGCGTGCTGTTCAACCAGGAGCCGCCCCCGCGTGAATTGAAGGCCGCCATCATCTCGCGCCTCAAGCTGATGGCCAAGCTGAATATTGCCGAGCGGCGCCTGCCCCAGGATGGCCGCATCAAGATCAAGGTGCTGGGCCGCGAAGTGGATCTGCGCGTTTCGACCCTGCCCACGCTCTATGGGGAAAGCGTGGTGATGCGCCTGCTCGATCGCTCGGCGGGCGATTTTTACGACTTGCGCCGGCTGGGCTTCGACGACCACATGCTGGCCCGCATGGAGCACTTCACCAGCCTGCCGCACGGCATCTTCCTGGTGACCGGCCCCACCGGAAGCGGCAAATCCACCACGCTCTATTCGGCGCTCAAGCGCATCAACCTGCCGGACAAGAAGATCATCACCATCGAAGACCCGGTGGAATACCAGATGGACGGGATCAACCAGCTTCACGTCAACCCGCAGATCGGCCTGACCTTCGCTTCCGGTCTGCGCCACATCGTGCGCCAGGATCCGGATGTCATCATGGTGGGGGAAATCCGCGACCGCGAAACCGCCGATATCGCCATCCGCGCCGCGCTCACCGGCCACCTGGTGTTCTCGACCCTGCACACCAACGATGCGCCCAGCGCACTCACCCGCCTGGCCGATATGGGCATCGAGAATTACCTGATTACCTCTTCCCTGGTGGCGGTGCTGGCGCAGCGCCTGGTGCGGGTGATCTGTACGAACTGCCGTACCGGCGCGGGGACGGCCATTTCCCCGGCGGGCGACATCATTCCGGTGTATCGCGGCGCCGGCTGCCCGGAGTGCAACGGCCTGGGCTACATCTCGCGCATGGGCATCTTCGAGCTGATGGAAGTGAACGACGAGATTCGCAAGCTGGTGATGTCCAACGCGGACGCTTCGGTGCTCACCCGCGTGGCCCGCCAGAACGGGATGCGCAACCTGCGCGAGGACGGCTGGAAGAAGATCGCCGAGGGGGTGACCTCGGTGGAAGAGGTCATGCGGGTGACGCAGGAGATCTGATATGGAACCAAGACTTTCCTGGGTCGGGCGGCGGTGTCCTCACCGCGGAGACAAGACGGAGAAGAATTCCACGGTGTTCACCGCGCCTCCGCTCTCCGCATCTTTCCAGAAACCTCTGCTTCCTCCCTGGCCCCTCGGGTTGGTTTTCTCCGTGCTTTCTCCGGGCCCAAAGGGCGCCCGTCCGTGTCTCCGTGTGAGGATGCCGCCCGCCCCCGACCGGGAAGTTTCTGTTCCCATGCACGAACCCCTCGGCGTTGAGGCTCCGCGTCGGCTCCTGACCTCTGACCTCTGACTTCTTATGGCTTCCACGTTCTTTTTCCGGGCGGTGGCGTCGGATGGCAAAGTCCGCACGGGATCCCTCTCCGCTGAGAGCGAAAAGCGCGTGGCCGGCGAACTGCGCAAGCAGGGGCTGACCCCCATCTACGTGGGCTCTGCGCCCAAAGCCACGGCCCTCGAAATCAAGGTGCCTGCTTTCGGCAGGGGTGGGCGCCGCGACGTTCTGTTCTTTACCAACGAGCTTTCCACGCTGCTGAATGCCGGCGTGCCGCTGGACCGCGCGCTCAGCATCACTGCCGAGCTTTGCGAGCGGCCCGCCTTCCGCGCCGTCGTTCTGGATGTCCTTCGCGT
>JASHSS010000755.1 GCA_030038565.1 Bryobacteraceae bacterium
ACGCCCTGGCCGGAGTTCCGGCGCCACCTCCGGGCCAGGCGCCTGGCGATTCCGTCAAGCCTCCGCCATCGTCGGATTATGGCTCCATTTTTACGGCCCTGCAGGACCAACTCGGGCTGAAGCTCGAATCCGCCAGGGGACCGGTGGATGTGATCGTCATCGATTCCGCAGAGCGACCTTCGGCGAATTAAAGCTCCGGCGGCCGCGGCCGGGCGGTTCGGCGGCGCCGCAGTTGGGCGGTCACGGCGCGGTGGCACTTCAGGCACAGCGTACGCATGTTGGAAAGCCCGCATTCGCCTCCGCCCGCCACCACCGGCGTCACGTGGTCGGCGTCCCAGAGATTGCGCCGCGCGCCCCATTCCTTTTCGAACCGGCGGCGCGCGGCGTAATCCAGTTTGCGCTTGTTCTTCCGCAGCGCCTCGGTATCCACCCCGCACAGCGCGCACACCCCGCGGTCGCGCTCGAAGACCTTCTCCCGCAGGTACCCGGGATCGGTGCGCAGCTTCCATTCCTCCACGCAGTCGGGGCCGCAAAAGGTGTAGCGCCCCTTGGGCACGTCCTTGCCGCACCAGCGGCACGCGCCGCTTCCGGATTTGCGGGGCCGCTTGACCCAACCGCCGGGTTGCACGCGCCGTGTGCTCGTGGGCTGGTGGGGGATCCCCTCCGCCTGCCCATGGACCACCGAATCGACGCTCCCACCGTCCTGGCTCACGCGCCGTGTGCTCATCGGCTCAATCTGTGGGGCAGGCCTTCGGCCTGTCCCACCAACCTCCGTCACACCCGCAGTTCGTAACCCAGCCCGCGCATGCCTTCGATGATGCGGGCGCGGATCGCGCCCACTTCCTCGGACGCCAGCGTGCGCTCGGGCGATCCCGCCGTCAGGCGGAAGGACACGCTTTTCTGCCCCTCGGCGAGCGGGGGTCCCGCGTACTGCCGCACAAATTGAATCGATTCCACCAGCGGCCCGGCGAATCCGCGCAGCTTGCTCTCCAATTCGCCGGCGTACTCGCGCACTCCCGCAATCACCGAAAGATCGAAGGCGCTCGAAGGATAGCGGCGGATGGGTTTGAACTTCGTCTCCACCGCGGCCAGCCCCTGAATCACCCGCAGATCCAGATCCAAAACCGCCGCGCGCCCCGTCTCCACCAGCGATGGATGCAGCTCGAAGAGCCGGCCCACGGTGGCGCCGCGCCAGGCGATGGTGGCCGACCGCGCCGGATGCTCGTAGGCTTCGGCCGCCGCGGGACACGCCGAGGCGCCCGCCATCAGGCATTCGGCCGTCCGCTTCAGCTCGAACAGCCCCGCCGTGCCATGCCCATCGGGCCCGCCTGTCCGATCGTAGACGGCCGCCACCAGGTGCGGGATTTCCGCGGGCAGGCCCTCCCCGCGCCGGTGAATCTCCAGCCCGATTTCGAAAATGCGAAAGGCGTCGCGGTGCTTGGCGTTCTCGGTGACGTTTTTCCAGACGCCCGGCAGGAGCGACCGCCGCATCAGCGCCTGGTCGCTGGCGATGGGGTTGGCCACCCGCACGTGCGACCGCGGATCCATGCCGAATGCCCGCACGGCCTCCTCGCTCAGGAATGAGTAGTTGTAGACCTCCGTGAAGCCCTGGTCCACGAGCACCTGGCGCGCTTCGTGCTGAAATCTTCGCTCCGGGTTGGCCGGCGGCACGGACGCGGCCACCAGCGGAGCGCGCGGCGTGATGGAATCGTAGCCCACCATGCGGCCGACCTCCTCCACCAGGTCGTCCTTGATGGAGATGTCCTTAGTAGCGCGCCAGGAAGGCACCGCCACCAGCAGCACGCCCGGTTCGGATTCGGCCACCCCGAACGCCAGGCTCTCCAGAATGCGCCGCACTTCCGCCGGAGCGATGGCGCGGCCCAGCTTGCGCTCCAACCATTCGAGCGGCAGGCGGATGGGCGGCGGTGGGACCATCTCGCGCCGGGCATCGTTTACGCCGCCCACTACGCGGATGCCGGGCGAGATTTCGCGCAGGATTTCGATGGCGCGGGCGATTCCGCGCACCGTGTTGGCCGGGTCCTGGGCTTTCTCGAAGCGCATGGAAGCGTCTGTGCGCAGCTTGAGCGCGGCGGAAGTCTTGCGGATGGAAGACGCCTGGAAGTTGGCGCTCTCCAGCACCACGCGGGTGGTGGTCGCTCCGATGGAGCTGTCCATTCCGCCGATCACCCCGGCCAGCGCGATGGCGCCGCCCGCATCGGCGATGGCCAGGTTGGCCGGCTCCAGCGTGTACCACTCTCCGTTCAACGCCCGCAAGCGTTCGCCGGGCCGCGCCGGGCGGACAAAAATCGTGCCGCCGCGCAGCTTATCGGCATCAAACGCGTGCATGGGCTGGGCCAGTTCCGCCATCACGTAATTCGTCATATCGACGATGTTGTTGATAGGGTTCAGCCCGATGGAGGTAAGCCGGTATTGCAACCACTCCGGCGACGGCCTCACGGTGACGTTCTCAAACACCAGCGCGCTGTACCGCGGGCAGAGCGCCAGGTCTTCGATCTCCACCCCGATGGCCGGCGAACCCGCTGGCAGCAACTCCACCCGGGCCGGGTCGCGCAGCCGCTTGCCCAGGATCGCGGCCACCTCCCGCGCCATTCCCTGATGGCCCCACAGATCGGGCCGGTGGGTGATCGACTTGTTATCGATCTCGATGATGCTGTCGGGCAGGCAGCCAGGAATCGCGGCGCCCGGCGCAGCATTGACTTCCAGAATGCCGCTGTGGTCCTTGTTGATTCCCAACTCCGCGGCGCTGGCCAGCATGCCGTCGCTCTCCACGCCCTGAATGGTCTTGCGGCCCACCGGAACGTAGACCGTCACCACCCCCGGCCGGCAGTTGGGCGCGCCGCAGACCATCGTTTTGGTTCCGTAGCGGCC
>JASHSS010000070.1 GCA_030038565.1 Bryobacteraceae bacterium
CGGCTGGCGTCGGTGGAAATCACCGCGGCGGTCTGTCGGTTGCGCTCCTCGCTCAACTCGATGCCCAGGAAGCCCAGACCCTCGCAGATCCGCGCGCGGACCGGCGGCGCGTTTTCGCCGATCCCTCCCGCGAAGACCAGGGTGTCCAATCCGCCCAGCGCGGCGGCGAACGAGCCGAGGCACTTCTTGGCCTGATAGCAGAACAGGGCCACGGCTTCGGCGGCGCGGATATCCTGGGCCTCCCGCGCCAGCAGGTCGCGCATGTCGGAGCTGGTCTCGGATACTCCCAGCAAGCCGGATTCGTGGTTGACCATCTCGTAATAACGCCGCGGGGTGATCTGCTCGGTGCGCGCCAGGTACGGCGCCAGGCCGGGATCCAGGTCTCCGGATCGCGTGCTCATCATCAATCCGGCGGTGGGCGTGAAGCTCATGCTGGTATCGATGCTTTGGCCGTCGCGAACGGCCGCCATGCTGGCGCCGTTGCCCAGGTGCGCCAGGATGACGCGGCCGGATGGGGCCGCCGGATCTCCCAGGCGCGCCAGTTCTTCCATCAGGTAAGCGTAGGACAAGCCGTGAAAGCCATAGCGTTCCAGCCCCTTGTCGGCATAGCGCCGGGGGATAGGAAGCATCTTCGCGACCCTCGGCATGGTGCGGTGAAAGGCGGTGTCGAAGCAGGCCACCTGCGGCAGTTGGGGATGGCGCTCGCCGAAAGCCTCGATCAGCTCGATCGCTCCAGGCAGGTGCTCCGGATCGTAGGGGCTGAGCCGGTGCAGTTCCGCCATCAATTCCTGGTTGATGCGCTCGGGGGCGCTGTGATTCATGCCGTGGACCACCCGGTGTCCCACCGCCTGGACCGACTGCAAATGATTCTGCCGCTCCAGCCAATCCATCAGCGCAACGGCCGCGGATTTATGATCGCTGGCCCCGAAGGGCGCGGTTTGCGGAGCCTCGGCGGGCGCGTCGCGGAACGTCAAGGTAGTCCCGCTCAAGCCGATGCGGTCCACCTTTCCGTTGAGCTTCCGCTCCAGCGTCTGGCCGGCCTGGTACAACGCGAACTTGATGCTCGAGGAACCGCCATTGATTGTCAGAATGAACACGTTCGCCGGTTGCATGAATCCAGGATACGGCCCAAACCGCGGCCTAAGCGAATGGCCGCCGCGCGATTCGTTTTAGAATAGCCACAGGACGCGAAAAGGAGGGCCGATGGCGGGACCCGCGAACAAGACTGCCACGCGCGCGGCGGCGAAACCCCAGGCATGGAAGGACCTCTCGGCTCATCATAAGAAGCTGCGGGGGGTTCACCTGCGAGAACTTTTCCACGACGACCCGCAGCGGGGCGAACGCCTGACGCTCGAGGCGGTGGGCCTCTACTTCGACTACTCGAAGAATCGCATCACCGATGAGACCGTGGATCTGTTGGTGCGGCTGGCTCGTGAATCCGGAGTGCCGGAACGGATCGAGGCGATGTTCCGGGGCGACAAAATCAACCTCACCGAAAAGCGCGCGGTTTTACACACGGCCCTGCGTGCGCCGCGCGGCGCCTCTATCCTGGTGGATGGCAAGGACGTGGTGCCGGAGGTCCACGCGGTGCTCGACCGGATGGCCGATTTCTCTCGCCGCGTGCGCACCGGAGAATGGAAGGGCCACACCGGCAAGCGGATTCGCAACGTGGTGAATGTCGGGATCGGCGGTTCCGACCTGGGGCCGGTGATGGCCTACGAAGCGCTCAAGCACTACTCCGAGCGGAGCATGACCTTCCGCTTCGTGTCGAATGTCGATAGCACGGATTTCGCGGAGGCGGTTCAGGATCTCGACGCCGCGGAGACGCTCTTCATCATCTCGTCCAAAACCTTTACCACGCTCGAGACCATGACGAACGCCGAAACGGCCCGCGCATGGTGCCTGGCCGGATTGGGCAACGCCGAAGGGGCCGTGGCGAAGCATTTCGTGGCGGTTTCCACGAACGCTCAGGCGGTCGCGAAATTCGGCATCGACGCCGCCAATATGTTCGAGTTCTGGGACTGGGTCGGCGGGCGTTACTCCATGTCCTCGGCCATCGGCCTCTCCACCATGGTAGCCATCGGCCCCGAGCAATTCAGCGACATGCTGGGCGGGCTGCACGAGATGGACGAGCATTTCCGCACCGCGCCCCTGGAGCGCAATCTGCCGGTGCTGATGGGCCTGCTGGCGGCCTGGTACAACGACTTTTTTGGCGCCGAAACCGTGGCGGTCCTGCCCTACGAGCAGTATCTGAAGCGCTTCCCCGCCTATCTGCAGCAGTTGACCATGGAGAGCAACGGGAAGTCTGTCACGCTGGCGGGAAAGCCGGTGGCGCACAAGACCGGTCCCATCTTCTGGGGCGAGCCCGGAACCAATGGGCAGCACTCGTTCTACCAGTTGATTCACCAGGGAACCCGGCTGATCCCGTGCGACTTCATCGCCTTTGCCCAGCCGTTGAACCCGCGCGGCCGGCATCACGACATGCTCGTCGCCAACGTGTGCGCGCAGGCCGAAGCGCTGGCTTTCGGCAAGACCGCCGAACAGGTGAAGGCCCAGGGGACGCCCGAGTGGCTCGTACCGCATCGGGTCTTCGAGGGCAATCGCCCGTCGAACGTCATTCTGGGCGACCGCCTGACGCCGGCCATGCTGGGAAAACTGGTGGCGCTCTATGAGCACGCCGTGTTCACCCAGGGGGTCCTGTGGAATATCGACTCCTTCGACCAGTGGGGCGTGGAACTGGGGAAGGTGCTGGCGCAACGCATCATCCCCGAACTCGAGAACGCGGATTCACCGCTGGCGCATGACAGCTCGACGAACCGCCTGATCCAGTATTTCCGCAAGGGCAAGGGAACCGCATAGGCTCCGGCCCCGCAGCCGGCGGGCGTCCCGTTGGCAAGCGCTGGCGCTCCGCGCCGGGTCGAGCAGGCGTCAGAGGGAGCGTCACCGCAAGCGCTTCCGTTCCGCGATCCCGGAGTCCAGTGGCGTGGGGTCTCGATTTCTGCGAACCTGAGAGCGATCCGTGGCCGCTTGCTCACGTGCGCTCCGCGCCGAGTCGAGCAGGCGCCAGAGGCAGCGCCACCGCAAGCGCTTCCGTTCCGCGCCCCTCTCTGGCCAGTGGCGTGGGGTCTCGATTTCTGCGAACCTGAGAGCGATGCCTTGCGCAAGGGCTTCCTCGGTGCGCGCCCGTCTCCGCGCCGCAACCGCTGACTTACACGCGCGGCTCCCCAAGGCGCGCCTTCCGGGCGCCGGGGCCGTTTCGCTGGCCGCGCTCCTGGCTGCGCTTCTGGCCGCTTCGCTGGCGCTTTCGGGGCGGCCTCCCGAATCCAACGCGCTGGAGACCGGCTTTCGCAACCCGCCCGCCGCAGCCCGCATGCGCTGCTACTGGTGGTGGCTGAACGGCCACACCACGCCCGCCACCATCACGCGCGACCTGGAAGAAATGAAGGCCAAAGGCTATGGCGGCGCTCTGCTGGTGGATGCCGATGGCTCCGGTCAGAACGGCAACCGGCAGGTGGCGCCCGGCCCGACCTTCGGTAGCCCGGCGTGGCGCGAACTCTACCTCCATGCCATCCGGGAAGCCGACCGGCTGGGCCTGGAAATCACGCTCAACGTGCAGAGCGGTTGGAACATGGGCGGCCCCATGGTGACCGCCGAGCGCAGTCCCAAGCTGCTCACCTGGTCGCGCGTCAGCGTGGAAGGCCCCGCCGCGGTGAGCCGCGATCTGCCCGCGCCGCCCGTGCGCGAAGGTTTCTACAGGGATATCGCCGTGCTCGCCTATCCCCTGCGCCACGGCGCTTCGCTTGCGGGCCAAGACAACCAACGCCGGCCGATTCGCCAACTGGCTATCAAGATCGCCTCCCAGGAAGCCGGCTTTTCGATGCCTGCCAGCATGCCCCTGCTGGAGGATGTCCCGGCCGAACCCGGCGAAGAGGATGCCGCCGTGCGCGAAGTGCGCGACCTTTCGAAGTCCATGGCCGCGGATGGCCGCCTGGTGTGGCAGGCGCCCGCGGGCGCCTGGGAAATCCTGCGCATCGGCTACACCAGTTCGGGCGCGCGGGTATCCACTTCCAGCGGCGCGTGGCAGGGATTGGCTATCGACTACCTGGACCGCGGCGCCTTCGAATGGTTTTGGCGCGAGAACATCCAGCCGCTTCTCGAAGACGCGCGGCCTTACCTGGGCCGCAGCCTGCGCTATCTCTGCACCGATAGCTGGGAGTTGGGCGGCATGAACTGGACCACCGATTTCCGCGACCAGTTCCGCCGCCTGCGCGGCTATGATCCGCTGCCCTACCTGCCGATCGTGGCGGGCCGCATCCTGGACACCCGCGAAACCAGCAACCGCTTCCTGAACGATCTGCGCCGCACGGTGGGCGACCTGGTCATCAGCCGGCACTACGCGGTATTCGCCGAATTGGCGGCGCGCTTCGGGCTGGGCATTCACCCGGAATCCGGCGGCCCGCACGGCGCCCCCATCGACGCGCTGGAAACGCTCGGCGTGAGCGCCATTCCGCAAACCGAATTCTGGGCCCGATCGCCCACTCATCGCAGCACCGATGCGGACCGTTTCTTCGTCAAGGAAGCCTCCAGCGCGGCGCATATTTATGGCCGGCCGCTGGTGGCTGCCGAGGGTATGACCAGCATCGGCCCGCAGTGGGAGGAATCCATCTGGAACGATCTGAAGCCCACCTTCGACCAGGCGGTTACGGAGGGCCTGAACCGGCTGGTGTGGCACACCTTCACGTCGTCGCCCAGCGAAGCGGGCCTGCCTGGACAGGAGTATTTTGCCGGCACGCATCTCAATCCCAACGTGACCTGGTGGCGCGAAGCGGGCGCTTTCATCGGCTACCTGAACCGCGTCCAATTCATGATGCAACAGGGCCAGCCCGTCTCGGACGTGCTCTATTATTACGGCGACCAGGTGCCGAACTTCGCGCAGTTGAAGAGTTCCGACCCGGCCAAGGTGCTGCCGGGATACGATTACGACACGGTGGATGAGCAGGTGCTGGTGAATCGCCTGAGCGTCCGCGGCGGCCGGCTGGTGCTGCCGGGCGGAACGAGCTACCGGCTGCTGGTGCTGCCGGCGCGCGAGAGCATTTCACTCGCGGCGCTACACGCGATTCGCAAGCTGGTGAATGAGGGCGCCGCGGTGGTGGGTCCGATGCCGCGGCGGTTGACCGGACTGCCGGCGGCCGGACAGGATGGCGATAGCGAGGTGCGGGCCATCGCCTCCGAGCTATGGAGCAGCCGCAAGATACAGGCCAGCCCAAGCGGCCGCTCGGCTCTCGCGGGGTTGGGCGTGCAGCCGGATTTCGAATTCACGGGAGGCGTGCTGGACTACGTGCATCGCCGCTTGGGCGATGGCAGCCAGGTCTATTTTGTGCGCAACACGCAGCCCGATCCCGTGCGCAGCGAGGTGGTATTGCGGGTGGGCGGGCTGGCTCCCGAACTCTGGCATCCGGATAGCGGCGCGATCGAACCGGCATCGGTCTACCAGGCCCTCGGAAGTAGCCGCACTCTCATGCCGCTCTGGCTGGAGCCTAACGGCTCGGTGTTCGTGGTGTTCCGGAAACCGGCCGCGCGCCACGCTGTAGCGGTGTCGCCGGCGGAAACCGAAACGCGCCTGAACCTGGAATCGGGTGAACTCTCCGCGGAAACCGCCGGGCGCTACCGGGTGCAGTTCTCGGATGGCTCCCGCGCCACCGCTGATGTCCCGGCGATTCCCCAGCCCCTGGCGGTCGCCGGTCCGTGGCGCGTGGAGTTCACTCCCGGCTGGGGCGCGCCTGCGAACGTCACTTTCGACCGGCTGGAATCCTGGACGGAGAACGCCAACCCGGGCATCCGCTATTACTCCGGAACCGCGAAATACAGCGCCCGCGTGGAGCTTCCGGCGGGTGACCAGTGGCTGGATTTGGGCGAGGTGCGCGAGATCGCTCGTGTGCGATGGAACGGGCGCGACCTGGGGGTGCTGTGGAAGAAGCCGTTCCGCATCGCCCTGGGCAGCGCGGCCAAGGCCGGCTGGAACGATGTGGAGGTGGAGGTGACCAACCTCTGGCCCAACCGGCTGATCGGCGATCAGCGGCTACCGCTTTCCGAGCGCCGGACCAGCACCAACATTACCAAGTGGACCGCCGATTCGCCGCTGATGCCCTCGGGGCTGCTCGGTCCGGTGACGGTGCGGATGAGCAGGACGGTGAAGTTGGTGGCGGAACCGTCCACGGCCCGATGATGCAATCGCCTGCGAGGCCCCGGACGGCGCGGCGACTGTGGTCGTTGGTGCACCAACATTATCAAGTGGACCGCCGATTCGCCGCTGA
>JASHSS010000756.1 GCA_030038565.1 Bryobacteraceae bacterium
TTCTCCCGCCCTTCGCTAGTATCCTGTGTAAGTGGCATCCCGCACAGAACACCGGCCCACCCCCGAAGAGCTCCTGCGCCGCGTGCAGGCCGCCGAACGGCGCGAGCGGCGCGGCCGGCTCAAAGTCTTTCTGGGCTATGCCTCGCGGGTCGGCAAGACCTATCGCATGTTCGACGAAGGCCGCCGCCGTAAACAGCGCGGCCAGGATGTGGTCGTCGGCCTGGTGCAGACCGCCAACGCGCCCGACGTCGAAGGCATGCTCTCCTGTTTCGAAATCATTCCCCCGATCCGCGAACGTCACGGCGGCCAGACCTACGAGGTAATCGATCTGCCCACCCTCTTCCGCCGCCACCCGGCGGTCTGCCTGATCGACGAACTGGCCTACGACAACCCGCCCGGCACCCGCAATCCGCAGCGCTGGCAGGATGTCGAAGACCTGCTCGACCGCGGCATCGCCGTCATCACCGCGGTGAACCTCCAGCACATCCGCGAGCAGCAGCACGATGTCGAGCGGCTTACCGGAAAGCGCGCTTCCCAGAGCGTGCCGGAAGCGTTTCTGCGGGAAGCGGACGAGATCGAAGTGGTGGATGTGCCGCCGGATTCGCTGCTCGACCGCTCGGGAGCCGCGAACCGCCCGGATTCCCGCGTGCTCGCCGAACTGCGCGAACTGGCCCTCCTGCTGGCGGCCGACGTGGTGGAGCGCCAGCTACTCGAGTACCTGGAAATGCACGGCGTCACGGCCCGCTTTGGAGCGCAGGAGCGCATCCTGGTCTGCCTCACCCCGCGCAGCAACGCCGAAGCCATGCTGCGCAGCGGACATCGCAACGCCCTGCGGTTTCATGGCGCGCTGCTGGTGGCCTACGTGGAGCAGCCTGGCCTGCACGCCGAAGACCGCGCCCGGCTGGATGCGCACCTGGCTCTGGCCCGCGAATTGGGGGCCGAGGTGCACTGCCTGCGCGGCGCCGATTTCGTGGAAAGCCTTCTGGCCTTCGCCGGCGAGCATCGCGTTACGCAGCTTTTTCTGGGTCACACCGGCCAGGAGCGCCGCTTCTGGTTTTCCCGCAGCCCCATCGACCGGCTCATCGAGGCCGCCGAGACTTTCGACTTGCGCCTGTTTCCCCGTTCGGAGTCCCAATGAGCGGCGGCGCGCGCGGCAAACTCAAAGTCTACCTGGGCTACGCGGCGGGTGTCGGCAAGACCTACCGCATGCTGCTCGAGGCGCAGGATCTGAAGCGGCAGGGCGCGGACATCGTGGTGGGCTATTTCGAGCCGCATGGCCGCAAGGAAACCATCGCCCTCATCGAGGGCCTGGAAGTCATCCCCCGCCGCGAGGTGATTTACAACGGCGCGCGGTTCGAGGAAATGGACACGGACGCCATTCTGAGCCGGCGCCCGGCGGTCGCCGTGGTGGACGAGTTCGCCCACACCAACGTGCCCGGCAGCCCCAGGCTCAAGCGCTGGGAGGACGTGCACGTGCTGCTGGATGCCTCCATCGACGTGCTTACCACCGTCAACGTGCAGCATCTCGAAAGCCTCAACGACCAGGTGTACGACGCCACCGGCGTGCGCGTCCGCGAGACCGTGCCGGACTGGGTGGTGGACGAAGCCGACGAGGTGGTCCTCATCGACCTGACCACCCGTGCGCTGCGCAACCGCCTGGAGCGCGGGGTGGTCTACGCGCCCGAAAAGGCCCGCCGCGCCATGGACAACTTCTTCAACGAAGCCAACCTGAGCGCGCTGCGCGAGATGGCCATGCGCCACGCCGCCCATGAGGTGGAAGAGCGGCTTCGTCCGGTACAGCCGCCGCTCCTGGCGGGATCCACGGCCGGCGCTCCGGAAGCCGCGCCCCGCAGTTCCGAGCGCATCCTGATCTGTCTGACCGGCCGTCCCTCTTCCGCCGTGCTGATCCGCCGCGGCAAGCGCGTGGCGGACTACTTACAGGCCGATTGCCTGGCCATCCACGTGGCCCGCCCGCACGAAACCGACGCCGATGCCGTCGAGCGGCACCTCACGTTCGCCCGCAACCTGCGTATCGATACGCACATTGTCAAGGCCGAGGACGTGCCGCGCGCCATCGCCGATTTCGCCCGCGCCCAGAAGATCACCCAGATCTTCATGGGCCGCTCGCTGCCACGCCCCATGTGGAAGCGCCTGCGCGAAAACGTGGTGCAGCAGGTGGTGCGCCAGGCCCGCGATATGCAGATCACCATTGTGGCGGAGCGGCGCAAATAATTCCGGCCGGGGCTGTCGATTCCCGCAATCCCGCCCGTCGTACCCATAGGAGATCAACCATGCAAGATGCCAACCAGTACATCGATGAAACCCGCGACGGCCTCATCGCCGCCGTCCAAGGCCTCACCCCCGATCAGTGGAATTTCAAGCCGGCGCCCCAAAGCTGGTCCATCGCCCAAAACCTGGAGCACGTGGTGATCGTGCAAGAACGCGTGCTGGGTCCCATCGGCGAGAAACTGGCCGCCGCCCCGCCCGCGCCCGCGGACCACGCCGCGGAGGAGATCGACGCGTTCGTGGTCGCGGCGTTCGCCGATCGCTCGGAAAAGTTCCAGGGCCCGGAGGCCATTCACCCCACCGGCGGCTGCACGCCCGACGAAGCCCTCCGCCGCCTGGACGAAAACTGCCGGCGGCTGAAGCACTACCTGCAATCGACGCCCGACCTGCGGCGGCACGCCATCGATTCGCTGCCGCTCAAAGCGCTTTCCAGGGGTAAGTTCCAGTTCATGGACGGATATCAATGGTTGCTGGCGGCCGCCGCGCACACCGAGCGCCACCGGCGGCAGATCCTGGAAGTGAAGGCGAGCGCCGGTTTCCCGGCCTGTGCGGAGAGCCGCGCGTCCGTGGCATGATGTGCCAAAGGGGATTGACCATGCGATACATGATGCTGATCTATACGCGGGAGAGGGCCGCCGAGATGAGCGCGTCGGAAAGAGCCGACATCTACGACAGGCATTCCAAGGTGATCGCGGACGCCTCCGCCAAAGGCATCTTTCTGGGCGCGGAGCCTTTGGGGCGCACTACCACGGCCACCACCGTGCGCGTCGAGAATGGCCAGACGCTAATTACCGACGGGCCGTTCGCCGAGACCAAGGAGGCCCTGGCCGGCTACTACATCCTGGAGTGTCCGAATCTGGACGAGGCCCTCGAGTGGGCAGCCAGGATCCCGACGGGATCGAAGGGAGCCGGGGGCTGCATCGAGGTGCGGCCCATGCCCGGCCTGCCGAAGCGCCCGGAGGCCGTCCCGGAACATGGCCCGAGCGCCCTCGCCTGACCCCCGCCAGGCCGCCGAATCCGTCTTCCGGCGCGAGTCCGGGCAAATTCTGGCCAGCCTGATTCGCATCTCCGGCTCCTTCGACCGGGCCGAGGAGGCGCTGCAGGAGGCTTTGGCTTCCGCGCTGGCTTCCTGGCCCGGGCGGGGCGTCCCCGAAAATCCCGGCGCCTGGATCATGACCGTGGCGCATCGCAAGCTGCTGGATGGCCTGCGCCGGGAGCGCACCGCGCGCGAGAAGCAGGATTCGCTGCTCTATGAAACCGCCACGGCCGTTCCCCCGCCCGATCCGGACCTGGACGAAGCCGGCATGAGCTACCCCGACGACCGCCTCCGCCTGATGTTCACCTGCTGCCATCCGGCGCTCAACCGCGAGGCCCAGGTGGCCCTCACCCTGCGCACTCTGGGCGGATTGAGCACGCCCGAAATCGCCAGGGCCTTCCTGGTGCCCGAGGCCACCCTGGCGCAGCGCATCGTGCGGGCCAAGCGCAAGATTCAGGAGGCGGGTATTCCCTTCGAAGTGCCGCCCGCGGACCGCTTGCAGGAACGGCTGGCGTCCGTGCAGGCGGTAATTTACCTAATTTTCAATGAGGGCTACGCGGCCAGCGCGGGCAGCGGCCTGCTGCGCGAGGATCTCTGCGCCGAAGCCATCCGCCTGGGGCGGGTGCTCTGCGATCTGCTGCCGCGCGAAGCCGAGAACCTGGGGCTGCTGGCATTGATGCTGCTCCACCATTCGCGGCGCACGGCGCGGATGGCGGGCGGCGCGCTGGTCACGCTGGAGGAGCAGGATCGCTCGCAATGGGACCATACCGCCATCGCCGAAGGCCTGGCGCTGGTGGAAAACGCCCTCGGCATGGGCCCCGCCGCGGGCCAGGCCGGAGCCTATCAACTGCAAGCCGCGGTGGCGGCGCTGCACGCGCAGGCGGCCACCCCCGGCCAGACCGATTGGCCGCAGATCGCGGCGTTATACGGGAGGCTTCTGGAACGCCAAGCTTCGCCTGTAGTGGCGCTGAACCACGCCGTGGCCGTCGCCATGAGCGTCGGGATTGAGGAAGGCCTGGCGAGGATCGACCGCCTGGGCGCGGCGGGAACGCTGGATTCGTATTACCTGTTTCACGCCGCCCGCGCCGATCTGCTGCGCCGCCTCGGCCGTAATCGGGAGGCGGCGCCCGCTTATCGCCAGGCGGCCGCACTGGCGACCAACGGCGTCGAGAAGAATTTTCTCGAGCGCCGCCTGCGGGAGGTGGAAGGCGCGGGCGGGCTGCCTAGGTCTTCGACCGCGTGATTTAGTTCTTCTGCTTGGTGGGGCAGGCTTTCAGCCTGGCCTTCAGCCTGCCCTGGACAGGCTGAAGGCCTGTCCCACCAATGCCTCACGCATCATGGTGTGACAGGCGCGTCTTCAGGGAAGCGAATCATGCGGTCGGGGACCTAGACTAGGACCTGAAATGCTTTTGCGGGACGGCGCCTGACAACGGTGTTTATCTGTGCCGGGTAGACCGAAGGAAAGCTTCGCCGGGGCTATCCGTGCCGGAGCGCCGTCATGGGATCTATAGTTGTGGCACGGTACGCCGGAAGTCCACCGGCGACCAAGGCAATGAGAAGGAAGACCGCGGCTCCGGTGACCAGTACCGCCGGATCGATCGGGCGGATACCGAATAGCAACGACCGGACGTAGCTCATGAGTGCGAGCGAGCAGCCCAGTCCGGCTGCCAGGCCGGCGCCGCTGGGAATCAGCAAATCGCTGAGAACGAGAACGGCCAGGCAGACAGGGCGCGCGCCCAACGCCGCGCGGACGCC
>JASHSS010000757.1 GCA_030038565.1 Bryobacteraceae bacterium
CCGCGGCGCCGGTTTGGCCGGTCAGCCTGCGCAATACGCGCTCGGCCACATCTGTCACATCGGCCGCGCGGGCGCTGAGGTAGGGGTCATCGAGTGCCCCCAGGCGCCCGGCGAATGCCGTGGTTTCGGCCTGCCAGGCGATTTCGGCGCCGGCGCGCTCCACGGCCAGACGGCGCTCGATGGCGGCCAGCAACCCCGGGTCTTCCAGGAACAGCAACTGGGCATCGAAGACGCCCGCGGCGTCCGCGCCGAGGTGGGCTTGGGACCATTCGTAGAGCGTGCGGGTCTCGGCTTGGGCGGCTTCGATGGCGGTGCGCAGCCGCTGCCGCTCCTCTTCCGGATCCCCGCCGGCGCGCGGGGCGAGAGGGGCCGCGGAGCGCAGCTTCAGCAGCGGACCTATGGCGATGCCTGCCGCCGCCGGAATGCCGCTGAGTTGCCGGGGAGACGGCGGCGCCGGGGACTGAGGCCGGCCGCCGGGAAGCTCCGGAGCGGCTTTTTCCATTTCGCCCGAACCGGATTCGAGAAAGTGCGCCAGCGCGGCCAGGGCTTCGGGCGCCGCCGCCCCATGCGCGCGAATCCGCAACCGATGGCCCTGCCGCGCGCCCAGGCTCAGGATCGCGTTGATGCTGTCGGCGGCTGCCGGCGCGGAATCGCGGCTGAGGTTCTCCAGGGTCACCCGCGCGGAAAAATGCCGCGCCAGGCGAACCAGTTGCGCCGCCGGCCGGGCGTGCAATCCCAGGCGGTTGGGAATCGTGACGGTGGCCTCTTGGCACGGCCCTTCGCCGCCCTGCCCGGCGTCCGCGAGGCTGGGAGCCGGCGCCGGTTCTCCGCCTTGGTCCAATTGCGCCAGTTTTCCGGCCAGGGCCTGGCGCGCCTCGCGAGCGATTTCCGCCATCGCGGCGCCGGCGGCTGCCAGGCTGGCGGCCGCCACGGCTCCTTCGACGAGCGGAGCCGGACACAGTACCACGCGCGGCCGGCGGGCCGCGTCGATGAGATCCAGCGCAGTTTCGGCGCTCAGCACGGCGCTGCCCAGATCCATGAGCACCAGCACGCCCTCGCCAGTATCGACCGCCTCAATGGCCTGGAGCACGCGGAAGGCGTCCGTACCGATAGGATTTTCGGGATCCGCAATGCCGCCGGCCGCCGCGATCGGCACCTGCCCGCGGGAGGCCTGCCGCGCCAATTCGCACACGCCCTCCGCCAGCGTCGCGCTGTGGGAGACAATCACCAGGCCGATCATGCACGCCCGGTAACCGCGGCGGGGCGCCGTAGACCCGCCGCGCGGTGAACCAGGCCCCGGACCGGATGATTGGCTCCCCTAAAGCTCCGCCCGCCGCACCAGATTCGCGAGACATTGGTGGGGCGGGCCTTTGGCCGGCCCTCGGCAGGCGAATCGCCTGCCCCACCGTGGGAGGCGCCTTCATCCGTTTCGGTAGGCCGCAGGCCCAGGGACCGGCTCGGTTCCCGTTCGGACCTGCGCGCGTCAGGAAGCGCAAGAACTGGATCAGGCGGTCGGAGACCCGGCCACCCGGTGATGCGCCCGCCCTCCACGCCCGGCTGCCGGGTACCCGTCGCCCCCGATGTAGGTTCCCGCCGGACATCGGCTAGTCGCTCGCCCGCCAAGCCCGGAAGCAGCCGACCGGTCACATGCCAGTCGTCCACACCAGCGTTCCGGTCCCGCCGGATAACCGCCGTGCCCGCCACGGGCCGAAACAGCCGGCCGGTCATGGGCCCGCCCTCCGCCGCCACGTACGGAATACCCGACGATCGAAGCGCACGCTCCGGCCGGCTAACCGCTCGCGCGCCGCGCGCCGAACCAGCCGGCCGGTCATGCGCGCCAGGCCTCCGCGGCCGCCCGCAGCATCAGAAAAGCCGACGTCGCGCCCGGATCCTGGTGGCCGATACTGCGCGGTCCCAGGTAGCTCGCCCGCCCTTTGCGCGCCTGGATGGGAATGGTGGCGCGCATCCCGGCTTCGGCTGCGGCGGCCGCCCGGTCTAGAATTTCGACTGATCCGGTGCCCTCCGCGAGGGCTTGCCGCATGGCCTCCAACGCGGGCAACAACGCGTCCAGCATGGTCTTATCGCCAGCCGCCGCCTTGCCGCGTTCGCAGACGCCCTGGGTGCCCGCCTGGAACAGCGCCACCACATCGCCCGCCTCCAACTCAGGCTTCCCCGCGCAGGCCGCCGCGGCCCGCAGAAAGAAGGTCCCGTAGAGCGGCCCGGCGGCGCCGCCCACGTGGCGGATCAGGGTGGCCGCGGCCGCCTGGAGCGCCGACCGGATATCCGCCGGAGGGTGGGCCGCCAATTCGGCCTGGACCGCGATGAAGCCTCGGTCCATGTTGATGCCGTGGTCCGCATCGCCGATGGCCGAATCCAGTTCCGTGAGCCAGGCCCGGTTGGCGGCATAGACCTGCTGCAGCAGATCCAGCCAGTGGAGCACTTCCCGCTTGCCGCCGGCCATGCTCAGAGGCCCCATCGCAGGCCCGCGGTGAGCACCGGATCGTCCCACAGGGAAAGCAGTTCGTCATCGGCCTGGAGGAGGGTGAGGGAACAGCCGGCCATTTCAAGGCTGGTGATGTAGTTCCCCACCAGGCGCCGCGCGATGCGAATGCCCAGCCCTTCCAGGATGTGGTGCAACTCGCGGTACACGATGTACAGTTCCATCAGGGGCGTACCCCCCATGCCGTTGACCATGGCGATAACTTGGTCACCGCTGCGGAAGGGCAGGTCGGCCACCACCATTCCGGCCATGCGGGCGATCAATTCCGCGGCGGGCAGCAGGGGCAGGCGCTCGCGTCCCGGTTCGCCGTGAATGCCGATGCCCATCTCGATTTCGTCTTCGGCCAACTCGAAAGTCGCCTTGCCGGCCGCCGGGACGGTGCAGGGCGTGAGGGCCATTCCCACCGAGCGCGCGCGGCGGTTGACCTTGCGGCACAGGGTTTCGATTTCCGCCAGCGGATAGCCGCGCTCGGCCGCCGCCCCGCAGATCTTTTCCGCCAGAACGGTAGCGCCCACGCCGCGCCGCCCGGCGGTATAAAGGCTATCCTCCACGGCCACATCGTCGTTGATCACCACGGCCCGCACGTCGATACCCTCCGCCTGGCAGAGTTCGGCGGCCATTTCGAAGTTGAGGATATCGCCGGTGTAGTTCTTGACGATGTGCAGAACGCCCGCGCCGCCGTTCGCCGCGCGGGTGGCGGCCTGGATCTGGTCCGGAGTGGGCGAGGTGAACACCGCGCCCGGGCAGGCGGCATCCAGCATGCCGCGTCCCACGAACCCGGCGTGCATCGGTTCGTGGCCGCTGCCGCCGCCGGAGAGCAGGCCGGCCTTGCCGGGAACCGGCGCATCCGCGCGGACCACGTAAACCGGATCGAGCGAAACCCGCAGCAGATCCGAGTGCGCCAAAGCCAGCCCGGCGAGGAATTCCGCGGGCGCGTCGAGCGGATCGTTGATCAGTTTCTTCATCTCTAACTGGGAGCCTAACACACCGATGCGGTATCCTGATCCACATGGAACCGGAACAGGCGGCCGAACGGGGCCGGGTGATCGGCCTGGGAGGCGTGTTTTTCAAATCCGCCGAAAACAAGCGGCTGGAAGCGTGGTACCGCGAAAACCTGGGACTGCGGGGCGGCGCGGGGGCGTGCGAGTTCCAATGGCGCTCGCACGACCGGCCGGAGATCGAACGGACCACCGCCTGGTGCGTGTTTCCTGCCGGCGCCAGCTACTTCGAACCCAGCCCCGCGCCGTTCATGATCAACTACATCGTGGACGACCTGGACGCGATCCTGGAGAAACTGGCGCGTGCCGCAGTGCGCATCGATCCGAAGCGCGAGGACCACGATTATGGCCGGTTTGCCTGGATTTTCGACCCGGACGGCAACAAAATCGAGCTTTGGGAGCCGCGCGGGTAACGTGCGCCGCCGCCGGTGGCGCATGTACGCGGCTCGAGCCTCGTGGCGGCAGCGAGCCGGAGCCGCGCGCGGGTAGCACGCGCCGCCGGCGCCGTAGTCTTTCCTGCCCCTTCGCTGCCCTGCTCCGTGCTGCGTTACCATCATATTCGTGCAACGACGGACCTTTCTGGCACTCGCCGCACTGGCCGCGCGCTCCCGCGCCATGGTTCGCGGCATGCAACTGCACCTGAGCTGCAGCGCCCTGGGCATCCAGGCGACCCAGCAGGAGGCCATCGACCTCGCGGCGGCCAACGGCTTCGACGCCGTGGATGCCGACGGAAAATATCTCAATACGCTCTCCGACAGCGCCCTGGCCGACCTCACCGGCTACCTGCGGGACAAGAAGATCGTGTGGGCCATCGCCGGGCTGCCGGTGGATTTCCGGCGCGACGACGCGGCCTTCTCCTCCGGCATGGCGCAATTTCCGGCGTATGCCCGCGGCTTGCAGCGGGCCGGCGTCGGCAAGGTGACCACGTATGTGCTGCCGCGCAGCGAGACCCTGACGTACGTGGCCAATTTCAAGCTGCACGCCGTGCGGTTGAGGGAAATCGCCCGCGTGCTGGGCGACGCGCAGATTCGTTTCGGCCTCGAATACGTGGCTCCCAAAACGCTCTGGACCACCGGCCGCTACCCGTTCGTCCACACCATGGCTGAGATGCGGGAATTGATCGCCGAGATCCAGCAGCCCAATGTGGGCCTGGTGCTCGATAGCTGGCACTGGTACCACGCCGGGGACACCGCCGCCGATATCACCGCGCTCCCCGCGGAGGCGGTGGTTTCGGTGGACCTGAACGATGCTCCGGCGGGCGTCCCCAAAAGCGAGATGACCGACAACCATCGCGAGTTGCCGGCGGCCACCGGAGTGATCGATATCCGGGCCTTCGTGGGAGCGTTCGAAACCATCGCCTTTCACGGACCGGTGCGTGCCGAACCCTTCAACGATGCGGTGCGCAAGATGGCGCCGGCGCAGGCGGCGGCAGCCGCGGCGGCGGCTTTGCGCAAGGCGCTCATGGGCGGCTGAAACCACACCCGTATCCCCAATGGCACGCTATTGGCGGTCACGGAATTTCGGCAACCACGTTACAATAGATGCACATAGCTTCTGAGTGGCGCCCCGGTGCCGCGCTCGCAGGACGATTGCAAGTAGTTGGTACCACCCGTTCCTAGATGTGAAGCATTTGGTTGGAGATGACGACTTTGTCCCGCAATTTCGGACCGATAATCCTCGCCGGTATGGCCGCCCTGGCCTGTCTCGGAAATCCCGCGGCGTGCCTGGCGCAGGCGAGTTCCTACACCATCAGCACGTACGCCGGAACCGGCCCATCCGGCAACGTGGGCCTGGGCACTTACAACAGCGGCGCCGGTTTCGCCGGCGACGATTCCCCGCCCACGCAAGCCGAATTCACCTTTCCGGTCGCCATTGCGCTCGATTCCCAGCACAACCTGTATATCGCCGATAGCGGCAACTACCGCATCCGCAAGATCTCCGGCGGGAAGGTCAACACCATCGCCGGCACCGGCGAGGTGGGTTACAGCGGAGACGGCGGTCCGGCCACCAGCGCCTCGTTCGACATTCCTTACGGCGTGGCGGTGGATCCGGCCGGCAACGTGTACCTCTCCGATCTGCACAACCAGGTGGTCCGGCAGGTGAACACCCAAGGGGTGGTCAATACCTACGCCGGTAATAATTGTTGCTATGGCTATTTCGGCGACGGCATACCGGCAACCAGCACTTCGGCTTCGCTCAATCAGCCGGTGGGCCTGGCAACGGATGCGGCCGGCAATCTGTATATCGGGGACAGCCAGGATTACCGCGTACGCGTGGTTTCGCCGGCGGACATCATCAACAGCGTAGCGGGCGGCTTTTTGGGCGCCGACCCCGGCACCGGCGCCTATGGGGGCGATGGCGGGCCGGCCATACCGTGCGACTTGAACACGCCCCTGGGCGTGGCAGTGGATGTCAACGGCAACGTGTACATCGCCGATAGCGAGAACCACCGCATCCGCAAGGTCACCCCGGCCGGCATCATCACCACCGTGGCGGGCAATGGCACGGCGGGCCTTTCGGGCGATGGCGGCCCGGCCGTGGATGCGCAATTGAACCGCCCCTGGGCCGTCGCGGTTGACGCGGCGGGAGATATTTTCATCGCCGATTACAATAACAGCCGCATCCGCCTGGTGAACGCCCAGGGCATCATCTCGACCATCGCGGGCGGCTATGGTCCCGGCTATTCGGGCGATGGCGGCCCGGCGCTTCAGGCCATGCTCAACTTCCCCACCGGGCTGGCGCTCGATACCAACGGCAACTTGTATGTGGCCGACTCTTCCAACAACGTGATTCGCCTGCTCACCCCTACGGCGCCCTCGGTGGCCGGAAGCGGCGTGATTTCGGCCTCGGGATTCGGCGCCTTTCCGGCCGTGGCGCCGGGGAGCTGGATTGAAATCTACGGCACTAACCTGGCGCTCGACGATCGCACCTGGACCAGCGCCGATTTCCAGGGCAATACCGGTCCCACCTCGCTCGATGGCACCACCGTGACCATCGGCGGGCAGGCGGCTTATCTGGATTACATCAGCGGAGGGCAAATCAATGCGCAGGTCGCCTCCAATACACCTACCGGACCGCAGCAACTGGTGGTGAAGAACGCGGCCGGATCGAGCGCCACGTACACCGTGACGGTCAACGCCACGGAACCGGGATTGTACGCGCCGAGCTTTCTCAAAGTGGGCGGGATTCAATACGCGGGCGCGTTTTTCACGGATTTCTCCACCGTGGTGGCACCGCCGGGAGTAAATCCCTACGGACCTTCCCAGCCCGCCGCGCCGGGCCAGACCATCGTGCTGTACGGCGTGGGATTCGGGCCGGTGACGCCGAACATTCCAGCGGGCCAGATCGTGACCACCAGCAATACGCTGACCCAGCCGGTCCAGGTGACCATCGGGGGCGCGCCGGCGGCGGTGACGTTCCAGGGGCTGGCCGGCGGAAGCATCGGCCTGTACCAGATCAACGTGACGGTGCCCAATATTCCGGCAAGCAACCAGGTGCCCGTGACCTTCACGCAGGGCGGCGTCACCGGAAGCCAGACGCTGTACATAGCCGTGCAGTAAGGGTCATTCGGGAATGACGGGGCATTCGGGAATGACGGGTCATTCGCAATGCCGCCCGCGGAACGCCGCGCCTTGAGCAATTCCTGACCCGCCACTTTCCGGATCTGCATTGAGCCGCTGATCGCCGCGCTCGCGACGGTCTGCCGCGACGCAATAAGCCGTGAGGCGGTCTAGTGTGGTGCGGGCCTTCAGCCTGCCCTGGACAGGCTGAAGGCCTGTCGCACCAATGCCTCACGCATCATGGTGTGACAGGCGCGTCTTCGGGGAACCAATCATGCGGTCGGGGACCTAGCGGGCTGAAATCTACTCCTCCCGCAACGTGCTCACCGGGTTTACCCGCGCGGCCCGCCGGGCGGGCCAGAAACCGGCCAGCAGCCCGGCGGCCAGCAGCAGAACGGCGACCGCGAGGAACGCATAAGGGTCGAACGTGGAGACGTTCTGGACCACCCCGGCCAGCACTCGCACCGAAAGCAGGCTGCCCACCAGTCCTACCAGAACGCCCGCCACCACCAGTTTCGCTCCCAGTGCCATCACCATCCCGACCACCTGCCGGAAACTGGCCCCCAGCGCCAGACGGATGCCGATTTCGCGCGTGCGCTGGGCCACCGAATGGGCCATCACGCCATACACGCCCGAAAGCGCCAGGATCAATCCCAGCCCGGCGAAGACGGCGAATAGCAACAGGTTGAAACGCGGGCGCGCGTAGACGTAGTCGCGCAGCGCCGTCTCCAGGGTCCAGATCTCCATGACGGGCTGCCCCGGATCGATGGCATAGACTTGGGCGGCAATCGGTTTTCCCAGCGCTTCGGCGTGCCCGCCGCTCTTCACGTAGAGGCGATCGGCCATGCCGGCCAGAGAGTACGGGATGTAGATCTCCGGGACGGTCTCGTTGGTCTGAATGCGGTTCAGGGTATCCTTGACCACCCCGACAATCCGGAAGGAAGCATCGGTCAGCCGGAACGGCGCCGATTTCAGGCCGGGAAGCCGGACCATGCGGCCCAGCACATTTCCATCCGTAAAATAGCGCCGGACAAAGGCCTGGTTCACCACCGCCATTCCCAGCCGCGCGTGGACTTCCTGGCGGGTGAAGAAGCGGCCCTGGAGCAGCGGAATTCCCATGGCCTGGGCGAAGCCTTCGCTCACCTGGTCCACCAGCGCCGGGCGCGTGTCCGCCTGCGCCGCACCCACCACCTCCACCAGCAGGTTCCAGTTGCCGACCGGAGGGAGACCGGTATCGACGCCCGCGGCAGCCACGCCGGGAAGGCTCCCGACGCGGTCCAGCAGGTCGTCGAGGAAGGCCACGCGCCGGACGGCATCCGGGTAGCGCCGGTCCGAAAACGGGATGCGCAGGGTAAGAATGCGGTCGGGCCGAAACCCCAGGTTGGCATCCTGAACCGAAAGCAGGGTGCGGATCATGAGGCTGGCCCCCACCAGCAGCATCAGTGAAAGGGCCACCTCGCCCACCACCAGCAGGCTGCTCGCCAGGCGCTGGCGAAGGCCGCCGGAGGAACCGCGCCCGGATTCCCGGAGGGGCGTCGCAAGATCGCGGCCGGCCAGTTGAAGGGCCGGCGCGAGGCCGAACAGGATGGCGGCGGCCATCGAAACGCCCAGCGTGAACAGCAGCACCGGCGCGTTCAGGGCGATGTGGGCCTCATCGGGAATGGTGTCGCGCGGCACCATGGCGATAATGCCGCGCAGGCCGGCAAACGCCACAGCCACGCCCAACGCGCCTCCAGCCGCCGCCAGAACCAGGCTCTCGGCAAGCAGTTGGCTCACCAGGCGGAGGCGGCTGGCGCCCAGGGAAGCGCGGATGGCGATTTCACGGCGCCGGTAAGCCGCGCGCGAGAGCAGCAGGTTGGACACGTTGACGCAGGCGATCACCAGCAGCAGACCGACCGCGCCGAAAAGGATCCACAGGGCCTTGGTGATGCCGCTGGGGTAGGTTTCCTTGAAGCTGCGCAGCTCCACGCGCCAGTTGCGGGGAAAGTCGTTGGGGTTGCGCTGGGCCATCTCCGCGAGGATGGGCCGCAGGGCGGCTTGCGCCTCTGGCACACTCACGCCGGGCGCCAGGCGCGCCTGCAGATCCACCTCGTGGACGCCGTCCACATCCTGCCCGCGGTGGAACACATCCGGCAGATAGACATCCGCGCCGCGCCACATGAATCGCGGGGGCATCACCCCGATGACCGTGCGCAACTTGTCGTTGAGCAGCAGCCTGCGCCCCAGCACGCCCGGCGAGCCGCCGAATTCGCGCTGCCAGAAGCGGTAGCCCAGCAGCGTCACCGGTTCGGCGTTGGCTTCCGCATCCGCCGCGGTGGTGGCGCGGCCGATCAGCGGCGCCACCCCCATGCCCTCGAACGTGTTCATAGTGCAATGATTGCCGCGCAGGCGGCGCGGTTCGCCGGCGCCCGTCCAGGTGACATCGGAGACCGTGGAAGCCATCACGTGGCTGAAGACCGAAGCGTGTTCGGCGATATCCAGAAACTGATCGATGGAGTAATGGCTCC
>JASHSS010000758.1 GCA_030038565.1 Bryobacteraceae bacterium
ATCAGACAGACCTACGGCCTCGACCGCTCCACTGCCCCAGCAACCTTAACCGGAAACGTCCCCACTATATAAGACGAAAACACGTTACACGGCGCCGGTTTTCATCCCTTTGGGTGGCGCGCCGCGCCATGACGACAGGCCTTCAGCCTGTCCTGGCCAGGCTGAAGGCCTGTCCCACCAATGCCTCACGCATCATGGTGTGACAGGCGCGTCTTCAGGGAAGCGAATCATGCGGTCGGGGACGCAGTTGGGCGAGGCAGGTCCAATGCATTTTTCCGGCATTGGAATTGCTATCATCTCAATGTGTTTCCGGCCGTGATGGCCCCCGCCGGCTGTCTGTTGGTGCTGAAGAATCGCGGCTCATTTATGAGATCGGCATGCGCATTATGTCTGGTGCTTTTCCTCACACCGGTGGAAGCACGCTCTCAGCGGGCTGAGCCCAATCAGCCGGCCCTGACCGTTCGTTCCAACCTCGTCCTGGTGCCGGCTCTCGCCAAGACCAAACAGGGAGCCGTCTTTTTTGGCCTCACCGCGGGCGACTTCTCACTCACCGACAACAGTATTCCACAGCAACTCACGCTCGATTCCGACACCGATTCGGAGCCGTTGGCCCTGGCAATCTGCGTCGAAACCGGCGGCGCCGGCGCAGGCCATATCGGAGAATATGCCCACCTCGACGCAATTCTCGACGCGCTGATCGGCGGCGTGGAACACCGGGTGGCCGTGATCGGCTTCGACAGTACGGCGCATCTCCTGCTGCCTTTCACGGCCGACACCGCCAGGGTGTCCCGGCAATTGTCCAGCCTGGAAAAAGGCGACGGCGGCGCGGCCATTCTGGATGGCGTAGCCTTTGCCATCGCACAACTGCGGACCCAGCCCTCGGCCTTTCGCCGCGCCATCCTGCTCTTCAGCGAAACGATCGACCAGGGCAGCTCGACCTCGCTCGGCGAAGCTCTACGCCTGACCAGCGACACGAACACGGTGGTGTACAGTTTCGCTTTTTCCAGCACCAAGGCGGCTCTTGCGCATAACGCTCCCGGGTTCCAGGCGTTCGGTTACAACCACCCCAACGAGCCGGGTCCTCCCCACGGCTGTTTCAGCCGCGAAGGGGCCGATGCCGAATATGACGGCCATTACAGCCGTCAGGTGTTCGATTGTCTCAGCCTTCTCGCTCCGCCGTTGCGGCTTGCCCAGATGGCATATCTCACGGCGCGCAACGGACTGCGCACCAACACGGCGGCCTCTCTGGCGCAGCTCACCGGCGGGGAGTTCTTTCACTACAGCAAGGCGAACGACATACGGCAGGGACTCATCGCGCTATCGCACGACATGCTGCAATATTACGTTCTGAGTTTCCGCCCAACTCCTCCCACGCCAGGCCCGCACGCGCTGCATCTGGAAATCAGGAATCATCCGCAGCTAACGCTTAAATCCCGCACAGAGTATTGGATCGACGACGATAGCGGCCACTAAAAGTCACCGGCGCCGCTGGACCGCAGAGCGGGCACGGGCCGCCGGAAGATGCACCGGCCGTAGTCGCCAAACCAGGCGCGATCTGCGAGGAAGGCGCTCGCTTCGCGCTTCGGCTGCCGCAGCCGAAATTTCGGCACCTGTCGGGGACTGCCGGACCCGCGGCAGCGGCCGGACACGATCGGCCCCCCGGATCCAACACATATCCTCTTTGTTTGCAATAGAATCCCGGCCGGCCTGAGTGGAACATAACCTGCCCTTTTGCTGGCGATCGCCGGAAGGGAGTCCAAGATGAAGACGCTTCGCCGATACCTGATCCTCTCGATGATGCTTGCCTACGGTGTGCACGGCCAGACAGGCGGCCCGGGGCCGGAGTTGCAGCAGGACGACACGAACGAACCGTGCCCGGCGGTTGGCGACAGCCTCGTTCCCAGCCCGGCTTTGTCCCGCGGGACTTCGAACGACCGCCTCTTCTTCACGCTGCCCAATTTCCTGACGGTGGAGAACGCCAGCGATGCTCCGCCGCTGACCGCGGCGCAGAAGTTTCAGGTAACCGCCCGTTCGGCGTTTGACCCCGTGAACTTCGTCTGGTTCGGTCTGCTGGCGGGAATGAGCCAGGCCGAAAACAGCGAGCCAGGTTACCGTCAGGGGTGGGCGGGCTACGGAAAGCGCTACGCCGCGTACCTGGGGGACGGGGTAATCGAGAACTTCAGCACGCAGGCCGTCCTGCCCGCTCTCCTCCATCAGGACCCCCGTTTCTTCCAGTCCGGCGAGGGCGGGTTCTGGCGCAGGACACGCTATGCCGTCACCCGCATTTTTGTCACGCGGAGCGATTCCGGCAGGGCCCAGTTCAATTATTCGGAAATCCTGGGAAGCGCGGCGGCGGCCGGCATCTCCACTTACACTTATCACCCCAGGGGCGACCGAAACCTGGCTAACACGGCCAGCGTTTGGGGATCGCAGGTCGGCTATGACGCCCTGACGGATGTAATCAAGGAGTTCTGGCCGGACATCAGGGGTAAATTGAACAAGTTCAACAAGTCCCGATAAAGCCGCATAAGTAGAGCAGCCCAAAGATCACGAATCCGGGTCTACGACCGCATACAAGTGGCGGGCCGTGCGCTGTGCGCCTTCACGAAATCAGATGGCCGATTAATGGCCGATCGCTTCTGCCGGGGCGCGCGAGCCTTCCGGCGCTACAAGCGATTCTGGTCGAAACGCAGCCCAGGCGGGATGGCAGCGACGACAATCACTGAAAGCAGCCGAAACAGCCGCGCGACCCACGCGGGCAAGAAACCAGGCGCCGGGTAGCTTATAGGAAGGGCCGTACGGATCAAGTACTCGTGGATCTTTATTGTCCACCTACCAACCTTGGATAATCGACTAGTCTAGGTCTTCGACCGCGTGATTTAGTTCTTCCGCTTGGTGGGGCAGGCCTTCAGCCCGCCCTGGACAGGCTGAACGCCTGTCCCACCAATGCCTCACGCATCATGGTGTGACAGGCGCGTCTTCAGGGAAGCGAATCATGCGGTCGGGGACTTAGTCACAACCGAATATATGAGCATAACCAACTACATAATGCCTCGGCGCAATTCACTTACGACGGTGGAAGAGATTGGAGACGATCGCCGGTCCAGCCGGCGCTATGGCCTGGCTCTGGAGGTCCGGTGGCAGTTGTTGCGCCGGAAGAGGATACAGGATTCCGGCAAAGGCTGCACCGTAGATCTTTCGAGCGGAGGAATTCTGTTTGATGCGGGCCGCACTCTGCCCGTCGGCCAGAAGGTTTTCCTGTCCATTTCATGGCCGGTGTTGCTTCACGATGCAGCCCGGATGCAGTTGACGGTGGATGGACGAGTGGTGCGATCGGACAGTGCGGGGGTCGCGGTTCAGATGATGAAGCACGAATTCCGCACGGCCGGCCGCATGGCCGGTTGACGGCGCTGGAGCGGACCGCCGTTGCCTGCCGGAGAGGAGGAGGGCAGGGGACCGACGCGGCGGTCCCCCCCGGTCCCTTTCAAAAAGAGGTCTTGTACAAAGTTCCCTGGAATTCGAGCCCGATCCGATATCGGATCCACTTCTTAGTACAATTCCGGACTCGACCGGTTGCAGCGGAAGCGATTTCAGGAATCCACAGCCGCACGGGCGTTCCCACCCGGAGTTCCGACTCGCAACTGACTCGAGCCCCGTATTCCGACAGGTCGATGAGGCGGGCGTTCTTCATCTGGCCGCCACTATCCAGTAACTGAAGGCTGGCGCGGTACTGAGAGTTGAAGCGCGAAAGGGAACGGCCCTCGGACTTTGCGGCTGCGGGTTCGCTGGATCGCAGCCCAAAATACCTCGAGGCAACTCGCAGCAGGGCGCAGAATACCCAGGCGC
>JASHSS010000759.1 GCA_030038565.1 Bryobacteraceae bacterium
CCCTTTACCGGGGCACTTTCGGCCGGCGCCTTGTGTACCGGAGCGGCGCCCGATCCCATCATTGGCCGCATGGTGTTCCAATTCCTGCCTATGCGGGCCACTCCGGATTCCTTCGTGCTGGCCGACAAAATGGCGTACTGCCGTTTCAGTTATTACGGCCCCGGACGCGGCGCGAACGATCCGCCGGTGTGGTATACGCAATGGCCGGGCGCGGGTTGGCCGTGGGGCATCCGCGTGGAGATGGCGCCCCTGGAGCCGGATCCCTCGCGCTTGCAGCCCATCACCGTGATGGCGCCCATCAACCTGTTCCGTTCGCCGGAGATCGATTATGCGGATCAATAGCGGCGCAGGGTTCACGCTGAGGCGCGGGGGGCGCCGCGCAGCCCATGGGCGGCGCTCCGGGAACTACGGCTTCGGTCGGGGTGGCTGCGCGGTGAGGCGGCGGGGCAGCGCATTGCTGGCCGTCTTGTGGCTTTCGGCGGCATTGGCGGCCATCGCGTTTTCGCTCTCCAGCACCGTCAAGAGCGAGACCGGGCGTACTTCCACTTCGGTGGACGGACTCCGCGCTTATTATCTCGCCCAGGGCGCCGTTCAGCGCGCGGCGCTGGAACTCCTGTGGAGCGCCAACGCTCCCGGGCCGCTCATGCGCATTCCGCGGGGGGCCACCGAGGTGAATTATGTCTTTCCCAGCGGCAACGCGCGGGTTGAGATCATTCCCGAAACCGCGCGCCTGAATGTCAACACCAGCCCGGTGGCGGATCTCTACCGGCTGATGCTGGCCCTGGGAGTCGCGCCCGATCGCGCCCTGGAAATCGCCGCGGCCATCGACGACTGGCGCAAACCGGCGCCCCAAGGCAGCCCGTTCGACCTGTATTATTCTTCACGAACACCGTCTTTTCGCGCGCCGCATGCGTCCTTTCAAGAGATCGAGGAATTATTGCTGGTGAAAGGTATTACGCCGGATCTGTTTTACGGCACATACGTGCCCGCGCCGACCGCGGGGGGGCCTTCCGAGGCCGACCTGGAGACCGCCTCCGCCCAGACCGATGCTCCCCGCCTGGTGGCGCGCGACGGCCTGACCGATTGCCTCTCGCTCTACGCCTCGGGCAACCAGGTGGACGCCAATACGGCGGTGCCGGAAGTGCTCGCGGCGGTGGGCCTGGCGCCTGAAACCATCCAGGCGCTGGTGGCGCGGCGGCGCATCGCTCCGTTGAACGATCCGCAATTGCGGAATTTTCTGGCTTCCATCGGGGCCCCTTCGGGCCGGCTGCGGATTGGCGGCAACTCCATCATGCTGCTGCGCGCCACCGCCCGCCTGCGCCTCGCCAATGGGCAGCTCTCCGACCTGAAACGCACGGTCGCCGCGCAGGTGAAGTTCATGGGATCGGATGCCAACGAGCCGCTCCATTTTCTGCGTTGGTACGACCACGCCTGGAGCCATTAGCCCCGGTCATGCCCCTCGCCACCGCCATTCCCCGCGACCCCCGCAAGCTGCTGGCCTTCGGCGCCGGAGTGGGCCTCGAAATCGGTTCCGCCGATCTGGAAGTGGCCGCGGCGCGCGTGCGGCCCTCGGGCGTTCAAGTGGCCGGGCGGCTGACGATCCGCGATTTCGCCGGCCGTCCGGCGGCCGAATGGGGCGCCGAATATCATGCCTTCTTGAAATCTCTGGGGATGGCCGACCGCAGCGCCACGGTGTTGCTGCCGCGGCGCGAGGTGATCGCGCGTCACGTGATGTTGCCGGGCGTGGCCCCCAAGGACCTGGAGAGCGCCGTGCGCCTGCAACTGGACACCCTGCATCCCTACGGCGATGACGAGGTGGTGTGGGGATGGTCGCGGCTGGGTCAGGGCGCGGTGCTGGTGGGAATCGTGCGGCGCAGCGTCATCGAGCGGTACGTGCAGCTCTTCGCGGAAGCCGGAATCGCGGCCGCCAGTTTCACCTTTTCGGCCGCCGCCGTGCACGCCGCCATCCGCCTGAACGGCGCGGGGCACGGCGGCTTCATCGCCCTGAGCCAGGCCGCCGCGGGCGGCGTGGAGGTTTACGGAGAGAGCCCCGCGCGGCCGGTCTTTTCCGCCGAATTCGACCTGCCCCCGGAGCGCGCCGCCATCCTGGCGCTTTCCGAATTGCGCCTGCCGCCCGATACGGCGCCACGCAAGCTCGAGGAAGTGCTGCCGGTACCGGTTCTCAATCCGGTCGAGAACGATCTTTCCCGCAACGCACGGCCGTACGCCACGGCGCTGGCTGGGGCCTGTCCCTGGTTGGCGCCGGCGGCGAACGTCCTGCCGGCCGAATACCGGCGCTTGAGCTCGCACCGCGCCTTTCTTCCCACCATCCTGCTGGCCGCGCTGCTCGTGCTGATGGGCGGCGGCATGGCATTGTATGTGAGCTGGTCGCAACACCAGTACCTGAAGAAGCTGGATGCCGAGATCGCCCGCCTGGAGCCAGCCGGTCAGCGGGCGTCGGCGCTGGATCGCGCCATTCAGCACGCACGGGCGCGCACACAGCTTCTGGATCAGTTCCGCCTCCAGACGGCCAGCGATCTGGAAGCGCTCAACGAGTTGACCCGCTTGATTGAGCCGCCTGCCTGGACCAGTTCGATTTCGCTCACGCGCGATTCCGTGCACCTCTCGGGCGAAGCCCCGCAGGCCGAGCAGCTCTTAAAGAAGCTGGACTCCTCTCCGCTGTTCA
>JASHSS010000760.1 GCA_030038565.1 Bryobacteraceae bacterium
AGTCCGCCCAGCGGGCCGCCGCCGTCGGACGTGTTCAGGAACTCGAGTCGCAGGTAGGGGCTTTGTCGCAACAGGGCGCCGATGCCGAGGCTCATGCCAAAGAGCGCGAACGCCTCTACGCTCACATCGCCAGCCTCACCGCGGAACTGACCGCCGCCCAACAGGCAAACCAGCAGCAGTCGGACGCCAGTTCGAACGCAGTGGACGCTCTGAACGCCCGCGTCGCCAGCCTCACCGCGGAACTGGCCGCCGCCCAACAGGCAAATCAGCAGCAGTCGGACGCCAGTTCGAATGCAGTGGAAGCCCTGAACGCCCGCGTCGCCAGCCTCACCGCGGAGTTGGCCGCCGCCCAACAGGCAAACCAGCAGCAGTCGGACGCCAGTTCGAACGCAGTGGACGCTCTGAACGCCAGCGTCGCCAGCCTCACCGCGGAACTGACCGCCGCCCATCAGGCAAACCAGCAGCAGTCGGACGCAAGTTCGAACGCAGTGGACGCCCTGAACGCCCGCGTCGCCAGCCTCACCGCGGAACTGGCCGCCGCCCATCAGGCCAATCAGCAGCAGTCGGACAACAGTTCGAATGCAATGGACGCTCTGAACGCCCGCGTCGCCAGCCTCACCGCGGAACTGACCGCCGCCCATCAGGCAAATCAGCAGCAGTCGGACGCCAGTTCGAATGCAGTGGAAGCCCTGAACACCCGCGTCGCCAGCCTCACGGCGGAATTAGCCGCCTCTCAACGGGCAGGCCAGGAGCAGTTGGAATCCCGTTGGATCGAAGAGGAGGGCCTGAATGCCCGGATTGCCAGCCTCATGCTGGAACTGGCTGCCGCGAAACAGGCAAACCATGAACAGTTGCAGGCCCGTTCGAGAGACGAGCAGAGCTTCAACGCCCGCATCGCCAGCCTCACGGCGGAGCTGGCTGCCGCCCAGGATTCGAGCGAGAAGGACGGGTCGTACCGCGCCTCCCTGGAATCGCAGCTCACCGCCGACCGCGAACACATGCGCCAATTGACCGCGCAAATCGAGGATCTTCAGAGCGAGCTGAGCAGTTCTGAAGCGCGTTTGGTGGAACAGCGCCAGTTGGCGGCTAAGGGCCTGGAGTTTCTCAGTCAGGCGCAAAATAATTTTGCCAACGTGTTCCGCGCTTCCAACGGAGCGGAGGCTCGCGTCACCGTCGAATAACCGCCTCGGGGTTGCGCGGCAAGTAAGCCCGTACAACCCGCTCCCGCGGTTCACCCGCTTGCTTGCGGGCTGGCCTTGGACCCTTGGACCCTTCCCCGGGGCCGGCCGCAATCACCCGCGGGCGCGTCACCATCGCAGCCCTTGGACCCTTCGCAGGGCCGGTCGCAATCACCGGCGCGCCCGTCACCCCTTCGCAGCCCTTGGACCCTTCGCCCAGGGCCGGTCACTAACGAACAATCGAGTGATGTCAAATGAGGTCCGGACGGCCGCCCGAAAGGCCGCCGGCGGTCCGAGACTGAAGTGGAAATCTGGTTCAGGGGAGGAACCCACGCGCACCGGGCAGGCCGGGGCGCTCGATCGGCATGAGCAAACAGGTGTCGGGGAATGATCCTGGGGAACTGAACAAGGGACACTCCGCAGAGTGTCCCTTTTCGAAAAGACCGTTTCTGGGGGCTGACTAATTCTGGTTCTGGTTGGGATTGCGAGGACCGCCGCGACCCGGCCCGGTGCGGACGGTGTAGCCCGCCGGAACCTGGAACAGCGTAGCGTCGGGCTCCCCACGATTAATGTTACTCAACTGCGTCACCGTGGTGCCCCGGCGCGGGTCCGTAGTCTTCGTCATCACCGCAACCTTCAAATCCGATGACATCCAGGTTTCCCGCACGGACTGAATCTGCCTCGCGTTACCCTCGGCCCCGGCCGGAATCGTGCGCGTGATCCTGCTGCCGGCGGCCGATTCGCCATTGACCACCTGGGTGCCCAAATCTTCATGCTTCAGGTTGGGATCGGCCGGAGGGGTCTGGCGGTTCACCTGGGTGCGCGCTCCGCGCCCCTGGCCGAAGCCACCGCCGGGTCCACGCATTTCATGCACGGTTTTGCTCTGCGGGTCGATCTCCCGCACGACGTGGGCAACCGGATCGGAGATGGTGATGTGAGTTACCGGAGTGCCGTTCTGGGCATTCGGACCCCGCCGGGCCTCGGTGGTCTCGAGCCGCACGCGTCCCTGCCCGTCGCGCGACACATTCGTGGTCCGGGTATGCTGGATGGTGTTGCCGTCCGGCAGAACCTGTGTTTCAGTAGTGGTTTCCACGGCCGAATAGGGCGCTCCCGTAACCGGGCGGCCCATATTCTCTCCACGCCCGCCGAAGAAACCCCGGCCAGGCCCGAATCCCCTGCCCGGAGGAGGACCGGGAGGCTGCGCGAGCAAGCCCGCTGCTGTCAGTAAACTCAATGCAATCATCGTCTTCATCGGCTATTCCACCTTCCCTGCAAATTGGATCCCTGCGAAATGCCCTGGGGCGCCGGGCGGTCCTGCCCGGTCCCGCCGCGCTCGATCACGCTGGTCGCGGTTCTCTATCATGATTGCGGCGCGGCAGCACGTGGGTTCCATTTTATAGCAGTTTGGAACAAGCCCTAACCGGCCGGGGGTCCTGGTTGGTCCTGGCCGCGGAGGCGGCAGTTGGTCTGGCGTAGGTTCCCTCCCGGCGGACGGCTGGCGCGAGCCGCCAGTCTTCCGCCGCGCCTTAGTTACGTCAGGCGGGATTAGGGGTTTCATAGACCGGATCGGCCAGGCCCGCCAGTGAACGCCGGCCGCCTCCCTCCAGATCGAGCACAATGGCTTCATTGGACCCGGCCAACAGCCATGGCCCGGGGACGAACAGGGTTTGTTGCGGTCCGATCTTCCAGTAGCGCCCCAGATTGTGGCCGTTCACCCAGACCACGCCCTTACCCCATCCGCGCAGATCCAGAAAGGTGTCGCCCGGCTGCCGCATCTGAAAAACGCCGCGATAGAGTGCCGGTTCGGCTGCCGGCGAAGTCGGGGCGCTTCGGGAGAAGGGCCACTCCCCCGGATGGTCAATGGGTAGAGGGTAGATCTCCCAATCGTGGAGTTCCTCGCCGCCCAGAGTCACGGCGCCGAGGATGCCTTTGCGGTCGCTGGTCAGGAGGGGGCCGAAATTGGTCCGGCCCATATTCTCCACCAGGATATCGAGCGGCTGCCCCGGTTCGAGATCTACGTCGAGAAACGTCTGGTGGAGGCGCCGGTCGAGCGTCCCCAGCCGTTTTGCGCCCTGCCAGACCACCGCGTAATCGTGAACCTGGCCGATTTCCAGCGGACCATGAAAGGCCCGACCGATGGGCTTGCGGTAGAGAATGTAGCCGTACGCCTGGCCGGCAGCCTCCATCGAGATGGGCCCGGGCGAACGGCGCGGTTCGCCCAGGCGCGCCGTGAGCGGAGCGGATTCCGGCAACTCGAAGCGCGGAATGGCGATGGTCCCAAGAGGCGCGGGCAGGGCGGGAAGGGGTCCCTCGGCGTATTTGGCCAGTACCTCGCGAAGGGCTTGGAACTTGGCGGTGGGGCGGCCTGCTTCGTCCAGGGGCGAATCGTAGTCGTACCCGGAGATGTCGGGTTCATAGACGCGGCCATCGTTGGCGCCGCTCATGAAGCCGAACGACGAACCGCCGTGGACCATGTAGAGATTGGCGGATATGCCGCGCGAAAGCATCCACTCCAGCCCTTCCGCGGAGCGCGCCGGCGGGGTGGTATGGTGGCGCTCGCCCCAATGATCGAACCACCCCACCCAGAACTCCCCGCACATGCGCGGAACATTGCGCCGGAAGGCGGCGAAACTGGCGAATTCCCGCTCGGGGCTGGAGGTGTCGCCGAAATTGATCACCGAGAGAGCGCCATCCAGCGTGCCTCCCGCGAGATTCTTGCGGCCGGAGCCATCCGAGGTGTAAAGACTGACTTCGAAACCGGCGTCCTGGATCATCCGGCGGATGGCCCCCAGATAGGTTTTGTCGCTCGCGTAGGAGCCGTATTCATTCTCCACCTGGACCATCAGGATGGGACCGCCCTGGGTGATTTCGAGGCCTCGCGTCTCGCGGCCCACGCGTTGCATGTAACGACCCGCTGCCTCCAGGAACTTAGGGTCCGCGCTGCGCACCTGGATTCCGGGGTCGGCCAGGAGCCAGGCGGGCAGTCCGCCGAAATCCCATTCGCTGCAAATGTAGGGACCGGGGCGCAGCAGGACCCAGAGGCCCTCGCTCTGGGCGGTGCGCAGGTACTCGGCCAGGTCCAGGTTGCCGGTGAAATCGAACTGGCCGGGATGGGGTTCATGGAGATTCCAGAAGACATACGTGCACAGGGTATTGAGGCCCAGGGCCTTCATCTTGCGCATCCGGTCGCGCCAGTAGGCGCGCGGCACGCGTGGATAGTGCATTTCCCCCGAGCGGATCAGGAATGTCCGGCCATCCAACAGGAAGGCTTCGTCTTTCCAGCCGAACGTGTGGGCAGGGCGGACCTGGGCCCGCGCGGCAGGCGCCACGAGCGGGGCGGCCAGCGCCGCGCGCAGAAATTCGCGGCGATTCTTACCGAACGTACCTTTTGCGCTCATGTACTGGCATCGTATCAAGGAACGTGTGGGGGAGGGTACGGCTGACTATGGCTTCCCCTTGGCCGGAAGATCCGCAGGCGCTTCGACCCGGAGCGCTTCGGCCGACAATACCACCAGGTCTACCCGGCGATTGTGGGACCGGCCTTCATCGGTATCGTTGGTGTCGCTGGGAGCGTTTTCGGCGTAGCCGGCGATCGCCATACGCTCCGGTTCCATGCCAAAACGCGTGCGCAGCAACTCCATGGTGGCAATGGCGCGCGCCGCCGACAACTCCCAATTGCTGCGGAAGCGCGAGTTGTGGATGGGAATCGAGTCGGTGTGGCCTTCCAGGCGGAGAGGATTGGACACCTGGGCGATCACCTCGCAGATCTTTCCGAGAATCGGATAGCTGGCGGGCGCCACGGTATCGTCGCCGGAGGCGAAGAAGGCGGCTTCCCGCAGGCTGATGATGAGGCCGCGAGCGGTCATCTTGAGTTGCACCTTGCCGCTCTTGATCTCGGCGTCCAGGCCCAGTTGGAGCGACCCCATCGATTTGGTGAGGTCGGCCGGAGGATGCGGAGCGGGCGGAGCCGGCGGCGGATTTGGATTTTCGCGGGCATCGGTGGGATCGGCGGTGATGGGGGCCTTCTTAGCCTCATGCCGGCCACGTCCCAATACGGTGGAAATCGCAGCGCTGAACTGGCCGTGCTCCAACGCCTCTTTGACCGATTCGGAGACCGCCCTGGCCTTGGTGCGATCGGCCTGCGTGGAAGCGAACATCACCACGAAGAACGCGAACAAAAGGGTGATGAAATCGGCGTAGGAGACCAGCCAGCGCTCGTGGTTTTCGTGGGGAGCCGCTGGGGAACGCCTCATGGTTTCCCTCCGGCAGGCTTCACCGGCTCCGGTTTGGGGGGCGCCCCGGCCTTGCCTTTTTTGGGGGCGGCGGGCTTGGCATCGCAGTTGAAGGCTTCCAGCTTCATGCGGATCAGGGTTGGATTCAGACCCTCCACAATCCCGACCACGCCCTCCAGAATCATATCCTTCATCAGCGAAATTTGCCGCGCCCGGGCCCGTAATTTGCTGGCGGCGGGCAGGAAGAAGAGGTTGGCGCTGCCCACCCCGTAGACGGTGGCGACGAAAGCCACGGCGATGCCGTGACCCACCTCCTTGATATCCTCCAGGTGCTTCATGACCTGGATCAGGCCCATCACCGCCCCGATGATGCCGATGGTCGGGGCGTATCCCCCGGCCGATTCCCAGACCTTGGCGTCGCTCTCGGCCATGTGTTCGCCGAGGGTGATTTCGACCTCCATCATCTTGCGCAGTTCCTGCATGTCGGTTCCATCGACGGCCAGGCCGAGGGACTTGCGGAGGAATGGATCGGGAATCCTGGCGGCCTCCATTTCCAGGCTGACGATTCCGTTCTTACGAGCCTTGGTGGCGAATTGGATCAGGGTTTCGATCATCTCGGCCGTAGAATAGGAGCGCTCAAAGAAAACACTCCCCAGTCCTTTCAGCGCGCGCAGGAAGACCTGGAGCGGAGTGGTCACCAGCACCGCGCCGATGGTGCCGCCGATTACGATCATGGCGGCGGTGGTCTGGGCGACGTCCTGGATGCTGCCTTTTTCGAGGACAAGTCCGCCCAGAATGCCGCCCACCGCCAGCACAATTCCCGCGAGGGTCGCAAAATCCAGGCGGGTGCGTCCCGGTTTGCGGCCTGCATTGGGGGCGGCTGAAGCGGCCTTGGGGACGGCCGCCGGTTTGAGTGCTTCCGCGGAGTCTGCCATGCGGTTCTATTTCGGCCCTTCGGCGGACGCCGCCGACGCGCACGCCGGCATCTCGACGGTCCAGACGTCTTGCTCCTCCGTGTTCAGGATCTTGCGCCGGTATTCGACAATCCGGCGGACCACCTCATCGGCGTCTTCCCGCACGCGCAGGATTTGGCCGGTGGTCAGGGTGATGACGGTGTCGGGGGTCACATCGATATGTTCGATGAGATCGCAATTGAGAACGAGCGGTAAGTGGTTCAACCGGGTCAGCCGGATCATTCGAGGCTCCAATGAACCTATCGGCAGGAAGGGCCAAAAACATTAATGCGATCTTGTCCAGAGCGCGCCGATAAGCACAGGGGAGGCGAAAATGGTGTTCGCAGAAACCTTCGCGGCGAACCACGGCCGGGCTGTCGGCGAGCGGCTCAAGCTTTTGAATTCAACCACCTGGGCAGAGGAAATCGCGGAAGTGCTGGAGAGCGCGCGGCAAGCGCCGGCGGATTGGCGGGCCGACCCGGACTGGCGCGCGGCGTCGCATCTCCTGGTGCGCCACTGCCAGGAGACGCTCAGCCGGTGGAGTTGAGCCGCCGGCGCAGGGCTGGAAGCGGCAGGACTCGCCTGACTGGTTGCTGTAAAAAAGTCCGACCGGCTTCAGTTTTCGGACACGTTGTCTGATTTTTGCTTGTAACTCGTTGATTCGTAGTGAGGGCATCAGACAGAGTGTCTGATTTCCCGGCGTGGCGCCTGTTTTTTGAGCTTCCTGCTAAAGGTCCCACTGGCGCGCGGCGAGCTGCGCTCGGCCGCGGGCAGGCTGAAGGTCCGCCCCACCCCCCTCAGCGCACCAGCCAGCCGCCGTCGATTACGATATCGGTGCCGGTGATGAATCCCGCCTCCTCCGAACAGAGGTAGACGGCCAGTTGGCCGATTTCTTCCACTTTGCCCCAGCGGCCGAGCGGGATGCTGGCCAGGAACTGAGCATTGATCTCGGGATTCTCGATCAGCGGCCGGTTCATCTCGGTGGCGCACGGGCCGGGACTGATGCCGTTCACGGTAATGGCTTCGGACGCCAACTCCAACGCCAGCGTGCGGGTGATTCCAAGCAGCGCCGCTTTGCTGGCCGCGTAGGCGGCTCGTCCCGGCAGCGAAACCCAGCTCATGATCGAAGTCATGTTGAGGATGCGGCCGTATCCCTGGCCTTGCATGTGGGGGATGGCGGACCGGCACATCAGAAACGCCGCCGTGACATTGGTGTCCATCACCCGGCGCCATTCCTCGAGCGTAAAGTCAACCACCGGCTTGCGCACGTTCACACCGGCGTTGTTGATGAGGATATGGAGCTTTCCGAAACGCTCGACGAGGCGGGACTCGAGCGCGCGCACGGCGGGCTCGCTGGTGACATCGGCGCAAAAAGCTTCCGCCTCCCCGCCCGTGTCCGCGATTTCGCCGGCCACTTCGCGCAACCGGTCGAGGTCGCGGGAAACCAGCGCCACCCGCGCGCCCTCAGCAGCCAAGGCCTGCGCCATGGCCTTGCCCAGACCCTTGCTCGCGCCGGTGATGACGGCGGTGCGGCCCTTCAGCCGGTGCTCTTTCACGCGGTTCGATTCTCCAGCCTGTTCACATGGTTCAGTCTATCAGACGCGACCGGTCCGGGCGGTTTTGCGCTATGATTCTGGTTCAGAGGGATGGATCATGGACCAAGACACTAAAGCGTGCCCGGTCTGCGGAGAGACCATCAAGGCGGTGGCCCTTAAGTGCCGTTTCTGCAATACGGACCTGGCGGCATACGCGGCCACGAAAGAGGCCGAGACCGAAAAGGACCTGTTTGCCGGACATCCGGCGGTGATTTACAGCGTCGGCCAACTGGGGCCATTTCTGGCGGTCCTGGTGATTGCCGGTGCGCTCGGATACTTTGCGGGTTCCAGTATTGGCATCGTTTATATTGTGCTGGGCGCCCTGGTCGCTTGTGGCGGCATCTGCCTGCACTTCTACGCCAAGAGCCGCAGAATCCACTTCGAAATCACCACGCAGCGAATCAAGCTGGAGCGGGGCGTGCTCTCGAAAGTCCAGGAAAGCCTGGAGCTGTTCCGCATCGACCATTTCGAGTATCGCAAGCCGCTGGGGATGCGGCTGTTGGGCCAATCGGAACTGCACCTTTATTCGTCGGACGCAGAGCTTACGAATTTCTTCGTCTACGGCATTCCCAACCTGGAATCGCTGGCGGAAACCTTGCGGCACTGCCAGCTTCGCGAGCGCACCCGGCGCGGGTTGACTACCTTTGTGAAGGCCTAGCTACTCCGGCAGCTTGCTGAAGAAGGCCCCGGCAGGCTGAATGTCTGCCCCACCTTCGGCGCGAGCGAAGCGCCATTACGGCTTCTTCCCCGGGGCGGGCGTGGACGGGGTGGCGGAGGGAGCCTTCTTCTGCAGCTTTACCGTCGCCGGCGCGAAAGATTTGACGATGTTTTCGGTGTCCGCGCGCAATTGGTCGTAGAGCGGGTCGGGCGGATCCATCACCTTGAGCGCCCGCTGGTAAAGCGCCAGCGCGTCGGGCTTGTTTCCCTCGGCAAGCTGCTCGGTGGCCTGCTGCGTCAGCCCGGCCGCCAGAAAGTTCGTGCGGATGGCGGTGGCCCGGTCGGAAGCTTCCCTGGCCTGGTCGAACTTCTTCTGATCCGCATAGAAGGTGGACACCTTGTCGAGAGCCATGGCCACCACGGGATGCTCCGGGCCCACCGACTTGATCCACAGCGCGATCAGCCGCTGGTAAATCGGTTCGGCCAGGTCGTATTTTTTCTGCCCGAAACAGGCGTAGGCCAGGCCGTCCACGGTGGAGATCAGGTCGGCGCTGTCCCTGCCGTAGAGCGAGTCCCGAATCACCAGCCCGTGCCGGTAGGCTTCTTCGGCTTTGTCGTACTGGCGCAGGGCGATGTACACGGTGCCCTGGCGGTCGAGATCGTAAATCAGCGAGGGATCGAACGGCCCATTCATCTGCGTGCGGATGGATACGGCCGTTTGCAGGGAGCCGGCCGCGTCCTCAGGCTTCTGATACTCCATCTGGATCTGGGCGAAGCGGCTGAAATCGTCGGCCACCTCCACGCTCAGGAACTTGGACGCCTTCATATGCATGCCCATCACCTGGCTCATGACGGCAAGGGCGTGGCCGTAATCCTTCAATCCGCGCAGCAGCGAAACGGATTCCAGCAGATCGTCGGCGATCCTGGGATCGTCTTTGCCCAGGTTGGTTTCGCGCCACTCAATGGCCGACTGCAGATAGCCGTTGGCATCGGCGAAATCCCCCGCGGCGGCGCGAATCGCGGCCAACTTCTTCAGCACGTCGTAGCGCGCCGGATCTTCGGGCGGCGCGGATTGCGCCAGGTCCCAGGCCTGGAGAAAGGCCAGCCGGGCCGCCTCGTAATCGCCCTTGAGATACAGGGTGTCTCCAGCGTGCAGCAACGCCGGGATATCGGGAGCCGGAGGCGGACTGGGAGGGGTATCCTGCCCCGCCGCCAGGCGGCACCAGAGGGAAGCCAACAACAAGCATCGCGCGACCATGCTACAAGTTGTAGTACTAATTTATTAGTGATGTCAAGCCCGGCGGACCGGCCGGTCTACCGGCCTCGGCCTAGCCGAGCGCCTGCTTTATCTTGCGCGCCAGCGCCGTGGCAGTGTACGGCTTCTCGACGAAACCGGCCGGACGGCGGTGGCCGGATTGCGCCAGCGCTTCCAACTCGGACTGCCGGCCCGACAGGACCACCCGAACGTCCGGGCGGATCTCCCGCATACGCTCCAGGACCTCCGCGGTGTTGATGCCCGGCGTGCCCATGTCCAGCAGCACGGCGGCAAATCCCACGGGGTCGCCGGCGAAACCTGCCATGGCGGCGGACCCGTCGCTGGCGAGTTGGACGGTATAGCCGCAGCCTTCCAGCGTGAGGCGGGCCATGTCGCGGGTCAGTTCCTCGCCATCCACCACCAGCAGGTGTCCGTAGCCTTGGATTGTGGCTTCGCGGCCGGCCGCCGGGTGAGCCTCGACCGCCGGAAAAACCACGGTGAAGGTGCTGCCGGCGCCGGGGACGGTCTGAACCGTGATGCTGCCGAACTGAGCGCGGACGATCCCCATCACCGCCGCCAGGCCCAAGCCGCGGCCGGTGAACTTGGTGCTGAAGAAAGGATCGAAGATGCGCGCCCGGGTGGCTTCATCCATGCCGCAGCCGGTATCGGCCACTTCGAGTACCACCTGCTCCTCGCCATCGGCCGTGCGCGCGGAGGTGGTGATGGTCACGGTCCCGGGCCGGTTGCCGATCGCTTCGGCGGCGTTCAGCGCGAGGTTCATGATGACCTGTTGTATCTGCGAAGGGTCGGCCTTCACGGCGGGCAGCCGGCGCGCCAGCCGCAGATTCAATTCCACGGGGTCAGGGGTGGAGGTGCGAAGCAACCCGGCAATTTCCTCGACCTGCGCAGAAAGGTC
>JASHSS010000071.1 GCA_030038565.1 Bryobacteraceae bacterium
GCCGAACGCGCGGAGAAACCCAAGCCAGGTGCACTCTCCCTATCTCCTTCGAAAATCTTCTTGGCGTTACTTTGCGCCTTAGCGCCTTTGCGAGAGCCGCCCTCGCGCCCGTATTCATCCTGTCGGGTGCGGCAAGCCCCATAGGGGACTCTCCAGAGACTCCACTTCGTCCCGGCCTCTCGTCTTGGTTTTCTCCGTGCTTCCTCCGGGCCCACCGCGCCTCCGTGGTGAGTCTTCCACCCTCCGGTTCTCCGCTGGTTTCTCCGCGCCACCGCGCCTCCGCGGTGAATCCCCCGCTCGCCGTTCGCCTCCCACTCCCAGGAGCGCTATGTTCTTCCTAGCCGCGGGTCTCATCTTCACCGTGGCCATGCTGGCGGCCGGTTACTATGTCTTCACGGTACCTGAGCAGCAGGCCGCCCAGGTGCTCAACGGCCGCCTGCGCGACCTGCGCGCCAATCTCCGCGGACGCACCCGCAGCGCGCCCGAGCTGTTGCGCCGGGAACATCGCGGCAGTTTTGCGTTTTTAGGGGACCTGGTCACCTGGGTCGGCATCCTGCGCCGTTTGCAGGAAATCATCGACCAGGCCAACCTCAAATACCGCGCCGCCGATGCCTTCGGCTTCAGCCTGCTGCTGGCCGTGACCGCCTTCGTCGTCCTGGGCGTGGTGGGCGGCGCGTTTCTCTTCCTGCGCCTGCTGGCCGGCCTGCTAATCGGCGCCGCTCCCATCTTCTACATCACCCGCGTGCGCCGCCGCCGCCTCCGCAAATTCGAGGAGCAGTTGCCCGACGCCATCGACCTGTTCACCCGCACCATGCGCGCCGGCCACAACATCCACAGCGGCCTCGAAACTATCGCCACCGAAACCGCCGACCCCGTGCGCATGGAGTTCAAAAAACTCATGGAGGAACTGGCCCTCGGCTCGCAGGTGGAACCGGCCCTCCACCTGCTCGGAAAGCGCGTCCCGCTCCTCGATCTGAAGTTCTTCATCACCGCCCTGATCCTGCAGCGCCAGACCGGCGCAAACATGGTGACGGTGCTCGAAAACCTCTCCACGCTGGTCCGCGAGCGCCTCAACATGGCGGCCCGCCTGAAGGCCCACACCGCCCAGCAGCGCTTCTCGGCCGCGCTGCTGTGCCTGCTGCCGGTGGTGGTGGGCCTAGGATTCTACGTCCTCAAGCCTGAGTACGTGCGGCTGCTGTGGACCAATCCCATCGGCATCAAGTTCTTCACCTACGCGATCATCTCGGAGATCGTCGGCATCCTGGTGATCCGCAAGATCGCCAACATCCGGGTATGAAAACTCCATGCTGACCAACTTCCTCTTCTTCCTGGTTGCCGGCGCCACCTTGAGCCTCCTGCTGTGGAGCGGCATGGAGCTTTTCCGCAGCCAGGAAGATCCGCTGGGCATCCGCCTGGAAGAGTTGCAGTCGCAGGCCCTGGTGGTGGCCCGCGCCGCCGCCCGGCGCCGCAATTCGGGCCGCGGGCTGGACCGCATTCTGTTCCTGGCGGCGGCCGTCCCGGGCGGCGACGATTGGATTCGCGGCTCGGAAAAACTGCTCAACCGCGCCGGCATCCGCCGCCCCCACGCCACGGCCATCTATATCATTTTGACTCTCCTGTTCACCCTCCTGCTGATCGCCGGTATGGTGTACGTGCAGCGCAACAATCCGCCCACCTCGCTTCCGGGCGGCCTGGTGGCTGCGCTGCTGCTGGGGTTCCTGCTTCCCAAGATGGTCTTGCAGCGCCTCGTCAAGCGCTACCGGCGCAAGCTCCAGGAGGCCCTTCCCGACACCGTGGACCTTCTGGGTATCACCCTGGGAACCGGGCTCGCGCTCGATCAGGCCATGATGCGGGTGAGCGAGGAGATGGAGTACATCTACCCCGAGTTGGCCTCCGAATTCGCCACCGTCGTCATGCAGGTGCGCGCCGGGCAGGAGCGCACCGTGGCCTTCCAGCAGTTGGTGCGCCGCACCGGCGTCGAGGATATCAAGTCGCTCGCCGCCATGATCGTCCAGAGCGAGAAGTTCGGCACCAGCCTGGCCCAGGCCCTGAAAGTTTACGCCGATGCGCTCCGCACCCGCCGCCGCCTGCGCGCCGAAGCCGCCGTGGGAAAGGCCGGCATCAAAATGCTCTTCCCCATCGTGCTGTTCATTCTGCCCGTGCTGTTCGTGATCACTCTGGTCCCCGGCATCCTGAGCGTGCTCCAGGATCTCAAGACCCTCGGCGGCCGGTAGGCGCCGCGAAGGGTCCGCCTAAAGTTCCAGCTTGCCGCCGAACCGCATCTCCTCGGTGTGGAATTCCTGCCGCACCGAAATCCGGCCGATTCGCGCCGCGAATTCGACCGTGCCATCCTCACCGGCGATTTCCGCCGAGACCGGAAACACATACAACGCTGCCAGTCCATCTTCCAGTTGGAAGACCTCCACGCTCGCCGGCTTCAGGTCTTTTTTGCCTTCGCGCTTCAGGGCGGCGTCTTTCTTCAGAGGATTCCCCAGGCTTACGGGGTCGCCGTTGACCGCGCCCGGAATACCGTACACGGCAATCCGGTAGCCGCCGGTTGCCAGCGTGGGAAGCTCCTCGGCGCCGGCTTTGAATTCCGCTGCCCGGATCGGCAAGGCGCTCTCCCAGCGCACTTTCAGGCGCACCGGCCGGGCGTTTCTATCCACGCCGTCGAACCCGACCCCGTGCGGTGGTCCCATCTGCCCACCTTCCCTGCGCTGATCCTCGTTCGGCAGGCGGCCGATCGTCCCGATCGAGGTTTTGGCCCACGGCGAATCGGCCAACACCTGCCGGGCATCCTCTACGCTCCATTGGTTGATTGCCTTATCTTTCCAGGCTGCCTCCTCCGCCATCGCCAGCAATCCCGAAAGGGCCAGCGGCCCAAGCACCCGTACTCGCCATCGAGACATATTCGTTCCCGGACTCCCGGCCTTCTAAAACTTCACCAGAATGGCGAAGTCCACAAATATCTCCCTTCTCCGAAGATCCGGAAACCACACGCCGCCGTATGGCGCGCAGCTTGCCGTCGCCGCCGATAAAACCGTTTGCCCCGAGGCGTTGCCGTTCATGCAGGCATATTGCGTCGGGGAGCCGTTATTGCTTCCGGGAGGCGGGGTGATGCCTCCGGCCCCGCTCCAATAGGGCACATTGGAGTGGCGGAAATCGCCCTCGAAGCGGAACGTCAGCCACTGCCGCGGCATGTAATCGAATGTCGCCGAAGTGTCCCACGCCTTGAACGGATCGCCCGGATTTTCCGTGAAGTACGGCGAATTGATGGCTGCCGAAGCGGCCGTCTCTCCGTTGATCGGCGGCAGCAGCACCAGGTAGCGCCCCGGATTGTTAATGATGCCGCCGCCATATGTGAACCCGAACAAATCTTTGTCAAACCACCAGCGATTGTAGAACATCATTCCGAGGAAACTCTGCTTGGGACCGCCCGCGGTATCGCCGTGGCAACTCACGCCGCCGCCGAATTCGCAGCCCATATCCCCGGTGAACGAAAACGCCATCTTGTCGAGTGTTTTTTCGGGCTTGTCGTAATACTTGATTTCCACGCTGTCGTCAGTGTGGATGCGCGCGCGGTTCGGTGTGTACAAGTCGTCGTGGCCCAGGCCGTAATTATTCGAGATGATGTTCATCCAGCGGGTCGGAGTCCACTTGATCTGCCCGCCGAGACCCTTGCGCGAGTTGGCCGAAGCGTAGGATTGCCATCCGTTGATGATCCAGGGCTCGATCTTCAAATGGTGGGTCGGGAAAATCTGTATCCGCACCCCCGTGAAAAACCAGGGAGTGTTCGAGGATACGTACGAAGGCTGGTAAGCCCAGTTATCGAAGTTGTAATAGCTGAACAGTCCGATGTACGACATGAAAATGCCCACATCGAAGTTGATTCCGTGTAACTTATTGACGTGGTACCCGCCGTAGGCTTCCGATAGGTAGCGATAGGCATCCGCGAGATCCCACTGGCCTTTGGCATAGCTGGCGTCGTTGCGCACGGTCGCCGTGGAATACTCGCCGAACTGCGTCATGATCCTGGCGCGGACGTTGTCCCAATGAAAGTCGCCGCCCACCCCAAGCTGCTCCAACTGGATCTCGTTGGATCGGAACAGCTCGCTCGATCCGCCCATGGAATCGTCCTGCGGCCGGTTGAAGTCGTAAACGTAATTCACATCGGCCCGGATTTCCGGGGTGAAGAATTTCGTGTCGAAGGCGGTTTCCTTGTTGCGCGGGTTGCCGTTCAACCACGTCCAGTCGTAATCGGCAAACGGAGTAAAGTTGTCCACCACGGGCGTGGCGGGCTCCTGGGCCGGCGGATTCTGGTTGGCCGCGGGAGTGGAAGGCGCGGGAGTGGAGGGCGCGGGCGCCGTCGCCGGCGGCGGATTCACCGAACCAGCCCCCTCGGGCGCGCTGCTGTCTCTCACCGGTGCTGTCGCCGGCGGATATCGCGACGGGAAGGATCCCAGCGCGGAAGCCGGGACGGATGCGTACAGCGGCGCCGCGGGCGCGCTACGAGGGGACGAAGCGCGTCCTTCCGCCTCGCCCTCCGCGGCCGTGGACGACACCAGCGGAAGCGTCGTCATCGTTACATCGGCTCGTGCCGCCCGTCCGGCGGTTACTTGCACTCCGGATATGGTGACTTCAGGCTGGCCCGGCCACTGCGCAATTATCGAGTAAGTGCCCGGAGCCATATCGGAAAACGAATAAATCCCATCGCTCGTCGATATCGTGCCGCGAATGGAACTGCCGTCCTCGCGCGCCGCGGTGATGGTTGCCCCACCCACCGGCTTATTCGCGCTATCCAGAATCAGCCCCGTCAGCGCTCCCCATCTCATCTGACCCATGGCGCTGCCCGCGGCCAATAAAACGGCCAGCACCGTGACCCACCGGAAGACAGACCTCCACCCTTGCATCAACGTGGATGTTTTCATAGACCTTGCTATTCTTGGCCGCGCCACATAAGGAAGTTATAAAGAGATTGTGGGGATTTTCTAAAGAATTCATCAGGATTTTGAATCAGGCAATCATAACCATGCGCTCCGCACCACAGCATGGCGCTGAAGCCAAACAATATTTCGGCTCCATATAAAAATCCTTCGGGCTCCATACAAAACTTTTAGCCAATCTTTACGGGATCCTTATTCCTTTTCGCTTACACTCTTTTTGATGCGATAAGAGTCGCCAGCGTCCTCGTCGAACGCAATTCCCCCAAAAAAGAATTGGTGGCTACTATGATCACAAGTTATAGATTTGTCCCATGCTCGATACTTACCGGGATGTTAATGGCGTCGGCGTGTTTCGGTCAAGCCGTCGCGAACGAAGCCCCCGCCGCCGACGGATCGGGGCCCGCGCCGGCGGCATCGGCCAATCTCTTCGGCGTAACCAAGGGGCCGGAGGGAACCCCGCTGGCCGGCGTGCAGGTGGTGATCAAGAGCCTGGAAGATAGCACCAACCGCCTGATCACCAGCGATAGCGCAGGCGCCTTTGCCGCGCCCGATCTGAAGCCCGGCAAATACCAGTTAACCGCCAACAAGGACGGTTTCGTCAGCTCGTCTGACAACACCGTCGAACTGGCCCCCAACCAGAGTCTGCGGACCGACCTGATGCTCGTCGCCGGCGGCGCCACGCCCGTCTCGGCCGCCGCCGCGCCTAAACCGGGCTTTGTCAAGAGATTCTTTCAGGCATACCTGGACGATTGGAAGCCCGCTGTGGCCTCCGGCCTTACCGCCCCTTCCGCGCCCAACTTTCGCGGCTATCCAGCGCCCGTAGATGGCCCGCCCTACCCCTTTTCGGTATGGCCCTACGGCGGCAGTGTAACGATCGGCCAGCCGTGGACGCAAGCCGGTCCCCTGATGACTGCCATCTGGGGCGGATCGCATGGCGACTGGTGGAAGAAGAACGGCATCCAGATCTACGGGTGGCTCAATGCCGGCGCCAACGTGAGCACCTCCAAGGGCGGCGGGTATTCCAATTACCCCGAAGCCTACGCCGAGCGCGAAGGCTTCGAACTGGATCAGGAAGTGCTCTACGTCGAACGCCAGCCCGATACCGTGCAGACCGATCACGTGGATTGGGGCTTCCGCATCTCCCTGCTGTACGGGCTGGATTACCGGTTCACCACATCCAACGGTTTCTTCAGCAACCAGCTCTTGGGCAAAAACCAGGAGAACGGCTTCGACGCGCCCATGTTCTACTTCGATCTGTACGTGCCCCAAGTCGCGCAGGGTATGGATATTCGCGTGGGCCGTTACATTTCGCTGCCCGATATCGAAGCCCAGCTCGCCCCTAATAACTATACTTATAGCCACTCTCTGACCTATACATTCGACTGTTACACCCAGCTTGGCCTGAACACCACCACCAAGCTGAGCAACCACTGGCTCCTGCAACTCGGTATCTCGCCCGGCTGTGATACCATGCCCTGGACCAGTTCCGCGAAAGTCACCTTCAATGCCTGCCTGGGCTACACCTGGTCCGAAGGGCGTAACAATATTTACGCCTGCGATAACTCGCTGAACGACGGGCACTATGCCTATAACAACCTCCAGGCCTTTTACACCACCTGGTATCACAAGTACGGCAAGGAATCGCGCTGGCACTCCGCCACCGAGACCTGGTACCAGTATGAGAAGGCTACGCCTAACGTCAATAATCCGGCGGCGCAGCCGCTGCTCATTACCGGCGCCAATGGCGCCATCTGCAACAATATCGAGCAGGTCACCTGCCTGGCTCCGGACTACGCCATTGTCAATTACCAGGAATATCAGGCTTCGAAGCACGATTACTTCTCGTTCCGCAACGAGTTTTTCGACGATTTCGTAGGCCAGCGGACCGGCTTCAAAACCAGGTACACCGAGCACCTGATCGGCTGGGGCCACTGGGTCGGCACGACCGTACTGTTCCGCCCGGAAATCCGCTGGGAGCACTCGTACGATGCACCGGCTTACGACAACGGCACGAAGCACAGCCAGCTTACCTTCGCCAGCGACGTCATCCTGTTCTTCTAAATGCGCACCTCGTAGAACTGGGCGGCGCGGGCCTTCCGCCTGCCCAGGCTCGTTTCTTTGCACCCCCGGGGCGTCGCGCCGGAGCGTCGCGCGCCGCCGCCGGGACCGGTGCGCTGCGGACGCCGCGCTCTCATCACCGGCTTCGGCGCCGTCTGTTATAATTCAGTAGTAAGCCCCGGTACCTCCGGCGGTCTCATCAGAAGCAGTTATGCCCCTTTACGAATATCGTTGCCATCGATGTGGCCAGACTTTCGAGGTGCTCCAGAAGTTTTCCGACGAGCCGGTTTCCGTGCACGAGGATTGCGGCGGCGAGGTCGAACGCTTGATTTCCACGTCTTCCTTCCAGCTAAAGGGTTCCGGCTGGTACGCCACCGATTACCCCCGCAACGGGAAGTCGTCCTCGGCGCCGGCCAACGCTACGCCCGAGTTTAAGGCTGCCCAAGCGTCGGGCAAGTTCGAAGCCCCCAAAACCGGCAGCAACCCGCCCGCGGCTACGCCTTCTTCCTCGGAAAAGTAGAGAGCCCGCGGTAGAGCGCCGTTGCCGCCAGCGCCATCGCCAGTCCAGCCGTAGCGTCGGCCAGGTAGTGGTAACGCCCGTATACCGTCGCCGTGGCGATCAGGATTGCCAGCGCCAGAAGCAGCCGCCACACCCAGGGATGCTGGCGAAGCGCCCCGCGCATTCCCAAGGCAGCCGAAAAGGCCCCCGCCACGTGCGCGCTCGGAAAGACGCTGGTGTGCATGCCATACCCTCGCAGCAACCACCAGTTGAAGCGCCGGAAAATGGTGTCGTACGTAGGGAAGTCCTGTCCCGGAAACACCGTGCGCGGCGGCTCCGACGGCCACAGCGGAAACTGCGCGTAGCACAGCAGCACCCCCAGCGCCAGCACCGTCAGGAAACCGTCCACGCGCTCCCTTGCTCGATAGCAGTACAGCATCGCTACCGCGAAGGGTCCCAAGGCATACACCAGCGTGTAACAGATCTCCAGCAGCGATGGCAGAAGCGGTCCCAGGCACTCGATGGCCGCCCGCAGCCCGCCGCGCAGAGCCATCCGGTCCCACACCACCCAGGTCTGCTCCAGCGGGTGCCCAGGATAGGGAAGCGCGAACCAGCCCATCTCCCGGTAGGCCAGCAGCAGCAGGAAGAACGGGAACCAGTCGCGCGACACGCCCAGCAGCAGCCCTTCCTCGCGCGATCCGGCATATGCCACCAGCGCGTAGCAGGCCAGAACCAGCAGGTTGGTCAGCAGCGTGACCGCGCGCACCGTGGGACTCACCGGGCGCAGCACGGCCACTCCTGCGCTGTACGTCAGGTAGGCGATCAGCACCCACTCCGAGCGCCGCAGCGCCGGGAGGCGGCGGAAAAAGGCCCCGGCAGGCTGAAAACCAGTGTCACCCCTACCTGCAAGTTGTCGATCTTTCGTTGGTAGGGCAGGCGACCCGCCTGCCGGGCAAGCCTCTTCCATGCCTTCTTCCGCAACCGCTAGACCCCTGCCGCTTTCGCCCGCAGCCGCCGTCCCAGTTCCTCGATCCGCCGCAGCATCTCGCGGCGCGCCGTGGAATAGGCTTTCAAATCGCGGCTGCCGCTATCGGCGAACTGCATCACGCAGGCTTCCGCCGCCACGAACTCCGCCGCCGCGTGGGCCACTTCCGAAGCGATCCCCAGCGGAATGCCGCACACTCCGTTGGCGTCGGCGTGCAGCAGGTCCCCCGGCCGCACCTCCAGGCCGCCCACCCGTACCGGCTCGTGAATCGAGGTGATATGGCTGTAACTGTGCGACGAAATCACCCCGTCGCTGAAAGCCGCGAAACGCCGCCGCCGCACCTGCTCCAGGTCGCGCGCCGGGCCGCTGGTAATGATGCCCACCGCGCCGAAGCTCTGATAACTGGCGCACATCACTTCGCCGAAGGTCGCGCCCACCGCCGGATCGTCCAGGTCTTGAAACACCACGATGGCCGGCCCGGGCAGGTCCGCGAAACGCGCCACCTGCTCATCGAGCGACCCATACACCGCCCCCTCCGGCCGCGCGTTGGCCGTCCGCATGGTGGCCGTGGAAGCGTACCCCACGATCGGCGGCATCTCCGGAAAGCAGGCCTGGATGCGCCCATCCATGTACCCGGCGTTGCGCGGCCGCACCTCGAACATCTCGATAACATTGGAAATCGTCGGCGTGTCGTACTGCGCCAGCAGTTGGAGATCGCTGTCGGAAAGGGCCATGCATCCATCTTCCTACACCCGCGCGCCGCCGCGGCCCTGAGTTGCGTCGCCCGCCGTTCGGGGCGCCCATAGCCAGCGCCCACCGGTTCGCTCGAGCGCCTCCTGCACCCCGCCGGCATGGTGATACCGTAGATCGCATGATCCGCCTTCTCGTGCTTCTCCCCCTGCTGGCGTCGCTTCTGCCCGCCCAACCGCCCGCGGCCCCCCAGCCCCTTCCGCTCTGGGCCGGCGAGGCCCCGGGCGCCCTCGGCAGCCAGGACGAAGATCGGCCCACCATCACTCCCTACGTGGTTTCCCCCGCCCGCGCTACCGGGACGGCCGTCATCGTCTGCCCCGGCGGCGGTTATCAGCACCTCTCCATGGTCAACGAGGGGTCCCAGATCGCGCAGTGGCTGAATTCGCTCGGCGTCACCGCCTTCGTGCTCAAATACCGGCTCGGCCCCAGGTATCATCACCCCATTGAACTGGGCGATGCCCAGCGCGCCCTCCGCACCGTTCGCGCCCACGCCGCGGATTACCACATCCAGCCCGATCGCATCGGCATCATGGGATTTTCCGCCGGCGGGCACCTCGCTTCCACCGCCGGCACCCACTTCGATGCCGGCAATCCCAGCGCCCCCGACCCCGTTGACCGCGCCTCCAGCCGGCCCGATTTCCTGGTCCTGTGCTACGCCGTAATCTCCTTCGGCCCGTTTGCCCATCTCGGGAGCGAGCACATGCTGCTGGGAGACCACCCCGATCCCGCGCTGGTCGAGAACCTGTCCAACGAGCTCCAGGTGACTCCCCAGACCCCGCCCACCTTCCTGTTTCACACCACCACCGATGCCACCGTGCCGGTGGAAAACAGCGTGCTCTTTTATTCCGCGCTGCGCAAGGCCGGCGTGCCCGCCGAACTGCACATCTACGAGCGCGGTCCTCACGGCGTCGGACTGGCCACCACCGACGAGGCGCTTTCCTCCTGGCCCGCCCGCCTGGCCGATTGGCTACGCATCCACGGTCTGCTGAACGCCGCCGCCAAGTAACCCGCCGCCGCGCTTCCGGGCCGCGCTCACGCGCCAGGCGGGCATCCCTGAAAACCTCGCCGGCGCCTGTGCCGGCCCGCAGGGCCATGTCGACAGGCCTTCTGCCTGCCCGTCCCACCAACCTGTCTCCGCGTCTTCAGGAGCTCCGTGCTTGTGGCGCCGCTTTTAGCGCTGCTTTTCCGGATCGAACTTCAGGGAAGCCGAGTTGATGCAGTACCGCTGATTGGTGGGCTGGGGACCGTCCGGAAACACGTGCCCTAAATGCGCGTCGCACTGGCTGCACAGCACCTCCACCCTCTCCATGAAGAAGCTGTGATCGGCTTCGGTGCGTACGTTTTCCTCGGCCGCGGGAGCAAAAAAGCTCGGCCAGCCGCAGCCGGAATCGAATTTCTCACCGCTTCGGAACAGCGGCGCGCCGCAGCACACGCAACGATATGTGCCCGCTTCGTGGTGGTCCCAATACCGCCCCGTGAAAGCCCGCTCCGTGCCCTTCTTGCGGGCCACCGCATATTCCTCCGCGGACAACTGCTGCCGCCATTCGGCGTCGGTCTTTTCGATCTTCGTCACCTGGACAGCCCCTCCGTTCCCATTATCGGCCAGGCAGCCAATCTGGGCTACACTGGAAAACTTGGGCCAGGTTTCCATTTGATCGATCTCCATTCACATACGAACGAATCCGACGGAACCTGTTCGCCCGCCCAACTGATCCAGGAAGCCGTAGCCGCCGGCGTGCACATCCTCGGAATCACCGATCACGATACTTTTCGCGGCTACCAGCAGGCTACCGGTCTGGCCCAGGCGGCGGGAGTCGAGCTGATTTGCGGCATCGAACTTTCCACCAAGCTGCACGGCCGTTCGGTACACCTGCTGGGGTATTTTCTGGATCCCGGCAGGTTGGCCGGATTCAGCGAGTGGGTGCACGATTTGCAGGTGGCCCGCCGCGAGCGCAACATCCGCCTGGTGGCCCGCCTGCGCGAACTCGGTTTCGACATCACCCTCGAAGAGGCCGAAGCGCGCGGGCGCGGCATGACCGGCCGGCCGCACTTCGCCCAGATCATGGTGGAGAAGGGCTACGTCCCCAACCTTCGCGCGGCCTTCGACGATTACCTGGACGAGTCCGCCAAGGGCTACGTCTACCGCCGCGAGCCGCGCTTTGCCGAGGGCGTCGAGCGCATTCGCCAGGCCGGCGGCCTGGCTTCGCTGGCTCACCCCGTGCGCGTCCACGGCGATGTGCCGGCTATGCTGCCCGCATTGTGCGACATGGGTTTGAATGCCATCGAGGCCTACCACACCGACCATTCGCCGCGCGAAACTGAGATGTACCTGGCCCTGGCGCGCCACCATGGCCTGCTGGTCACGGGCGGCTCCGATTTCCACGGCGACGTGAAACCGGGCGTGCGGCTGGGCACCGGCGCCAATGGCAATCTGCATGTTCCCGAAGACCTGGTGGAACAACTGCGCCGGAATATGTACTAATCTTCACTCCGGTCGCGATAATCCTGCGCCGAACCCACCAGTTCATGTAGGCAAGGCCCTTTTTCCCAACCGCGCGAATCCCCCCAATTTATGTGGTCAATAGCACACCAGTGGCATGTTAGGGTCATTAGCAAGGTGGACCAAGCGGATGCTTTTCATGTGTTCCGAATTGTGGCCGACTGTTTATCCCATTAGCGCGCCCTGAGCCCGGGCCGGCACTTCCAGTCGCCGGCCGGTACGCCTGGATGGGGCGCGGAGATAGGGGCCGCGCTCCATTCAGTCCCGGGTCACGCTATTCTCAATATGTCATGCGCGGTCCTCGCCGCCTCCCGTGGGCCTCTGCCCTGCTCCTCGCCACGCTCCCGATCCTCCCCGCACAGCCGCTCCCTCCGCTCGATTCCAAGGCGCTCGTAGAAAAGATCCAGGCCGAACTCTCGCGGCCGTTTCCTCCCCCGGAGGGTATCCGCAACCCTGATGTTCCCCAGGGCGAAATCCTCTCGGGCAGCATCGCCGATTCACCAATTTATCCCGGTACGGAAAACGCTTTTCAGGTTTACGTGCCGGCCCAATACAATGCTTCCACACCGGCCTGCCTCTTAGTCAAGCTCGATGGCTTGAGCGCATATGACGAGACTGTGCTCGACAACCTCATTGCCGCCAGACAGGTGCCGGTCATCGTCGGCGTCGGCATTGTTCCGGGCGCGGTGTGGAAAGATCCCGCCGGAACCCCCCACCGGGCGGCATTTCGCTTCAACCGGTCGTTCGAATTCGACAGCCTGAACGATCGCTTTCCGGACTACGTGCTCGGCGAACTCCTGCCCGCCGTCGAAAAGCTGAAGACTCACGATGGCCGGC
>JASHSS010000761.1 GCA_030038565.1 Bryobacteraceae bacterium
TGGGGACAGGAACTTTCGGGACCCGGGCAGGCGGCGTCCTCGACGCGGGGTGGAGTGCCCCATAAGCGCTGACTTGACGGCTGAACGGCTTGCCGGATGGGCCCGTGACGAGGGATACTGTGGCGAGCATATCGGCGGAACGGGGACCACGCGTCAATTGATCGGCGGTCCTCAAATATAAGCGCCGTGGCCTCCAATAGCCACATTGAAAGTGCTTCACTTCAGGAGGGCATCGATTCGCGCTGAAATATGCTTCCTTGCTTCGGGCAGGTCATTAACCCAGGCATGCAGTTGCTTTAGCTGGTGGGGGGTGACTCTCTTTCGATTCTTGAGTTCCTCAATCGCCTCGATTACCTTGAAATAGGCAAAGCCTGCCGGGAGCTGTTTGGTATCCAAAGCCAGAATGAGTTCCCAATCGCGCGGTTCGGGATTGAAACGAATGGACACAAGTAGTGCAAGATAATAGCCGGTGCGATGCTGCACCAGAAGGCGATGCTTGTTGAGGGGGTGGTTCCTTGAAAAGTCCTCGATCTGCGCGCTGACCGTTTTCTTCATCGCTACGCGCTGGTCCTCGTCCTTCATCCAGGATTGGCAGCACTCGAACCTTACGGCCAACTCCCGGAGTTCTTCAATGGCAGCGCCTTTAGACAACCCCTGAGAAGCGATTTGCTTTTGCACCTTTGAACAGAACGTGGCAACTGCGGCCTCATCGTTACCGTCCGTTCGGTCGTCTTCATAAAACCCTAGGGTCATCCCAAGAAGATCGGTGGGCACGCGTACCTTGACGGTTTGGGGCACTACGATGAAGCATCGTTCAGGGCAAAGATAACCGCTGAAGAGGCCCGCCTCATAAATAACATTGTCACGGGGAACAGTGAGGAGTTCACCCTTGATGGTAGCTGTATCGTCTGGGGCGAAGACAAAGATTCCGAAATCGGAGTCACGGAGATTCTTGAGTAGCCCGGCGACTGTTGAGGTCGACAGAGCAAACGCGCCGTCCGTCCAAACCGTGCACTCTGCAACTCCGGCAAGGCCGGCGTGAATGGCGGAAGCGTAGCCCTTCGCGCTACCAGAGGATCCGATGAATATTCGTGGCTTCACAATCGATTGATTATAACTGTGAACGGAACAGCGCCGCGGCCATCCATTCTTACGCTGGGAACTTCGATTTACAGAGAATGCCCGATCGGTCCAGGTGGCGAGAAACCGTCAGTGTACGTATCACGCACCGACGGTTCCTTCTGGCCGGCCCCGGCGGAACCATTGCCAATCACTGGGTCGGGGACATCCCGTCAACTGGTGTTTAAACGCTCTTAAATCGACAATGTGAAACCCGACTGCGTGGCTGGCCCGCTAAACGCGGGCGCTCCGTCTCACCGGGCGCTTGCGCATCGAAACCAGCGTGCCCGCAGGTTACGGGTTGCACAGCGACGCGTCAAAGTTATTCGTAACGCCTGAGGTAATCGCGCGGCTCTTCCCGGTTGCGGGATCGAACCGGACGAGCTGTTGTACCCAGACTTGGCGCTCACGGTGCGCGCCAGGCAGTGGCGCGACATTTTCCGGCGTCGTGTATAAGAGCCCACCGCTTCCGGGCAGCCAAATAGCGCTGCTCGGGGAGGCAGTTGCAACCCTGATGAGCTTCATGGTGGCGGGATCGATGACATAGTAATCCCACTCGTGAAGGTCCTCCAACGCGCCCACCAACAGCCACTTCGCCCCCGGGGACCAGTTCAGCGACTGGATCGGTGCCTCGCATTTACCAAGCGTCCCGTGCTCGTCGATAGGGCACTCGTCAGTCCTAAAGTGACCGATCGCTTTGTTGTCCCGCAACACAGACAGGTCTTCGCCCTTACCGCAGGCTTCAAGGTTCCCGGCTTCTGCAAAAACATCGCACCCGTTCCGCGGTTTTTGTTCGTCGTTGGGCGGAGGGGGCGGCGAGCCGATGATGCGCTCCTCGCCACTCGCAGGATTGAGGGTCCAAAGCCTCGCGTTCTCCGAAACGAAGGTGATACTGCCGTCCTTGCAGGCGGGGTGGTGATGGTCGCGAGTGGAGTGAGTTAACTCCTTGAGGACGTCGTTCGCTGGATTCCATCTCCAAATCTGTTGGTAACTTCGCCCCTGTTCTTTGTAAACCCGACGGCTGAAAACAACATCTTGACCGAAAAGCGAGATCGTCAAACAGAGGGAAAATATCGCGATGACAAGCCGAAATTTCACCGGCATTCCTCGCTTTCTGTCCTTCGTACCACGATTCTAATCCGAATCCGGGGATCCATAGGACTGCTTTTAGTGGGTCTCGGCGAGTAAATACGCCGGGGCGAGGAAAGCGGCTCAGGCCGCGCCCGCCACCGAAACGGACCTCTTCGAGAAGGACTCACTTGCACTCGGCCGTATCACGTATAATAACCGGCCAAATTCTGCTTGAATGAAAAGGATAACTAAGTGCCTTAGAGTCAAGCAGTTTGGCCGGTTATTATGCGTATATCCGGTCCAATCTGTGCACGCGCCCCTTAAGTCAATGTGTCAGTTCCACTTAGCCGCGCGCGGGCATCAGGATTGGCCGGATATACGCCCAAACCGTAGAAGTGTTCTCGCTTCCCATCTCTCCCAAAATCGTCACGATCCGCCCTCGATGTCCTTAAGTCCCGAGTGTTCCGTAGGCTCAAATGAGATCAGGACGCTTAGGTTGGCGCTTATGAGGGGCGCCTCCGGGTCCAGGGGCACCCCCCGCGTCGAGCAGGTTGAGCGCGGGAGGAATCCGAGTCTTCGGAGAGGCGGGAGAAAAAGCCTCACCGTTGTTGTATACCTGGGGTATGGGAAGTCCGAAGTTCATCCCCACGGCGGAAGCGCTGGGGACGGTGGCGCGCGATCTGCGCTTTCATCCTTCCACGGTGGAGCATCCGCGGGTTCTGGATGGGGACCGGATGGCGGCTTTCAATCGCGACGGCTACCTGACCGGAATCCCCATATTCGATGCCGGCGAGATTGCGGATATCCGCGGTTATTTCGATGGGATCCTGGCGCGCACGCTGGCGGCGGGGGGCGACAGCTACTCGATCAGCACCGCGCACCTCCGCTACGGGCGGGTGTACGATCTGCTGGCGCACCCGCGGATCGTGGCCTATATCAAAGACCTGCTCGGCGAGGATGTGATCGGGTGGGGATCGCATTTCTTCTGCAAGATGCCCGGCGACGGCAAGCGCGTCTCCTGGCACCAGGACGCCAGTTACTGGCCGCTCACGCCCTCCAAGGCGGTGACGGTATGGCTGGCGATTGACGACGCCGACGTGGCCAACGCCTGCATGCGATTTATTCCCGGCTCGCATTGGTACGGGCATCTCACCTATACGCTGAGCGAGAACGACGACAGCAACGTGTTGAACCAGACCGTGGCCGGTGCGGAGCAACTCGGCGCGCCGGTGGATAACCAACTCCGGGCGGGAGAGATTTCGATTCACAGCGACCTGCTGGTGCATGGCTCGGAAGCCAATGCCTCCGACCGGCGCCGGTGCGGGCTGACCCTGCGCTATTGTCCGGCCGATGTGCGGGCGGAACTGGGATGGAATGCCAAGGGCGTGGTGGTGAACGGAAGCGATCCCTCGGGGCACTGGGCCAACCCGCCGCGACCGGAGACGGATTGAGGCCGCCGTTCAGGCCGCGGGCGGGCGGAACCCATGGACGTGGTACGGAACGTAATAGCGCGGGTCGTCGGCGCGGGTGAGGATTTGAAAACCGGCGTCCTTTAAGAAGCGGCTGACAAACTCCAGGGTCCGGAAATGTTCTCCCTCGCCGCGGGCGGCGCGGAAATCGTGCGCCGCGACGCACGCAAAGCGGGTCCGGGCCAGAAGCCCGCGGCAGCCCGGGAGAGCCATGCGCTCGGCGCCTTCGATGTTCATCTTGAGGAAATCGATGCGCTCAATGCCGCGGCCGGCCAGCAGGCTGTCGCAGGGGACGCCCTCCACCGGATAGCTGGTGGGGGCCGGGTCGCCGGAGCGGACATAATTCGATTCCCACACCGGCAGGGTCTCGATCTGCAAGTGCGCGGGCTGGTCCGTGCAGGCGTAATTCAGCGCGGTGACGTTGGAGAGTCCGTTGAGGGCGCAGAATTTTTCGAGCGCCTGGAAGGAGACCGGGTGGGGTTCGATGGCCAGGACCCGGCCGGCCGGACCGGCCGCGCGAGCGAAAGCGAAGACGTCTTCGCCGCGGCCCGCGCCGATATCCACGATGGTGTCGCCGGGGCGCGGATGGTAGACGTGGAACCAGTAATCCTGGGCGTCGCGCAGGTATTTGTCGGCCAGTCCGGCCCAGCGCTGCCACTTGGGCTCGGCGGCGCGGAAGAGGTCGGGGTCGGGAAACCACACCGCGCCGACGCGGCGAATCCACATTCCATCCCAGAGGATTTCGATGTCCACGCCGGGGAGGGCCTCGCGCGACAGGAGGGTGGCGCGGCGGGCCAGTTCGGCGCGGCCGGCGGGAGTGTCGAGTTCCTGGACCTGCGATTCAGTCAGCCACATCGGGGGCGCCTCCATGGCCGGACGCGGCGCCGTGCTTGCGGCGCAGCAACAGCGCCATCAGCCTCTGCTTTTCCGGGGTGAGCTGGGGTTTGCCGGCGGGCGCGGACTCGGCGGGTTCGGGCGGCGCGGCGGCGGTGGCGGCTTCGCGCCGTTTCGGCGACGCCACGATTTTCTCCAGGTACGCTTCGAAAGGCTGGCAGGTGAGGCTCCGCGTGTAGGCCAGGGCTGTGTCGCGCACGGCGGCCGAGAGGCGCTCGTAATGCTCGCGATCGGAGAGCAACCGTTCCAGCACCGCCTGCCACGGCGCGATGTCCTGCTCGGGGATTTGCGCGGCCGGCACCATCAATTCGTCCACCGCGGACTGGTAGTGCACCACGGGGCGCACGGGGACCAGGTAATCCATTCCCAGCATGGCCTCCGGCAAGCCTCCGACGTCGCTGGCCAGCACCGGGATGCCGCGGGCCATGGCTTCCAGAATCATGCGCGAGCGCGCCTCGGCCCACAGGGACGGCACCAGGACGACGCGGGTGATTTTGAGGATCCGGTCGATGTCATCCACCGGCGGGAGAACCGAGATGTTGGGCAGCGCGCGGAGGGCCTGGAGATCGGCGGCGGTGGTGCCCCAGGTGGGCACGGCGGCAAATTCGGCGGACGGAAAACGCCGCGCCAGGGCCAGGAAAATGGAAATGCCTTTCACCGCGCATGGGTTCACCATGGTGACGAAGCGATTCCCGAAGCGGCCCAGATGGGCGAATGGGCCCGGTTCGAGCAGGGAGATGGGCACGTGCACAGCATCCAGCCGGCCCCACCGCCGGGCGTACCGGGCGACATATTCGCTGACCGTTACCACGCCATCGGCCCGCTGCAGGATGGCGGTTTTCAGGGCGCCGGCAAACCCGGTGTCCGGGCCGAACGGCAGCGCCACGGTGGCGCGCACCATATAGACCACGCGCGCGCGGCCGGCGGCGAGGGCCGGTTCCAGCATCAGGTGGGCCGGGTCATCGGTGGAGGTGAGGATCACGTCCGGATCGAAGGCCGCGATCTGGGATGCAAACCAAACCCGCACGTGAGGCTCGATGGAGAGCGCATGCACCTCGACCCCATTCAGAGTGAAGCGCACCGCGGCGCCGTCCTGGGTGGCGGGAACGCCGCGGGCGGCCAGTTCGGCGAGCAAATGCCGGTGGGCCTCAGCTCCGAAACGGTCCACGCGGGCCGCGACCAGCACGTGGTGGCCGCGGGCGGACAGGCTTTCCATGAGCAGACGGTTGGATTTGTCGCCTCCTCCGAACGCCGGAAAGTACGGCGAGTTGTGAGCCAGGAGGATGCGCATCAGGGTAACGGCAATTGGTCTTCGCGGGCCAGCAACTCGCGGACTTCCTGGTCGGAAAGCCCTTCCATTTCGCGCAGCAAAGCGGCGTATTCTTCGGCGCCGGTCTGTTCGAACTCCTTGAGTTCGACGGCTTCGGCCAGGGTGCTCACGGTGAAGACGCCGCTATAGACCAGCTCGAGCGAGAGATCCACGTCGAATTCCTTGCGCACGCGAGCCATGAGCTGCACGGCCAGGAGCGAATGGCCGCCCAGGTCGAAGAAATCGTCGTGGATGCCGGGGAGGGCGATGCCCAGCATTTCGGCCCAGATCTGGCGCAGGCGGCGCTGCAATTCCGCGCGCGGCGCAGGGGCGGGCGCGGTGGTGGGGGAGGGGCGAGGGGACGGCACGCCGGAGGCCTGCGCGGCGGACTCCGCCGGGGCTGCTTCCGGACGGGCCTGCGCGGCGGCGCGGGTTTGCCGGAGAATCTCTCGCGGGTCGCTCAGTTCGGTGGCGATGCGGACGTAGGGGACGCGCTTTTCCGCATTTGCGGGGGTGGGCGGCTGAGGCTCGCGGGCGGTCCGTTCGGCGGCGCGCGCGCGGGCCGGCTTATAGCGGATGGCGGCGGCGTGGGCGGCGGGGAAACGGAAGCTCAGGTTGCCCGAATCTACGTGCTGAAGTCCCAGCCCGACGCTCTCCAGAAACAACAGCGCGGGCAGATTGCCGTGAGTGCGGACGAAGGGCGTTTCGACGGCCGCCAATCCGCGTTGGAGGGCGAGCGAGCCAAGCGCGGCGATCATGCGATGCTCCACCCCGCGTCCCAGGGCGCGGCAGCTTAGCAGGAAGGTGTCCACCAGCAAGGCGTCGCGGCGGGCGGCGAAAATCATTACTCCGGTGAGACCGTAGTCGCCGAACCGGTCGCGCACATGGACCGCCAGGCACTCCGCTTCTCCAGACCCGAGGAGGGCCTGGATTTCGCTTTCGAAGCGGCGGACGGTGGAGAAGTTCATCTGATTGGTGCGCTGGGTGAGCTGCGCCACGCGGGCCATTTGGCTTTCGAGCGGGGGAGCGATTTCAACTTCCAGCTGGAGCGACGCCAGGAAATCTTCCAGGCTGGCCGCCTGTCGCCGCGCGCGGCTGCGCTCGAACTGCTGGGCGTAGAGCAGGTTGCGGGCCCGGTCCACCTCTGTGACGGGCAGGTGATCGAAGGCCCAGATATGACGCAGGAAGGCGGGAATCCCGGCCGGATCGGGCGGCAGGGCGAGGCTCAGCACTTCGGGATGGCCGGCCTCGATTTCACTGACCTCCTTGGGATTGTCGTCCACCAGGATGAAACTGGCGAGCGACAATTCCAGTTCCTCGGCGAGCTCGGCAAGGCCGGCCGCCTTGGGTTCCCAGTTGATGCGCCAGGCGGTGAAATGATCCAGCTGGAGAGGCATCCGGGGATTCATGCGGAAGGTGTCGAGGACATCCGCCAGGTTGTTCTTGCTGGCCATGCAGAGCAGCCGTCCGGCGGCGTGCTGAGCGGCCATGAATTCCTGGAGCGCGCGGCGGGGAGGATCGAGCACGATCCCCTGGGGGCCGTCTTCGCCGCACACGCCTTTCCACAGCGTGTCGTCACAATCGAGCACGATGACCTTGTAGGGCGGCACGCGCAGGGCGTGAATTTTGCGGACCAGGAGGGTGCCCAGGGCGGCGAAGAATTCCGCGGTGTAGGGCACATGGCCCAGGTCGTCGGCGTGCGGATCGTGGATCTCCGCGACGGGGTACAGTTGCTCCAGTTCCGCCATGGTGGCGAGGTGCGCGGTGGTGAGGCCCGCCAGCGCGGAAGCCACACGCTGTTCCAGGCGCCGCTGAAGCTCGCGCTGCGCGGGATCGGCCAGAAAGGCCGGGGACGCCGGGCAGACGCACACCACCAGCGGGGATGGAAAGGAACGGGCCGCCGAATCGAGCGCGGCGATGAACTGGCCGACGTGATCTTCCAGGTCATGTTCCAGGTGCGGGGCGGCGCCATCCGCCGGGGTGGGGAAGCGCAGCCAGTCCTCGAAACGGACCAACACCAGGTTGACCCCGCTGCGGTTGCAGGCCAGCAGGCTGGTGGAATCGAGAAGCTGCTGAAACACCTGGTTGTAGGGGGCGAACTGGAGCTCGCCCTCCCAGGCCAGCTCAGCCGTCCAGAAGGACAGCACCGGAGCGAAGGGTTCGGCCGTGAAAGTCGCCGAGACAGCCAACCGGTACGCCGGGGCGGTTTCAGGGATCATGAGAGCGTCGTCAAGCCGGTGATTTCCAATCGATGTTGCACCGCCCACGGGCGGCGTCCGCTCCGGAAAGCCGAGGCGGGTTTCGGGCGAAGTCGCAGTCCTCTTTCAGAATATCGCAGCGGCGGGGCGGTTCGGCGGGAAGGGCGGTTAGGGCGGTTGGGGAGCGCAGAGCGGTGGCGGCGCGTGCCGCCGGGAGCACGGCTGGCTGCGGCGGGCGGCCCTCTGAGGGGGGCTACTCTGCCGCCTCGCGGTGAGGGGGAAGATCGGAGGAGTGGCGGGCGTGCCGCGACAAAAGCCGCCGGAGTTGAAAACTCACTAGTACCAAGGCCCCACCAATCACCCAGAACAGGACGGACGAAGACGAAGCGCCGCCGGGCGTAAGGGCTGAGTGGGGCAGAGGAAGCATAAGGCGACTCTCAAGTGTACCCGCTCCAGTCCCCGGCAGGGAATAGACCACCCGCGCGACAACGTATGGACTAGTACGGGTTAGCTATGTCATCCATGGACCGCACAGGCTTTGGGAATCCTCCGGTTCGGCCACGCTATCATAAAAGTGAGAATACGCCCGCCATGGCAGTGAAATCCGACCCGGAAATGGGAATCAACAGTTGGCTCGAAGACGAGCTGTACCGGCAGTACCTACGCGACCACTCCAGCGTGGATGAAGGCTGGAAGCAGATCTTCGAGGAGAGCAGAGCGAAAACCGGGGAGGCGCCCGCGGGGCAGGTTTCCGCGGCGGCTTCCGCGCCCCTCCCCGCGCCACCATCCCGCCCGGAAACCAACCCGGATGGCGCCCCCGGCGACCAACTGCAACCGCTGCGCGGCGCGGCCGGAAAGATCGCCGTCAACATGGCCGCCTCGGTGGCGGTTCCGCTGGCGACTTCGCAGCGCACGATTGCGGTGAAGGTGATGGACGAGAACCGCCGCATCATCAACCAGCACCGCGGGCTGCTCGGCAAGAGCAAGGTTTCCTACACGCACCTGATCGGCTGGGCCATCGTGCGGGCGCTCGAAGAAGTGCCCGCCCTGAACCACGCCTACGCGGAAAAGGATGGGCAGCCATACCGCGTGATCCACCCGCGGGTCAACCTGGGCGTGGCGGTAGACGTGGCCGGACGGGACGGCGCCCGCAGCCTGATGGTGCCCAATATCAAAGACGCGGGGGCGCTGAATTTCCAGGAATACCTCACGGCCTTCGACGACCTGGTGGCGCGCGCGCGCTCGGGCCGCCTGACAACGGCCGATTTTCAGAGCACCACCATTTCGCTGACCAATCCCGGCACGGTGGGGACCATGTCCTCCAGTCCGCGGCTGATGCCGGGGCAGGGAGCCATCATCGCCACCGGCGCTATCGATTATCCGGCCGAGTACCGCGGCTCGGCGGAGGAGACCCGCGCCGCGCTGGGCATCAGCAAAGTGATGGCGCTTTCGTGCACCTACGATCACCGCATCATCCAGGGCGCCGAATCGGGCGCGTTCCTGGGTAAATTGCAAAGCCTGCTGGACGGCGGCGACAGCTTCTACGAGGAGATTTTCAACCACCTGCGCATGCCGCACATGCCGGTGCGCTGGGAGAGCGACCGCCAGCCGCTGCTGGGCGGGGGTGCGGCGCGGCACGCCGGAAGCGGTAAGGAAATCGGCGTCATCCAGATGATCAACGCTTACCGGGTGCGCGGCCACCTGGTGGCGGATCTCGATCCGCTGGGATCGGAACCGCACTTTCATCCGGAGCTCGACCCGCAAACCTACGGGCTGACCATCTGGGACCTGGACCGCGAGTTTCTCACCGGCAGCCTGGGCGAGGCCATCGGGGAGGGCCACTCGAAGCCGGTGGCCACGCTGCGCGAGATTCTGGAGACCCTGCGCGACACCTACTGCGGCAAGATCGGCTGCGAGTACATGAACATCCAGGTGCCCGAGCAGAAGCGCTGGTTGCAGCAGCGCATGGAGCCCGGCAAGAACCACTGGCCGCTGGAGCGCGAAACGCGCCTGCGGATTCTGCGCAACCTGATCGACGCCGAGGAATTCGAGCATTTCCTGCACTCGCGCTTCGTGGGGCAGAAGCGCTTCGCGCTGGAGGGCGCGGAGACGGCCCTGGCGATTCTGGAAGAGATTCTGGAGCGCGCGGCGGATAACCATGTGAATGAGGTGGTGATCGGCATGGCGCACCGCGGGCGGCTGAACCTGCTGGCCAACGTGGTAGGCAAGGATGTCAAGCAGATCTTCTCCGAATTCGAGGGCGATATCGACCCCTCGAGCACGCAGGGTTCGGGCGATGTGAAGTATCACCTGGGCGCCACCGGCACGCGCCGGATGGAGAGCGGGCGGGAAATCGTGGTTTCGGTTTCGCCCAATCCGAGCCACCTGGAGGCAGTCGATCCGGTGGTGGAGGGCATCGTTCGGCCCAAGCAGGACCGCCTGGGCGACACGGCGCGCGAGCGCGTGATTCCGGTGCTGATCCACGGCGACGCGGCCTTCGCGGGGCAGGGCGTGGTGGCCGAAACCCTGAACCTCTCGCAGTTGGACGGCTACACTACCGGTGGCACCATCCACGTGATTATCAATAACCAGATCGGGTTCACCACGCTGCCGGACGAATCGCGCTCCACGCCTTACTCGACCGACGTGGCGCGGGGCGTGCAGGCGCCGATTTTCCACGTGAACGGGGATAGCCCGCAGGCGGCCGTGCGGGTGGTGCAGATCGCTTTCGATTACCGCCAGAAATTCAAGAAGGACGTGGTGATCGACATGTTCTGCTACCGGCGCCATGGCCACAACGAGGGCGACGACCCGAGCTACACGCAGCCGATCCTCTACCGCAAGATTAAAGAGCACCCCTCGGTGGCCACGCTCTACGGCGAGCGACTGGTGCGCGAAGGGGTGCTGACGGCCGAAGAAGTACAGGGCATGCGCAAGGCCGTGGCCGGGCGATTGAGTGAGGCGTACGACGCCGTGCAGCAGCGCGCCGAGCGTTACGAGTTGCAGGAATTGAGCGCCGTGGCGAGCGAGGAGATCGGCAACTTCTGCCCGCGCACGGCGGTGAATCCGCAGGTGTTGGAGCGGGTGGGGCGCGCCATGGCGCACTTCCCGGAGAATTTCCACCTGCATCCCAAGCTGCGCGGATTTGTGGAGCGCCGCCGCGAGGCCCTGGCGCACGGAGTGGACCAGCCGGCGCACATCGATTGGGCCTTCGCCGAAGCCCTGGCGTTCGGCACGCTGGCGCTGGAAGGCACCGCCGTGCGGCTGAGCGGGCAGGATTCCGGCCGCGGCACTTTCAGCCAACGGCACCTGGCCTTCTACGACGCGGAAACCGGAAGGCGTTTTATTCCTCTGCAGCACATTTCGCCCGACCAGGCGCGCTTCGACGTCTACGACAGCTCGCTGAGCGAGTACGCGGTGCTGGGCTTCGAATTCGGCTACAGCGTGGCCGATCCCTTGACGCTGGTGATCTGGGAAGCGCAGTTCGGCGATTTCGCCAACGGCGCGCAGATCATGATCGACCAGTTCATCTCCTGCTGCGAATCCAAGTGGGGCCAGCCCAGCGGCCTGGTGATGCTGCTGCCGCACGGCTTCGAAGGCCAGGGGCCGGAGCATTCCAGCGCGCGCATCGAGCGCTACCTCACGCTGTGCGCCGAAAACAATATGCAGGCAGCCAACTGCACCACGCCGGCGCAGTACTTCCACCTGCTGCGCCGCCAGATGTACGGTGGGACGGACCGCCGCGGCGTGCGCAAGCCGCTGGTGATCTTCACTCCCAAGAGCCTGCTGCGGCATCCGCGGGCGGTATCGTCGCCGCGCGATTTTTCGACCGGCGGATTCATGGAATTCCTGGCCGAGCCGGCCTCGCCCGAAGCCACCCGCGTGGTGTTTTGCTCGGGGAAGATCTACTACGATCTGGCGGCCGGCCGCGACGAGCGCAAGGCCAACCACGTGTCGCTGGTGCGGGTGGAGCAGCTTTATCCGTTCGATGCCGAGCAGGCCGCCGATATCCTGGCGCGCTACCCGCCGACCGCGGAAGTGGTGTGGGCGCAGGAGGAGCCGCGCAATATGGGGCCATGGCGTTTCCTGCGCGAATGGATGGACCCGCTGCTGGAGCCGACGCACCGCGAGTTGCGCTACGTGGGCCGTCCGGAAAGCGCCAGCCCGGCGACCGGTTCCGGCAAGCGCCACCAGCAGGAGCAGGCTGAGATTGTGAACGACGCGCTGACCCCCGGGGCGATCTCCCAGACCCGCAAGGTCAGGCTGGTGGCGCGCCGCAAGAAGTAACGCCGGCCGGGCGGCGCGAACCTTCCCAGGCGGCGCCGCGCGTTCCAGGCGGCTTCCTATTGCTCCCCATATCGAGCGTGCTACTCTTCCCTGTTGACGCTTCCCCACATTTGCTCTACTATATAGTACAAATGCGTCAGGCGTATCTCGGAGAGTTCGAACAGATCGTTCTCCTGGCGATTTTGCGTTTGGGAGACAAGGCGTACGGCGTTCCCATCCGCGCCGAAATCGAGAATCGCGCCGGGCGCAAGGTCACTGTGGGCGCATTGTACGCCACCCTCGACCGGCTCGAAGCCAAGGGCATGGTCCACTCCTGGTTCGCCGATGCGACCGCGCAGCGCGGCGGGCGATCCAAGCGCTACTTCAAGCTGCTGCCCGCCGCGCAGGAGGCTCTGTCAGGGTCGAAAGCTGTGTTCGAGCGCATGTGGGAAGGGCTGCATGTCTGAGCCCCCCAAGCTCGCGGAGCGGCTGCTGCGATTCCTGGTGGGCGGGCGCGATGCCGATGCGGTGGCGGGCGATCTGCGGGAGACATTCGATACGAGCGGGGCCGGCCGGCTGTGGTATTGGGGCCAGGCGCTGAGCTGCCTGGCGGTGCGGTTCTCGCTTTATCGACGCGCGATTCCGGGCATCGGGACCGATTTCAGCCGCGCGCTGCGGCGCATCCGGCGCAATCCCGGGTACGCACTCACAGCCATGCTGTGCCTGGCGCTGGCGTTGGGCGTCAACACCACCCTGTTCAGCTTTCTCGACAGCCTCTGTTTTCGCGGGCTGCCGGTAGCGCAAGCGGACCGCGTGGTGCAAATCCGCCGCCACGATCTGGCGTTTTCCACCTGGCCCGAATATTTCAGTTTTCGCGATAACCTGCGTTCGGTCGAAGCCGCCGCAACCAGCCTGTACTTCGATTCGATGGAAGTAGACCGGACCGGTTTCGAGACCGATGTTGAAACGGTTTCCTCGAATTATGCGCATGTCCTGCGATTGGGAACCGCGCTTGGCAGGTGGTTTGGCCGGGAAGCGGAGACGGCCGCCGAGCGGCCCGCGGTAATCAGCTACCGCCTGTGGCAGACGCGCTTCGCCGGCAATGCCGCCGTTCTCGGCAAGAGCGTCCGGGTCCTCGGTGGGTCGTACCGGATTGCCGGGGTGGCCAGGCCCGAATTCAGCGGAACCGTGCCGCCATTCGCTACGGACGCCTGGTTGCCCGTCCGCCCGCCACGGCTGGGAGGCGGGTCTGCCTATTTAATCGGACGCATGGCTCCGGGCGCTTCGATCGCGGGCGTCACCGCCGAAATGCGCGTACTTACCGCGGGTCTGCGGGCCGCCCATCCCGGCGAGGAGATCCTGGCCGCTCCGGCGGTGGTCAGACGATACGCCGGCATCGTGGCCGATGAACGGCACTCCCCATTTTTTCCCATGGTCACGCTGCTCGGCGCGGTCTCCGGAATGGTTTTGCTGATCGCCTGCGTGAACGTCGCGAATCTGCTGCTTTCCCGGGCGGCCGTGCGCCAGCGCGAGATCGCCATCCGGCAGTCCCTGGGCGCGAGCCGCGCGCGGCTCTTCCGCGAGACGCTGGCGGAAGGCCTCGTGCTGGCGGCCGGCGGCGTGCTGCTGGGGGTTTTCTTCGGCTCTGGGACCGGACGCGCGCTGGAGCTGGCGCTTCCGTCGATTCCCGATCCCATCTGGCATGGGTTGCGGTTGGGGATCGATTGGCGCGTGGCGCTCTTTTTGGCCGGGGCTGGAATGGTTTGCGCGCTGTTGTTCAGCTTACCGCCCGCGCTGGCGAATCGTGAACGCACGCTGGGCCCCTCGATGAAAGGCCAGGCCGCGCGGCATTTCCGCCAGCGCGAAATCTTTTCGGTGGCGCAGGTGGCGCTGTCGCTCACCCTCCTGATCGCCACCGGGCTGCTATTGCGCGCCGCGGACCGCGCCCGGCATCTCGATCCCGGATTCGCCTACGACCACCGCCTGTTCGTGAACCTGTGGGCCCACGGCAAGGACGCCAACGCCCTGGTGTTCCCGGAGCTGAAACAGCGGGCCCGCGAAATTCCCGGCGTGCAGGATGCGACCCTCGCCTGGGAGGTGTTCCCCGCCTCCGGAGCGGGGTGCGCGGCCGCCACGCGCCAAACCGAAAAGAAACAAGTCCGGGCGAATATCGTCGACCCGAATTATTTCGACTTCCTCCGCATTCCGATCGTCAAGGGTCACGGCTTCCTCGCGCCCTCGCCCGGCGCGCCGCAGGCGATTGTCAATCAATCGCTGGCTCAAGACCTCTGGCCCGGCGAAGATCCGCTCGGGAAAACCATCTGGATGGGCGGATGTTACATCGGGGGCGCTGCCGATAAAGGCGCGACCGTAGTGGGCGTGGCGCGGGATGCGAAATACGATGCGGTCAATGAGGAGCAGCAGCTTCTTTACTACACCTCGCGCGAGGAAGACCCCGGCAACGGCTATTTCTCGCTCCTCATTCGCACCGCCGGCGACCCGCGCCAGTGGACCAGGTCCCTGCTCGAACTCGTCCAGCGCGACGGGCGGGATCTGCGCATCTACGATGTCGACACCATGGAGAATTCTGTGGCCCGCTCGCTGTGGGAAGTGAAGTGGCAGGCGTCGCTGCTGGCCGCCCTGGGGCTTCTCGCCATCGTCCTCGCCGCCATTGGGGTCTATGGCGTAGTGGCTTGCTCGGTGGCGCAGCGCACGCGCGAAATCGGCGTGCGCATGGCGCTCGGGGCGCTCCCGCTGGACGTGCAATGGATGGTTCTGGCCCACGGTTTGCGCATCACCGCCATCGGCATCGCCCTGGGACTGCCGCTCAGCGCCGCCGCCGTCCGGCTGCTCCGCGGATTTCTGTATGGCCTGAGTCCCTTCGACCCCGTTGCATTCTCCGCCGCCAGCCTGGCGTGGATCGCCATTGCCATGCTCGCGAGCTGGTACCCGGCCCGTCGCGCGACACGCGTGGACCCCATGACGGCGCTGAATTACGAATAGCCTTGACGGTCCGTTGCCCGCCGCGGCCCACCGTAGCGAAAGGAAATGGTCTGCGGCGTCGGCCGGTTCGTGCGCATACGAGATGAGCTGCTGCTCGCGGGCCAGCCGGACTCGCCAAGCCTGCCCGGTTTCGGCGGTGCGATCGAGGACCGCCACGTCCGCGCGTTCCTCGAAGGAAGGCTTTCCCGTTGCAGTCCGGCGCAGCTTCCGATGGCGTCCCGGGGGCGATCGCCGGGCTTGACTTATTGGTAACCTTCCGGTTACCATTTTGAGTAACCGAATGGTTACATTTGGGGCGCAGCCCGCGGCGCCCCGGCGCCCGGCAGCTCGGGCGCGCCGTACCCGGCAACGAAGAAACGGCGGCTACCGAAGGCGGTTACGATAACCATGCTTACCTACAAGCGCAAACCAGGCAACGCGGTGTTCCGGGCGATTGCCGATCCGACGCGGCGGGAAATTCTGGGGTTACTGCGCGGCGGACGGCACACCGTCGGCGAGATTGCGGCGAACTTTCGAACCAGCCGTCCGGCGATTTCGAAGCACCTTCGTCTGCTCCGCGGCGCGGGTCTGGTGGTCATGCATAAGCAAGGCACTGCCCGCGTTTGCGGCTTGAACGCCAGGCCGCTGCGCACTGTGAACACCTGGCTGCGGGACTACGAAGCGCTGTGGAGCGCGAACCTGCGCAGCCTGAAGAGCTATATCGAAGAGGGCCAAGACGAGGAGGAAACGAAACCATGAATCCAACCATTCAAAGCGATACGGTCGTGGAGGAAATCACCATTAAGGGATCGGCGGAACGCATCTTCGAAGCGCTTACGAATCCCATCCACCGGGTCCGATGGTGGGGCGCGGAAGGAAGGTTCCGGTTCACTCATATGGAGTCCGACCTGCGCCCCGGCGGCAAGTGGCTGATGCGCGGAACGGGCTTTGGAAAAGACGTAACCGTGCAGGGGGAATACCGGCAAATCGAGCGGCCCCGCCTGCTGGTCTTTACATGGCTTCCGACCTGGCAGGAGGATGCCACCGAGTCCACGGTGCGCATCGACCTGGAGGAGAAAGCGGGCCTGACCAGAGTGCGGTTGACACACTCCGGCCTGGTCAGCGAGACTGCGCGCGGCAGCCACCGCGGATGGCCGCAGATTCTCACCTGGCTGCGGGACTACGCGGAACGGACCGCGATTTAATCACTGCGCGGAGATATCACGGACGTAGATATCCTTGAAGCGCATGTTCCCTTCGCCGCCGGAATGTAGCTGAAGGGCGATGTAACCATCGAAGGATTTGGGAGTGGGGTCGGTGAAATCCAGGATGGTGATGCCGTTGAGGATGGCGACCATGTGGTTGGCCTCCACTTTGAGCAGGTACTCGTTCCAGTCGGTGGGGCGAATCACCTGTTCGTATTCGGGCGACGGCCAGGCGATCCAGCCGCGGTCGTCGCCGTACAGACCGCCGGTGTGGTGATCGAGCGTGCGGTCGATCTCAAACTGCATGCCCTTGGCGATGTTGACGGTGTCGCCCTTGAATTCGGTGTGGAAATAAATCCCGCTGTTGCCGTCGTCTTCGCACTTGAAACGGATGGCCAGCCAGAAATCGCGGTACTTCTTTTCCGTGCGCAGGTAGCCGTATTCTTTAGTGATTCCCTGGCCGTGGATGGTGCCGTCTTCGACGGTCCATTTTTCGTGTCCCACCGGGACCCAGTTGGTCAGATCCTTGCCATTGAACAGGCGCACCCATTGTTCATTTGGGTACGGCGCGCGATTGCGCGGCACCTGCGCCGGTACCAGCGGCGCAAGCAGCAGAGCGGTCAGAAGTATCCGGATCATTTGGATTTCCCTCCATTCAGCCCCCAGACCCCCCAGCGGTGGCGGTATTTGCGGTGAACCAGGCGGGTGGCCTCGGGAGAGTTCTTGAATCGCAGCTTGTCGGCGTCCCATTCCAGCGTAGTGCCGGGAAAGCGCGTGGCCAACGGACCCATAATGACCGCCTCGGTCAGGGGCCCGGAGTAGTGGAACGAAGCGGAGGCCTTGGCGTTTCCCAGCACGGCATCGACGAACTGGTGGTAGTGGTTTTCGGATTCCGTCTGGGGCATGGGGAAATCGCGGAACTGCGCCTGCGGGAAGAGTACCGGCGCCGCCACGTGCGGTAGCAGCATGACCCCCTTGCCGCCGATGAAAATCGATCCCTGGTCGGGCAGCGGATGCGATTCCAGGTGGGCCTGCACGTCCGCGGCGGGACGGCGGTCGCCATCGTACCAGGTCAGCGCGACGCGGTCGCCTTCGGTGTAGGCAGTCCCGGGAAACAGGAAATTGACGGTATTGTCGAGGCCCCAACTATGCTGTCCGGGCGCGGGGCCCTCCGAGCGCACCCACAGGGGCGCGGTGAGAGAAAGCGCGTCGAAGACCGGGTCGAGGATATGGCAGCCCATATCGCCGAAGGTGGCCGTGCCGAAATCGATGCGCTTGCGCCAGTTGACGGGGTGATAGTAGTCGGCGATGTACGGCCGCGGCGAGGCCACCCCCAGCCACAGATCCCAATGGAGCGAGGCCGGCACGGGGTCGGAGCGGTCGGGCATGAGCGCCGTGTCACCCCACTTCTTGTTGCTCCAGGAGTGGACCGCGGAGATTTTTCCGATGGCGCCCGATTGAACGATGCGGACGGCGGCGCGGTACTCGGCGCGGGAATGGATCTGGATGCCCATCTGCGTGACCAGGTTTTTCTGGCGGGCCAGGGTGGTCATGGCGCGGACTTCGAACAGATCGTGCGCCAGGGGCTTTTGGACGTATACCGGAATGCCCAGATTCATGGCGCTGACGGCCATGGGAGCGTGCATGTGGTCGGGCGCGCCGACGCAGGCGATATCGATCTGGCGGTGCTCCTTGGCGAGCATCTGGCGCCAGTCCGGGTAGATTTTGGCGTCGGGATATTTCGGTTTCAAGCGGTCCAGACGGGCCGAATCGACTTCCGCGACGAACGCCAGCGCGACCTTCGGATGGGTAGCGATGCCGTTGAGGGTTTCAAAGCCCATGTTGCCGCCGCCGAACGCGGCTAGCCGAAGGGTGCTGTTGGGTGGCGCGGACAGCAGGTGACGGACGAAAAATGGGCCGGCGGCGGCCTGGCGGAAAAGCGATCGGCGGGTGAGGGTCATGGCAAGAAATATTGTAGTCCCGCGCGGGACGGCCGTTTCGATCGCCTTCGCGCGCGCACGGTCACGGGCTCACCCTGCGCCGGACTTGCCCGGGTGAATCCGGGCGGCGGAACCTACAGCTTAATAGCGCCGATCATCACCAGAAGGCCGCTCCAAATGCCGGCGCCCAGGACCATTCCCAGGATCATTCCGGTAATCGCCTCCGGTGAAGGGCGATTATGAGCCCAGGGCGGGTCTCCGAATTCCCGGCTATCATCGCCCGGCGAGGGCAGGCTGTACTCCTGAACACGGATCCCACTCACTCGAGGGACGGGCATAATTTCCTCCTGCTCACACTCACACCTGTCCTGATGACACCTGGCAGGCCGCGGAGAAGGCCACAGACAGAGCCTGGTGGCCGGGCCTTGAGCCTGCTGGAGCCTATTGCCACTACTTGGCTGCTATCTTTAGTGGGCCCGCGGCGGGACAAATTCTCATTTAATTCGCGTGGCTGCCGGAAAAGCCGGGCGAGTGGCACGGCCGGGTCCGCGCCGTCCTGGCCGGCAGGGGTCGTGATAACGTAATTACAGCGTTAGCGGCATGGGATATCGTTCGGCAGCCTCGCTGGCCGTGGCGGCATTGAGCGTTTTGGGGGTTTTGCGCGCGCAACGGCCGTTCCGGCAATACGACGCCATCGAATACGAGGATTTTCCGCTCCCCACAGACTGGAACGTCAAGGCCGAGTGGACCCGCGCTCGGCTGCGCTATCCGAGTGTCTACGCGGGCTGGCGCGGCGAGGATCTGAACTGGACCATGGATTATCCACGGTCGGACCGTCACCTGCTCCAGGGCATCCGGCGGCTGACCCGCATCGACACCCGATCGGTGGAGCAGGTGGTGGATCTCGACGGCACCGGCGACGTGTACAACTGGCCGATGATGTACGCGGTCGAGGTGGGGCACTGGGTGCTCCCGGACGATCAGGCGGCGCAGTTGCGCGAATTTCTCCTGCGCGGCGGATTCCTGATGGTGGACGACTTCCACGGCGACCAGCCCTACCACAACGTCTCGAGCGAATGGAAAGTGTTCGTGGCCAGCATGCGGAAGGTCTTCCCGGACCGCCCCATCGTAGACCTTCAGGATTCCAACCAGATCTTCCACACGGTTTACGATCTGGACGAGCGCTTCCAGGTTCCGGGTTGGCAGTGGTATCGCAGCGGCCGGACTTATGAGGCCGGTGAGACGGGGAAGACGCCGCATTGGCGGGCGATCTTCGACGACCAGGGCCGCGTGATGGTGGCGATCTGCCACAACATGGACCTGGGGGACGCCTGGGAGTGGTCCGACGACCCGCGATATCCGGAGAAGTGGGCCCGGCTGGCATATCAGATCGCGGTCAATTATTTCATCTACGATCTGACCCACTGAGCCGCCCGGCGGCTGGCTGCGGGCCGCATGCGGGGCGATGCTATCCTCGAAGTAGACAGGCGGACGGGAAACGGCCGGAGGGATAGGATTGCGGAAGGCACTGTGGCGAATCGGGTGCGGCCTCTGCGGATTGGGGCTTCTGTATGCCTTCCAGCGTCCGTTCCGCGAACTGCCCGGAATCGAATATCGCCTGGGCGCCATACCTCTGCCGCCCGACTACCAGGAAAAGACCGAGTGGGCCTTCGCGCGGCTGATGTTCCCGCCCGGGCCGCTGAACGGCTATGCCGGCCGCGACTGGGACTGGCACACCGGGATCTCCCTGTGGAGCCAGGATTTCCCGCGCGCCGACCGGCATTTCTCACTGGCCGTGCGGCGCCTGACGCGGCTGCACGTGCGCTCGGCGGAGCAACTGGTCAACCTGGACGAAGGCGACGAATACGACTGGCCCTGGCTTTACGCCGTGCAGGTGGGCGAGTGGGGCCTGACGGATCAGCAGGGGCAGGCCTTGCGCGAGTATCTGCTGCGGGGCGGCTTTTTCATGGCCGACGATTTCCACGGAAACGACGAATGGTACGAGTTCGAGTCGCGGATCAAAAAAGCCTTTCCCAACCGGCCGATTGTGGAAATACCGGACGACGACCCGATCTTCCACATTGTGTACGACCTGGACCAGAGGTATCAGATTCCCGGGCAGGCCCATTTACGCCCAGGTTACAAGTCGGTCAACGGTCCCAGCGCGCTGGGGGCGCACTGGCGGGCGATCTACGACGACCAGGGCCGGATCATGGTGGCCATCACCTATAACTCCGATGTCGGCGACGCCTGGGAATATGCCGACGATCCTTATTATCCCGAGCGGTTTGCCGACCTGGCCATGCGGCTGGGCGTGAATTACATTCTCTACTCGATGACGCATTGATTGGCCGCGGCGCGGTCCGCGCCACTACGATCCGCAGGGGCCTCGCCGATGCGGTAGCGCCCGCCCTGGATGGTCTTCCACAACGCCGCAACGTTGCGCGCATCCGTCACGGGCGCATCGCCCCCGGTGTTTCGTAATATTGCTCACATTCCGCATTTCGGTGAGATTTGAAACCATCCGCGCAGTGTATCTACAAAAAGTTCCGAAATTTTCGCAACCCATGTTATTCTGCCGGGTATTCAACACGTGTAACGGGGGACACATGAAAAAAGCGTGTTTGAGTGGGGCTCTCCTTCTGATGCTGTTGGGAGGCTCCGTTTTCGGGCAGACCACCAGCGGACCTGTGATCACGGGTGTTGTCAACGGCGCCAGCGGCGCGGCGGCCATCGAAAGCGGATCCTGGGTTTCGATTTACGGTAGCAACCTCTCCACCACCAC
>JASHSS010000762.1 GCA_030038565.1 Bryobacteraceae bacterium
GGCTCAGGCGGCCATGAGCTACATCCGCTCGCGGGCCCATCACTTCGGCCTGCCACGCGATTTCTACCGCAACCTGGATGTGCACATCCACATTCCGGAGGGCGCCATCCCCAAGGACGGGCCCTCGGCCGGAATCACCCTGGCCACCACCATTTGCAGCGCGCTCACCCGCATTCCGGTGCGCGCCGACGTGGCCATGACCGGGGAAATCACTCTGCGCGGCAAGGTGCTGCCGATCGGCGGATTGAAGGAAAAGCTGATGGCGGCGCACCGTCACGGCATCATGGAGGCCATCGTTCCGCGGGAGAATGAAAAGGACCTGCCGGATATCCCGGACGCCATCCGGCAGACCATGAAATTGAACTTCGTGGAATCCATGGACGAGGTTTTGAAGATCGCTTTGGAACGGGATCTGGTGGCGCTGGTGATCCCGCCCGGCGCGCCGGGCGTGGATGTGCTGCCGGTGGAGGAGATCCGGGCCGCGCATTAGCGGCCCCCGGCAGGCTCAGGCCTGTCCCACCCACGATTTGAAGGCCGAATTCGTAGCCAGTTCGGGCAGCCCCCAGAGCTTCCCATCCGAGGGGCTGCCGGAGATTGCGTTTTTAGGGAGAAGTAACGTAGGGAAGTCCAGCCTGATCAACGCGCTCACAGGGCGGAAGGGGCTGGCTTTCACCAGTAGTACTCCGGGCCGCACACAAACGATCAACTTTTACCGGATCGACGGAACGTGGTACTTCGTCGATCTACCCGGGTATGGATACGCGCGGGCGCCCGCCGCGCACCTGGAGAACTGGAAGCAGTTGATCGAGCAGTATTTGAAGGAGAGGGAGACCCTGATTTGTTGCTGCCTGATTCTGGACGCCCGCCGCGGATGGATGGATAAGGATCTCGACCTGAAGCGGTGGCTCGAGCATCACAGCAGACAGTATCTGGTAATCGCCACCAAGACCGATAAGATGAAGCAATCCGATCTAGAGCACGGCCTGCGCGCCATCCGCAAGGAAGGCGTGGAGCCGCTGCCGTTCTCGGCCGCCAACGGCCGGGGAGTGAGGGAAACTTGGCAAGCACTAACGAGAACACTCCAAACACGGTGAATACGCCGCCACAGGAAAAACCCACCGAACCAACGCCCGCTCCGCAAGCCGGAGCGCCCGCCGAAACCGCCGCTCCGGTGAAACCGGAGAGAGCCGAGAAACCTGAAAGGCCGGTCCGCACCGAACGCCCGGAGAGGGCCCACGGGGAGCGCGCCAGCCGGGCGGTTACGCCGCCTCTGGCGCCACCGCCGGCGCCGCCGCCCGCCCATGCCGTGCCCGCCGAAACCAAGCCCGCCGAGGTGAAAACGGAAAGCAAGCCCGTGGAACCCAAGCCGCCCGTGGCGGAGCCGAAACCAGCGGCCGAAGTGAAACCGCCGGCGGAGCCTAAACCCGTAGCCGAACCGAAACCGCCCGCCGAGGTGAAAGCGGCCGCCGAACCGCCCAAGGCCACGGTGGAGGTGAAACCGCCCGCCGCGGAGCCGCCCGTGGCGCTTCCACCGATGGTGGATGCGGGCCTGCACGGTGGACATCGCCGCAAGGCCGTGGGCGCCCAGGGAGTCAAGAACGGAACCCCCACCCTGGACCTGGTCGAGCTGAAGGATATGAGCATCCAGAAGCTCAATGATGTCGCCAAGGGCATGAATATCGCCGGCGCCGCCGGATTGCGCAAGCAGGAGCTGATCTTCAAGATCCTGCAGACGCAGGCCGAGAAAAGCGGCCTGATCTTCTCCGAAGGCGTGCTCGAGTGCCTCCCGGACGGGTTCGGCTTCCTGCGCGCGCCGGAGTACAACTACCTGCCCGGCCCCGACGACGTGTACGTATCGCCTTCCCAGATCCGGCGCTTCGATCTGCGCACCGGCGACACCATCTCCGGCCAGATCCGCCCGCCCAAGGAAGGCGAGCGGTATTTCGCGCTGATCAAGGTGGACGCCATCAACTTCGAGCCGCCCGAGGAAGCGCGCAACAAGATCTTCTTCGATAACCTCACGCCGCTCTACCCCAATGAACGGCTGAAGCTGGAGACCGTCAAGGACAACTATTCGGGCCGCGTGATGGACCTGCTGACGCCCATCGGCAAGGGACAACGCGGGCTGATCGTTTCTCCACCCCGCACCGGCAAGACCATGCTGTTGCAGTCGATCGCCAATTCCATCACCACCAGCCACCCGGAGGTGACCCTGATCGTCCTGCTGATCGACGAGCGGCCCGAGGAAGTCACCGACATGCAGCGCAGCGTGCGCGGCGAAGTCATCAGCTCGACCTTCGACGAGCCCGCCACGCGCCACGTGCAGGTGGCTGAAATGGTCATCGAGAAGGCCAAGCGGCTGGTGGAGCACAAGCGCGACGTGGTGATCCTGCTGGATTCCATCACCCGGCTGGCGCGGGCCTACAACACCATCGTGCCGCCTTCCGGGAAGGTGCTCTCGGGCGGCGTGGATTCGAACGCCCTGCAGCGCCCCAAGCGCTTCTTCGGCGCGGCGCGCAACATTGAGGAGGGTGGCTCGCTCACCATCATCGCCACCGCCCTGATCGACACCGGCAGCCGCATGGACGACGTGATTTTCGAGGAGTTCAAAGGCACCGGCAACATGGAAATCCACCTGGAGCGCAAACTGGTGGACAAGCGCGTCTTCCCGGCCATCGACATCAACAAGAGCGGCACGCGCAAGGAAGAGCTGCTGCTGCCCAAGGACGAGCTGAACCGGGTGTGGATCCTGCGCAAGGTGCTCAATCCGCTTTCGCCGGTGGAGACCATGGAACTGCTGCTCGACAAGCTGGGCAAGACCCGGAGCAACGGCGAATTCCTGGCATCCATGAGCGGGTAGGCTGGACCGGGGTCCGGGAACGGCGGCTCAAGCCACAGTGGTTACAGGGCCCTCGGACGGTCCAGCCGATACGGAGCAACGCCGCCAGTACCTGCTTCGCCTTGGTGGAGGGCCAATCGTGGGATGGCTTCTCAGGCGGCAATGAAGGAGACGTTCATGGGGCCGGGCACAGCCTCGCCATGCTCCAGCCGATCGGCGATCAAGCGCAAAGCCAACGCTTGCACCGCGGCCGTTGCCTGTTTTCGTGTTCTGCCGTAGGCAGTCACACCGGGCAGGGCCGGAATAACCGCCAGCCAGCGGCTGCAGCAGTTTTGCCGCCAATGCCTTCTGGGCGCGCGAAACCGCCGAAAAAAATGTACCCCGAAAGAAAAAATAAGAATTTGTCGACCCGCATACACCATTGATATTCAAGGTGTATTTAAATACTTCACCTGGCTGGCGGATCGATTTTTGGATTGTTTCGGGTGGGCCTGGGAAGGTACCGTGCAAATGGGGAGAATCTGAAATCGAATGAGAGGAGTATTGTGGCATGACCAAGTCCACTCCCGATCACTGCGTTTCCGCGCTTTTGGTGGGCGAGTACGAGAGTGACTGCCAGTTGCTGCGGGGCGTCTTCCAGGATGCCGGGTGGCGTCTGTGGGAGGCTCCCGACCGGTCCCGGGCATTGGATTGTTTGAATCGCCATCCGGTCGAAGTAGTCATCTCCGGAACAGAGGGCCCGCGCTGGAATTGGAAAAAAGTGCTCCACGATCTCAAAACACTCTCCCGTCCGCCGGAATTGATCGTCACTTCCCGTACCGCCGACGAAAATCTCTGGGCGGAGGTCCTGAATATCGGCGGTTACGACGTTCTGCCGCAGCCTTTCGACCGGGACGAAGTAGAGCGGGTAGTGGCCGCCGCCGGCCGGCATTTCGAGAGGGTCCGCCCGGCAACGAGGTCCAAGGCCTTCGGCGCGGCATGAAGGTGGTGGTCCGCGTTTCATTGGTCTTCTTGTGGTTTCCTCCGGATTCTCTGGAAAACTCATCCCTGCCTACGGCCGGTTTCCCTCAGAATAGATTTGCGTTGTGGATCTTTTGTCCCTTTTCTCCCTGTCACTTGGCCAACCCGGTATACTTTATATAGATAAAAGTCTTGACCTCCTACTACCTATTGGGTCAAGATTACGAATGTGTCGCATTCGCAGGCCGGTGAGCGGTAGGTCTTTTCCGGTCCAGAAAACGCCCCGGGCTACCGGCGGCGGGGCCGGATAGACGACCGAGGGAGAGGAGAATGGTATGGGTCAGTTGGCGGTGAATCTGAGTGCGAAAATAGATGTCTTGAACCAATCGGAAATCCAGGAAAACAGTGGAATCGCCTTTCCACGACACTTCACCACGGGCCTGGGGCCCGGCAAGACTCCTTATGACGAGACCCGCTGGGAGACCCGCACCGCCTCCATCGGCAATGATAAGGGGGCGGTAATTTTCGAGCAGCGGGACGTGGAAACCCCCGAGGACTGGTCGCAGACCGCCACCAATATCGTGGCTAGCAAGTATTTCCACGGCAAACTGGGATCGCCGGACCGCGAGACCAGCGTGGCCCAACTGGTGGAGCGGGTGGTGAACACCATCGCCGGTTGGGGAAAGAAGGATGGCTACTTCAAAGGCGACGCAGACGCCGAGAACTTCCGCGCCGAGCTGGCCCACCTGATGCTCACCCAGAAGGCCTGCTTCAACTCGCCGGTCTGGTTCAACGTGGGGGTAAAGGAAGCGCGCGGCTACGGCTGGATCTACGATGAAAAGGCCGCCCGCGTCGCGCGGCTCGAGTCCGGCGTGATGCGGCCGCAATGCTCGGCCTGTTTCATCGTCTCGGTGAAGGATTCGCTGGAATCGATCCTCGATCTGGCCAAAACCGAAGGCATGCTGTTCAAATGGGGATCCGGCACGGGCACCAACCTCTCCACGCTGCGCGAGGAAGACGCGGTGCTTTCGGGCGGCGGCCGGGCTTCCGGTCCCCTGTCCTTCATGAAGGGCTTCGACGCTTTCGCGGGCGTCATCAAGTCCGGGGGCAAAACCCGGCGCGCGGCTAAGATGGTGATCCTCAACGCGGACCATCCGGACATCGAGAAGTTCATCTGGTCGAAGGCCAAGGAGGAGAAGAAGGCCCAGACCCTGGTGGAGGCGGGCTACGATGCGGCCATCGACGGGGAAGCCTACGGTTCGATCTTCTTCCAGAACGCCAACAACTCCGTGCGCGCCACCGACGATTTCATGCAGGCGGCGGGCGACGACGGCGAATGGTGGACCAAATCGGTATCCACGGGCCAGCCGGTGAAGCGGCGCAAGGCCCGCGAGGTCCTGCGGCAGATCGCCGAAGCCACCCACCAGTGCGGCGACCCCGGCATGCAGTTCGACACCACCGTGAACCGCTGGCACCCCTGCAAGAACACGGCCCGCATCAACGCCTCCAATCCCTGCTCGGAGTACATGTTCCTGGACGATTCGGCGTGCAATCTTTCCTCCCTGAACCTGATGAAGTTTGTGGGACCGGACGGGCAGTTCGACGTGGTGGCCTTCCGCCACGCCGTGGACACCATGATCCTGGCGCAGGAGATCATCGTGGATAACGCCAGTTATCCGACCCAGAAGATCGCCGAGAACTCGCACAGCTTCCGCCCGCTGGGGCTGGGATTCGCCAACCTGGGAGCGCTGCTGATGTCGCTGGGCATCCCTTACGACAGCGACCAGGGCCGCGATTTCGCCGCCGCCATCACCGCGGTGATGTGCGGGCAGGCGTATCTGACCAGTTCGCGGATCGCCGGCTCGACCGGGCCGTTCCCCGGTTACCCGGTCAACGAGCAGCCCTTTCTGGAGGTCATTCGCATGCACCGCGACGCGGTGGGCCGCATCAACCGCCACCACGTTCCCGCGGCGCTCTACCAGGCGGCGCACCAGTGCTGGGACGACGCCTACGAATCCGGCCGGCGCAGCGGCTACCGCAACGCCCAGGTGACCGTGATCGCGCCCACCGGAACCATCGGCTTCATGATGGACTGCGACACTACCGGCATCGAGCCCGACCTGGCGCTGATCAAGTACAAGAAACTGGTGGGCGGGGGCGTCATCAAGATCGTCAACAACACCGTTCCGGCGGCGCTGATCAAGCTGGGCTACACCCCCGCGCAGGCGGAGCAGATTGTGAGCCACATCGATTCCACCGGCACCATCGAGGGCGCGCCGCACCTGAAACCCGAGCACCTGCCGGTGTTCGATTGCAGCTTCCGCCCGCAGAACGGCTCCCGCTCGATCCACTACATGGGCCATGTCCGCATGATGGCGGCGGTGCAGCCCTTTATTTCCGGGGCGATTTCGAAGACCATCAACATGCCCGAGGAATCCACGGTGGAGGACGTCATGACGGCCTACACCGAAAGCTGGAAACTGGGGCTGAAAGCGGTGGCCATCTACCGCGACAATTCCAAGAAGGTGCAGCCGCTCAGCTCGGGTTCGGGCAAGGGCGAGAAGAAAGCCGCCGCCCCGTCCGCCGCGCCCGCGCCGGTGGAGAAAGTCGTCTACCGCCCCGTGCGCCGCAAGCTGCCCGACGAGCGCCGCGCGATCACCCACAAGTTTTCGATCGGCGGCCACGAGGGCTACCTCACCGTGGGGATGTACGACGATGGCGCGCCCGGCGAGATCTTCATCACCATGGCCAAGGAGGGCTCGACCATCTCGGGCCTGATGGACGCCTTCGCCACGGCGGTGAGCTTCAACCTGCAATACGGCGTGCCGCTGAAGTTCCTGGTGGACAAATTCGCGCACGTGCGTTTCGAACCCAGCGGCTGGACCGGCAACCAGACCATCCCCTACGCCAAATCCATCATGGATTACATTTTCCGCTGGCTGGGAGCCAAGTTCCTGGGTCCGGAATACGCCGTAACCGAAGCCGGCGAGACCAACACCCTGCGCCCGACCGAAGCCAATCCGCAGCAGGAGCTGCCCTTCGCCCCGCAGGTGGCCGACGCCCCACTGTGCGCGGAATGCGGCTCGATTATGACCCGCAACGGCAGTTGCTATAAATGCGGGAATTGCGGCGGAACCAGCGGTTGCAGCTAAGGGTTGCGATCGAACGGCCGGATTGCCGGACTTCCCGACGGTTCTTCTCACATAACTCTCTTTCCAAAAACGCAGAGCCGAGGTCCGCAGGGCATCGGGCGGAGCCGTGGGTTATGATCGTTCGCAGCAGATGCTCACCAGCCTACGAGTCAAGAACTTCAAGCGCCTGGACGATGTTGAAATCGAGCTTGGCAAGACGGTCGTCTTTGTGGGGCCTAATAATTCGGGAAAGACCACTGCTTTGCAAGCATTGGCCCTCTGGGAGATCGGTCTACGAAAGTGGCATGAGAAGCGCTCCGCTAAAGATATTCCGGAGAAGCGGCCTGGAATCACTATCAACCGTCGCGATTTGATCGCGGTTCC
>JASHSS010000763.1 GCA_030038565.1 Bryobacteraceae bacterium
CCAGCGGCGACCGCGGATTGCCCACGCCAAAAACGAGCTTGGTGCGGCCCTCGTGCAGGCGGCAGCGGCGGCAATCGCCGATATCGGTGAGGATCTGGAACAGCGTATCGCCCGAAGGCGCTAGCGAAGGCAAGGGCGGAGGAGCGGCCGTCACGAGCGGCTCCGAGGGTCCCGCATGCTGGACCGCCAGGACGGGCGCTGCAGCCGGGGCTGGCAGTTTATAGAGGGTCCGGATGCCCAGATCGCGATAATACTCCAGGTACCGGCGCAGCGTGTCAGCGTCCATGTTCCGCATGGAGGGCCAGCCGCAGCTTCAGCACTTCGTCGAAGATGCGGTCGGCGATCTCGCGCTTGGGGGCCCGCGCGAGGGGGATGGATTCGCCGGTGCGCAACAGCAGCACCACCTCGTTCTGATCGGATTCGAAACCCACTTCCGAGCCGCCCACGAGGTTGGCCACCAGCATATCGCAGTTCTTGGATTCGAGCTTCCGCCTGCCCTCCTGGATCAGGTTCTGGGTTTCGGCGGCGAAGCCTACCAGCAGGCGATCGCCCTTCTTCCGGCCGATTTCGGCCAGAATATCGGGGGTCGGGTCCAACTCCATAGAAACGCGCGCGGCGGTCTTCTTGACCTTCTGGTCGGGAACCTTGCTGAGATGGAAATCGGCCACGGCCGCGGCCTTCACCACGATGCCGGCATCGGGCAGGCGCTCCATCACCCGGTTGCGCATTTCGAGGGCCGTGCGGACCTGGATCAGCTCGACGTTGCGCGGCGCGGCCAGGTGCACCGGGCCGGAGACCAGGATCACGCGGGCGCCCCGCGCGGCGGCCGCCTCGGCCAGGGCATAACCCATCTTGCCGCTGGAGCGATTGGAAATGAAGCGCACGGGATCGAGCGGCTCCTCGGTGGGGCCGGCGGTCACCAGCACAGTCTCGCCTTCCAGGTCCGTGCGGCGGCGCAATTCCTGGGCGATGGCCGCGGCGATGGTTTCGGGATCGGCCAGGCGGCCCGGGCCGGTCATGCCGCAGGCCAGGTAGCCGCTGCCGGGATCGACCACGCGATGGCCGCGGCGCCGCAGCGTTTCCAGGTTGGCCTGCGTGGCGGGATGCTGCCACATGTTCACGTTCATGGCCGGGGCGAGCACCACCGGGCCGGTGAAGGCCAGGTAGAGAGTGGTCAGAAAATCGCCCGCCAGGCCGTTCGCCAACTGGCCGATCAGGTCGGCGGTAGCCGGCGCGACCACCAGCAAGTCATGCTCCTGGGCCACCGAAATGTGCTCGATGGCGGCTTCTATGGCGAACAGATCGGTGAGCGTTTTGCGGCCGGTGAGGGCGGCGAACGTCAGGGGAGTAATGAATTTCTGCGCCGCGGCGGTCATCACCGCCTGCACGGTATGCTCCTGCTCCATCAACAGGCGCGCCAACTCGGCCGATTTGTACGCGGCGATCCCGCCGCCCACGCCCAGAAGAATTCGCATAGAGAAAGGCCGCGAGCGCCGGCCGGAAAACGGTCGTTATGCTATATGCCCGGCTCGGGGGGCAGTTCCTCTTGTAGAGGCTGGCCCGTCAGGGTGTATTTCACCAGGCCGCGACGCACCTCTTCGGTGGCGATCACGGTGGGCTTTTTGGACGACGTGGGCAGCACGGGCCGGGCCCCGCCCTGCAACTGGCGGGCGCGCTTAGCGGCTACGATGATGAAGCGGTAGGTGCTTTGGTCCGGGTCGTCGGGAATGGTGCAGTGTACGTTATTGCGGGGAGGCTTGTCGCCCATATTCTCCATACCTTTCAAACTTGAAATGTCTCCAAAATCGGGTGGATCTGGTCCTCCATGCGGGAACGCCGCACTCGCCCGGCGCACACAATGGCGCTCAGAACGGCATCCGATTGAACCAGATCGCGGTTGATCAACACGTAATCGTAAGCTTCGTAATTACGGATTTCCTCGGCTGCATCCCGAAGGCGCCTGGCGATCACCTCGCCGGAATCCTCACCCCGCGCGCGCAGCCTCTCTTCCAGGACCTGACGTGAAGGAGGCAGGATAAATACGGTTACGGCCTCGGGGATTTGACTCTTCAATTGTCTCGCACCTTGCACGTCGATGTCGAGTACCAGGTCTTTCCCCTGGGCGCGAGCCGATTCCAGAATGCCGCGGTGGGTGCCGTAGTAATTGCCGAACACGGTGGCCCATTCCAGGAACTCATCGCGGGAGAGCATCCGCTCGAACTCCTCGCGCGACACGAAGTGGTAATCCTTGCCATTGGCTTCCGCGCCGCGCAAAGGCCGGCTGGTGTAGGAAACCGAAAAGGTGAGGTCCGGAAAGCGGGCCAGCAGCCGCGCCACGAGCGTGGATTTCCCGGAGCCGGAGGGAGCCGAGATGATGAAGACGGTAGTCATAGGCGTACGGGAAGTGCGTGCTCGGCGTGGGGGGCGGATTCACCACGGAGACACGGAGGGGTGCCCTCCGGTCCCGGAGAAAGCACGGCGAAAACCGTGAGTGAGTCGGCGAACGGAAGGCGGCAGATTGCGGTGGCGGATCTCATTCCAGGTTCAGGGATTGCTCGCGGATCTTGTCGATCTCGGATTTGGCGGAAAGGGCCAGCTCGGTGATGGTCAGGCCCAGGTCGCCCAGGCCGCCGGTTTTCGAAAGGATGGTGTTGGATTCGCGGTTCATCTCCTGGAGCAGAAAATCCAGGCGCTTACCGACTTCGCCGTCGCCCGCCAGCATCTCGCGAAGCTGGGCGGCGTGGGTGCGCAGGCGCACGAGTTCCTCGGCGATGTCGCTGCGGTCGGCCAGGATGGCGGCCTCCTGGGCCAGGCGCTGGGCATCGATTCCGGCGCCGTGCAACAGGTCGGCCAGCTTGTCGCGGAGGCGCTTTTGAAAGGCCGGGATGGCGCCTTCGCGAATCTGCTCCATACGGCCGACCAGCGCGCACACCGAGTCGCAGCGCTGGCTCATCTCGGCCGCGGTGGCGGCGCCCTCGCGTTCGCGAAACCGGTTCAAAACGGCGAGGGCCTCGCGGGTGGCTTCCCGCAGGGCCGTGGCGAAGGCCTCGCCGGGTTCGTCTTCAGCGCCGGCGTTGAAGACGCCCGGCAGGCGCAGGGCGGAGTTGAGGTCGGGCGCGCCTTCGAGGCCGTAGAGGGCGCGAGCCTCCTGGAAGGCGCGGATGTATGCGTCCACCAGGGCGCGGTTCCAGGCGCCCGCGGCGGCTCCGGCGGCCTGCACCACGGCGATGTGCACCTGCACGTGGCCGCGCGCGAGGCCATCCTTGAGGATGCCGCGGACGTCGTTTTCCAAGGGGTCGAGCTCCGGGGGCAAATGAAAATGCAAATCCAGGCCGCGGTGGTTGACGCTCTTCAGGCTGACGACGATTTCGCCTTCGGGGATGGCCCGGCGAACGCGGGCGAACCCGGTCATGCTGCGCACGCTCACAGCTCGGCTCCCCGGCTCAACGGCCGCTCCACGGTTTGAAATTGCAGCTCGTGAAGGTGCTGGTAAATTCCGGCGCGCGCCATCAACTCTTCGTGCGTGCCGGTTTCGCGCACGCGGCCTTTTTCCAGAACCACGATTTTCTGGGCGCGGCGGATGGTGGAGAGGCGATGGGCGATTACGATCACGGTGCGGTGCTCCATCAGATTGGCCAGCGCCTTTTGTACCAGCATTTCGCTCTCGGTGTCCAGGTGGCTGGTGGCCTCGTCCAGGATCAGGATGGGGGCATTCTTCAGCAGCGCGCGGGCGATGGCGATGCGCTGGCGCTGCCCGCCGCTGAGGCGCACGCCGCGGTCGCCCAGGATGGTGTTGTAGCCCTCCGGCAGGCGCTCGATGAACTCGTCGGCGAGTGCGGTTTCGGCGGCCTTGCGGATCTGCTCCATGGACGTTTCCGGCCGGCCGTAGGCAATATTGCGGGTGACCGTGTCGTTGAACAGGAAGGTGTCCTGCGCCACGATGCCGATCTGGGCGCGCAGGCTGGCCAGGTCGAGGTCGCGCACATCGCAGCCATCCACCCGGATGGAGCCGCCGGTGACATCGTAGAACCGCGGCAGAAGATTGGCGATGGTGGTTTTGCCGCCGCCCGAAGCGCCCACCAGGGCCACCACTTCGCCGGACTGCACTGTGAGGTCGAGATGGGGAATGTGGAAACCGGCGGGGGCCGAAGGGTAGTGAAAGGAGACCCCCTCGAAGGCGATTTCGGTCGCGAAGGGGGGCAGTTTGCGGGCGCCCGGCTTTTCGGCGATCTCTTCGATGTGGTCGAGGTACTCGAAGACCTTGTGCGAGGCGCCCAGGGCCTGCTCGAAGATATTGTGAATGCCCACCAGGCGCTTGACGGGCTCGAGCAGCATGACCAGGGCGAAGACGAAGCTGGCGAAATCGGCGGGCTGCAGGCGCTGGTGCAGGATCTGGTTGCGGGCGAAGATCAGCAGCCCCACGATGGTGACCGCACCCACCATTTCGATCAGCGGCGAGGAGAGAGCCTGCTGCATGACGTAGCGCAGGTTGGTTTTCAGCAGTTTGTGAGCGGCCTCGCGGAAGCGGCGGGATTCGTAGGGTTCGGCGCCGAAGGCCTTGACCACCATGTGGCCGCTGAGGGTCTCCTGGAGGATCTGGTTGAGCTCGCCCTGCCGATCCTGGGTGGTCCGGGTGGTGCGCCGGATGCGGCGGCCGATGCGGAGGGTGGGCAGAACCACCAATGGCAGCACCAGGAAGCTGAGGATGGCGAGTTGCGGGTCTTTGCCGACCACCACCAGCAGGAGGGCCGCGGCCATGAAGATCTGGCGCAGGAAATCGGCCAGGATGTGGGAGGTGGCCAGTTGCACTTTGTCGATATCGTTCATGATGGACGACATCAGCCGGCCGGTGGAGTGGGCCTCGAAGAATTCCGCACCCTGCTTGAGGACTTTGTCGAAGACCGTGTTTCGTAAGTTGGTAACCGCCGAAAAACCGACGTAGTTGACCAGGTAATTGCCGAAGTAATCGCACAATCCCTTGGTGAGAAAGACCGCCACGATGGCGAAGGCCACCATGCTGGCCATGTTATGGAAGATGGGGACGATCTGGTTGAGATCGATGCCCTTGTGGAGGAGGGGGATGGTGTAGAGGTGAATCGGCTCGTCGGCGGCGTGGACATCCAGCACCTTATACAGGATCGGCCCGATGAGCAGGGGGATCATGCCGGTGGCGGCGCCCGCGGCGGCCATCAGGAGGACCGAAGCCGCCAGGTGCGCGGCATAGCGCCGGGCGAAAGAGAGCAGCCGCAGCAGTTCATTCATGCGGCCACCCGGAGGCGGGCAAGCGCCTCGATGACCTGAGCGGGGCGGATTTGGGCGATGCCTTCGGGAGACGCGATGACTTCCGACGGAGTACGCCAGGGGGCCCAGATTTCCGGGTCGGACGGCCCGAACAGGACCACCACGGGCAAGCCAAAGGCCGCCGCCATGTGGGCGGGTCCGGAATCGTTGCCGATGAAGAAGGAGGCGCCCGCGAGCAGGTTCTTGATGGCGGCCAGCGGCGCGCCGCGGAGGGTGCGGAATTCGCGGAAGGGCGACAAATCGTCGGCCGCGCCGCCGATGAACACGGGATCGAGGCCGGACCGCGAGAGGCGGCGCGCCACCTCGAGGAAGCCCTCGGCCGGCCAGGTCTTTTCGGGCGTCGCGGCGACCGGATGGAGAACCGCCGATGGGCCGGCGCCGGGAACGGGCGCATCGGCCACCAGGCACGTGCGGGGCACCTGGGAAACCGGCGCGCCCAGATAAAACATGGCGCTGGCCAGATGCTCCGCGGTGTGGACCTTGCGGGAGACCCCCAGAATCTCCTGGGCCCGCGGGATGTGGAGGTTGTACGCCGCGCCCAGACGGAAGTGGCCGAAACCGCCGCGTAGGCGGGCGCCCGAAAGAGCCGTGAGCCACGCGCTACGGGTTCCGCCGTGCAGGTTCAGGCAGAGGCGCGGACGCCAGCGGCGCAAGGCGGGCAGGCGCGGCGGCAGGATGGCATCCACATCGGAGTTGCCTTCGAAAATGGCGCGGAAGCGATCCTCGACCACCACGGCGACGCGCAGATCGGGGCGGGAGCGTTTGAGCAGGGCGAGCGCGGGGGTGGTCAGTACGCAATCGCCCAGGGACCGGAGCCGCACCAGCGCCACGTGGCTTTCTTGCGGCAAACCTTCCAGAACGCTTTCCACGGTCTCCTAGTCTTCGATCTTGGCTTCATCCACCAGCATAACGGGGATGCTGTCGCGAACCGGATAAACGCGATGGCATTCCACGCATCGCAAGCCGCTCTGGTCGGGCTTCAGTTCGACGGTGGCCTTGCAGACCGGACACACCAGAATTTCCAGCAGCTCTTTGCTGATAGCCATAGCGAATCTTCAGTTTAGCAGGGGATTGGGGGAGCCCGTGGGATGCGCTGCGGCGACCTGCCGCGGGCTCCCGGCTTCGGTGAAATCCGGGTCCGGACCGCTTCAGAGGATTCTCTTGAAGGCCTTACCCACACCCCGAACCATTTTTCCGGTTCCCTTCGCGGTACCCACGGCGATATCTTTCCCCGCGCCGGCGCCGCCTTTTCCAACCGACGACGCCGCGCCTACGGGATGCAGTGTGACCAGATTCCCAACTCCCTTGGCGGTACCTTTGGCCACACTGCCGGCCCCTTTCACCGGACCCATGACTACATCGCCCGCCCCCGTGCCGACGTCATGTTTCGCGCTCGGCGATTTCTTAGTTTCCACGGTCTGGCCCCACGTAGATGCGGCGAGCGCGGTTCCCAATGCGAAGATTTGAAGTGACTTGAGCATTTGCATAGAGATGCCGTTGATAACAGTGCATCTTTCATGCCAAATGACTTCGCGCGCGCGCCTCACCGGGCCGCCGCGACTACTCCAGCCCGACCACCGCCGGCTCCTCATGCTCCGCCGGAGCGATCTGGGGATTGCGGCGCAACACCCGCACGCAGGCGTTCCACCGCAGCAGGGCGTCGTCATTGGCCGGAGGGCGCAGCGCGGCGGCTTTTTCGTACCACTCCATCGCCTGGCGGAAGAGCATGTAGACCACGGAACCGGAACGCAGGTCGGCCCTCCGCAGCATGGCGATGGCCCGGCGCTCGGCGAGGAAACCCGAATAGTAGGCCCGCTCGTATTCGCCGGGAAGCTGCGCCACCGCGTCCCAGGCGTCCTTGACGCTGATGCTCTGGTCGAACTGCGCCGCGAGCGCGAGCACCAGCGCGATCAGGGCAGGCTGGTTACCGGGGTCGATTTCGAGGACATCCCGGCAAATGCTTTCCGATTGCCACGGCTCATTGAACAGCAGGTATTTTTCGGCCTTGGCGAGGGCGGCGGGGATGGCCTCTTTCGACAGCGATTTCAGTGTAAACATGATCCACCTCCAAGGTGATTATTTCGGAGCCTACCCTGCCGTAAAGCCGAATGCAAGCCAGGGGTCGGGGCAGCTCGGGGCCGGGGGCCTCGCTCACGGACCATGCCGCTCCTATCGGCGGGAGGGAGAACGCGGCGCTGGCCGGGCGCTCCCATTCGCCGGACGAGGCAACGCAGGGGGGCGCCGCGGAGCCCGGTGCGATCCCGGTGGCGCCGGCGCGAGTGGCCTCGCTCGCGGACCAGGCCGCTCCTACCGGCGGCCGGCAGAACGCGGGCGAGTATTTCGCGTGGCGCAGCAAGGCCGATTTCAGAGTCGAATCCGCTCTGCTAGCCTGAAGGAAGGCGCCCTTCGTTTTCAACCCGCATGAAAAAGTTACTGGCATTGAATCGCAGCGAGATCGCCATTCGCATCCTGCGCGCCGCCAA
>JASHSS010000764.1 GCA_030038565.1 Bryobacteraceae bacterium
GCGGCGTCGGAGCGGGTCTCCTCGGCCTTCTCTTCCGCCTTCGTCTCTTTCTCAGCCATGACTGCTGTGTCCTCGTGTTGAGTGGTTGATGCCGCGTCCGCGCGCTGCACGCCGGAAGGCGGCCCGCCCTGGTCCCATACGCCGCGGCCGACGATGGCGACCGAGTCGAGGAGCATGGGTCGCCCCTCGATCAGTATGTGTTGACTGTCTCCGATCGGAATTTTGTTGTTGGCGTCGGCCTCGTGCATCACGACCGAGGGCGACGTTGAAACGTCCTCCGTCAAGAGCTGCGCCACCGCCGGGTCGTAGATGCGGGCGATGCCCCAGACCTCCTCGCCCTGGATGTAGGCCAGCATGATGGTGCCGACGATGCGCTCGGCGAACTCCTTGGCGTCGAGCGTGGCACGCTTCTCCGGATGCTCCAGCACCACCGGGAGCCCTGCGCAACGCTGCAGGAAGTGATCGTTCAAGTACAGCGACGGGTCGCGCCAGGCAAACTCCTTCAACTGCATGCGGTACGCGAGCCCGGTACCTGTGATGCGGAGCGCAAACAGCCACATCGAGGCGAAGCGCTGCGGGCTCGTCAGCTCGCCGTCACGTATCGCCTTGGCGACGTCCAGCTCGGTCATATCGAACTTGAGCAGCGAGACCTTCACCCCCGGGTGGAGCTGGTAGGTGTCCAGGGCCTCCGCCCGCGGCGCCCAGGCGTACTGGTCGTGCTCCTCGTTCAGCGACGGCGAAAACTCCCCCGTGGGCGTCGGGGCAAGATACGTCCAGAAATCGACACCATCTCGCTGGCGTCGCGTCCAGAGGACGAGGTCGCCGGTGTGTTCGCGCCCGGTCTCCTCAAGAAACTCTCGTCGAGCTGCCTGCTCTGGGGATTCCCCATCCTCGACGCCACCGCCCGGAAAGGCCCACGTACCCCGAAAGTCATCGTCAGCTCTCCTCAGCAGCAGCACACGCCCATCGGCCGTGGCCGTCAGAATGCCTGCCGCCTGCTTCATTCACTTGCCACAGTCGCGCTTGTCGTACGCGTCGCACTCGGCCACTATCGCATCCAGCCGCGCAGCGTCCACGCCGGTGATGGTGCCCTTGTTCTTAGAGGCGTAGAAGACACTCTCTCCTTTCTTTTCGCCGTACTCCTCTTCCATGTTTTTCATGATCTTCTCGCCCTTGGCCGTCAGCGGCATGGTCGGTTCCTCCTCATGCGGTGGCAGCGATCACCCGCCGCGCCAGCGCCAACTCCGCGCGCCCCTTGGCGCTGAGCATCTTCACCGGCAGGTCGCGCAAATTGTACCGGTACTCGTAGCGGCAACGGCAGTTGATCTCCTGGCCGGGGGCCGTGACCTCGTCGGTGTACTGCGCGCCAGCCAGCCGCATGAACCCGCGCTCAAGCGCCCAGTTCCCCGGCACCACGAATACGTGCCCGTCGCGCTCCTTGTGGTCCTCGCGGTAGTCGTACCCGGCCTCGCGCCACCGCGAGTGCCAGATCCCCACGATCGCTCCGCCGCCAATGGCGATGACGTCGTCGAGCGCCGCCGCCAACTTGTGCCCCTGGTCAACGATCACGCGCCGCTCCTCGAAAGGCAGCGCCGCAATCCCGCGCCGGATGCGCCGCTGGTCCTCACGTCGCTCGGGAGTGGCGCCGCCGCCCCGCGGGATCGAGCTTGCCCATCCGGCAAAGCGCTGCATCGTGCGCTCAATGGAGGCCGTCCTGTTGAGCTTTATCAAATCGGCCGACGCCACAATTCGTCGCCGCAACTCGGCGCGCAGCCGCGGCTCGAGCTGCTCGATCGTGAATTCGGAGACTCCGGGATGCCGCCGCAGAACGCCCTTGCCGACAAACTGCCGAAAAACGCGCGCCAGACCCTCACGCAGGGCCTGTTCGAGCACCGGCTCCGGGACCAAGGCCTCCCTCGCCGCGAGTCGTAGACGCTTCAGCCAGTAATCCAGCCGCGCCTGTCCATCGAAGCCATGGGTCGCAATGTCCGCCATCGCCCGCGTCAGGAGCGTGTAGAACGTCTCCCGCTGTCGGCCGGCAACCGGCTCCATGCCCTATCCGCCAAAGCGCCCAAGCTTACGCGCCAACGGACCCACCTTTTCGCCACCCGCGCCATTGCCTTTACCCCCGCCGCCCCCGACCGGCGCGCGCGCCTCGGCCGCCTGCTGCTCGCGCAGCTTCTGCGCCTGCTCCAGGAACGGCTCCAACTCGTCCACATCCAACTGATACGCGTAGGGGAAGAGCCGCTTAGACTCGTTCAGATTGTCGAACCCCCACTGAATGAGCCGCAACTTGTTATTTGGATCCAGCTCCTCCATGAGCGTCTGCAGCATCGCGACCACGGCCTCGAGTTTGGTCTCCTCGACCTTGATCTTCTCGCTCTCGGGCTCAATGAGCATCGAGGGCCACTCGGCCTGGAAGCTCGAGCGCCACTCCAGGAACACATCCTGGTAAGTGCGCCCGGAATACGTGTCAGGATCAACCCGCTGCAGCCGGTTGAAGAAGTCCGGCGTCCAGGCGCGGTACTGCACGAACGCGTCCATGAACGAATACAATCGCTGCATCTTGCGCCGTATGCTGTCGATGTACCGCGCGATGTTCTTCGCGTCCTCGGTCCCCTCGCCGAACCCCTCGACCATGGTCTCGTTCTCGAGAAAGAACGCCGGCATGTCGCCCGAGGTGGCGATGTTCTTGATGATGTTGGTGCGGGCGTACTTCCCAGCCCCGTCCACGTTCTGCATGTTCAGCGTCTCGATGTCCTCATCAGGATCAATCGAGAGCACCTGCCCAGTGTGCGCCTCCTTAAGGAGCCAGCGCTTCAACGCTGCAATCTTCTCCATCGCGAAGTCAACCACCGCCCCTGGCATCTTCTGCTTCGCGATCAAGAGCCCCAGCTTTGTGACGACCATGTCGTCCGCAATCATCGACTGGATGAAACTCTTGAGCGGGAACAGGGCCCGCTGATACACCGAGCGCCCCACAAACCCGAACGCGCTGTGCGTGTACGAAATATAAATTGGCCGCTCGTTCATCACCACACGGCACCGAGATCCATGGAATACCTGCCCGCCCGCCCGCACCCCGCCGGGCGGAGGCTTATTGAAATCCGGCGCAGTTGGCACCTGATTAATGACCAAGGAGCCCGCTGTGTTGAGCGGATCGAACACGTTGAAGAACAGGTCGTGCGTGGCCAACTTGTCCATGTCAAACGGACGGCTCGAGGGCACCTTCTCCGACCCTGCCGCCAGGGTTGCGATCCCGTACATGCGCGAGATGCCCATGGTGTTAGCGATGATCTCGTCAACCCCCATCGTCTCCCACTCCGCGAGGAACGCTTTCGCGACTTCCTCCGGGGCCTTGGCCACCGTAATCCTGCGCGGCTGGCTCTGCGCCATGACGATCGGCGAATCCACCATCTTCTGCCCCAGCGGATGCTCGGTGTAAATCACCTTGCACAGCTCGTAACTAGGCATCGACCCCGGCTCTATCGCCTCGCTGTCGAGCAGCTTCTGCAGCCCACCGGTGAGCGAGGAGCCTGCGGACACATTCACGCTACCCATTTTCGACAGGCGCTCCCAACGCTCGCACCACGTCCCAGATCACCCGCGCATAGCACTGGTCACCCGAGCCATCGACTATCTGGAAGAGCATCTGGTGGGCCTCGCTTTGCCTACTTGCACTGATCATCTCGTTCTGCGCCGAAGTCACCGTCACCAGGTTGCTGAGCCCGGGGGCAATCGTTGTCCAAGGCACTATGTTGGTCTGACTGACGAGGTCATCCACTCGGTACTGCACGGAGTTGGGTATGAACGGCTCGTTGTTAATGTCGTAGTACGAGATCGACACAAAGCACGCCGAGCCCGTCAAGAACCTGGAGCGCGCCCCCTCGACTCCCGCCTGGCTCAGGGCCGAGATCACCGTGTTCACGCCCTTCACCCCCAGCTGCGTCAGCGCTATCACCTCGGACCACCCGTAAATCGAGAGCGCCGCCGGAACCGCGGGCACGAAGAACGCGGTCGGCGGCACCTGCAGCGCCAGGTCCAGCGGCCCGCCCGAGTAGTACGGCGCCAGAATCCCAGTCCGCGGCGGCGTCCCAACGATCGGCACGCGGTAAGCGGGCGCCGGCTGCCAAGGCTCCAGCCACGGCGCGGCTCGCGTATACGCCCCCAGGAGCCCGACGGGGAGCTGTACGGAGGCCCTGACCCATGCAGCCCCCGCCGCCTGATCCGGGCGCTGAGCGGGCGCATAGGTGTATGCGCCCAGTCCGTGCGTGAACTGCGGAGCGGCGGGTTGGGCACGCGTCTGCTGCGCGGGGAGCGTAAGGTCCACGCGCTGCGGAGCCGCCACCACATACGGTGCGACCGGCTGCGCTGTCGCCACCGCGCGCCACACCTGCGCCGGAACCGTCGGGTCGTACGGCTGCGGCAGCGCCACAAAGCTGACGACCGAGGCACCGGCCCGCGTGGCCGCGGGGCGCACCCAGAGCGGCTGCAGCGTCAGGTCCACCCGCTGCGGCTCGGCGCGCTGCGCCGGTGGCTGCATGTACGGCGTGGCCGTCGCCTGCCGCGAGAGCGAGGGCGCCGGCTGCACGTCAGCGCCGGGCTGCGGCTCAGCCTCCAGGAACGGGACTATCCAGCCCTGGGCGGAAAACGTCGGGCTCGTCCACAGACAGCGCACCGTCGGATCGAACTGCTGCGGCTGAACCGAGCAGAACGCACCCAGCTGCCCGGTGGGGAACGTGAGCCCTACGACCGCGGGCCAGCGCTGGCTCTTGCCCGCCTCAGCATTGTAGAGCGCGGCAGCATGAGTCCCGAACAGGAACTCCATGCCCAGAACATCGGTGGTAACCTGCCCGGGCTGAATGGCCTGCCAGAACTGGGTCTTCTCGGCCTCGGCCGTGTACAGCGCCAGGTCCGGTGGCGCCGGGGACTGGAACGCCTTGATCCCGCCGCCCGACTGCGCAGCAGCCTGGAACGAGGCGTAGTAACCCGCCGAGAGCGGATCGAACTGCGGGCGCCCCGCCGTCGACGCAAACTGCCCGAGCGCAGGCTGCAGCAACGGCGCCGCAGCCGGCACGAAGTATGCAGCCCCCGCCGCTCTTGGGTCGAGCTGCGGGGCTGCGAACCCGAGACTCAGCACCGGGGGAGTCTGCCCCGGGTTGCCGCGCAGAGTCGGCCAGAGTCGAGTCTTCTCCGCCTCAGCGTTGTAGAGCGCTACGGCGTGGGTCCCGAACGTGTACTCGGAGGTCGATATGGGCCCCACCGCGACGGCGGCCGCAAACGCCACCGCCACGCCGGCCGCAAACGCCTCGACCTGGGGGGCGGCGGTGACGTAGCCGGTCGAGTTCCAGAACGCCATCGGCTACGCGCTCCCCACCGCGCGCACGATGTCGAGCTTCACTCGTGCATACCCGACGTTGCCCGGCGATTGCGTGACCTGAATTAGCACCTGGTGAGCCTCGTGTTGCCGGGAGAAGGAGACCATCTGGTTCTGCTCAGCGGTGACCGTGAACACGTTCTGCATGGCGGGCTCGACGCTCGTCCACGGCACCAGGTTCTCGCCGCTGGCCAAGTCATCCACCCGCCACGCCACCGCCTCAGGCACGAACAACATGCCGTCGATGTAGTACTGGGCGATGACGAAGTACGCCGAGCCCTCAAGGAACGTGGACCTCGCCCCCTCGACGCCCGACTGGCTGACCGCCCAGGCGACGATCTCGAAGGGCGTCCCAGGCCCGAATTCGCGTATAACCGGCGCCCAGAACCGGGGCTCCTGCCGTTCCTGTGGTTGCTCCTGTGCGTACGCAAAGCGCCCGAGGATTCCCGTCACCAACACCGGCGGCACGGCCACCGCCGCCCATCGCGCTGTGGTCGGGCCCTCGTACCGCTGCTCGAGAGTGCGCAGGAAATCGCCGAGGGACGTGGAGACGGGCGCGATCGCCGCCGCCCAACGGGCCGTCATCGGCGCGTCGTACCGCTGCTCGAGGACGCGGGCAAACGTGCCCAGCACCGCGGGCGCCGTCGCCGCATGCACCACGAGCCCCGCGGGCTGCGTCTGGTCCTGCGGCGGCGTCCAGAGCAGTCGCCCCAGGAGCCCGGGCCCAGCGACCACCGCCCCCTGCCACCAGGGCTGGAACTGCGTCGGATCCTGACCCGGCGCCCAGGCGAAGCGCCCCAGGGCCTGCGGGCTGGCCGCAGCAGCCCGAGTCACCCAAGGCGGCGGTTGCCAGGTGTAGTCCAGCAGCGCGCGGTAAAACGCGCCCGTGCCCGGGGTCGCACCTGCAGGCGTCACTGGCCAAAGAGCATCTCGCGCGTCGCGGTCCCAACGCTGCTCGCCGACCGCGGTGTAAACGCCCAGCAATCCAGTGACGATGGGCGGCGTCAGTAGCGCCGGCTGTACCAAGGGGGCCGGCTGAGTGGGGTCGACGGGCGCACCGGTGAGGAAGCGTCCCAGCACCCCGGGTCCCGCCACGATCGGGAACACTGCCCAGGCGGAATATGATTGCTGCTTGGGTTGTTCCTGCGGTGCGCCAGCGACAAACGCC
>JASHSS010000765.1 GCA_030038565.1 Bryobacteraceae bacterium
GCCTGGGAGACTCCCGCCGGCGCGGCGGCGAGGAGCAAAGCGGCAACGGGGACGCAAGATCGCATAGGTCTATTGTGGAAGAAGGCGGAGGCCGGAAGCAAGAAGCCGCTGGCGGAGCCTGTCTGGTTGAGCTACGGCCAAAGCCGGGCGGGATGGTATTTCAGCGCCGGCACACAGACCGCTTCGCCGTTTCCAAAAAGCGCGGGAAAAACCCGACCCGGCGCTCCACCGGTGATATACCTCACCGACAGCGCGCCCGCTCACCGCGCAGAATGAGCATAATGACACCCGGAGTAAGTCAATGACGCCATCGGCCAAGGTACAAAAACGGCGTCAGGTTCAGGTCTTCGAGGAGCTTCAAGGCATCCTCGGCGAAGACACGGCGACCGTGCGCGCGCGCGAGCAGTCCACTTTCGACCGCATCCTGGCGGAGCGAGGAGGCCGCTGCGTATTATTCGGGGCCGGCTCACTGGGGCGCACGGCCCTCGCGTGTCTGAGGCGGGATGGTATTGAGCCGCTGGCGTTTGCAGACAATAATCCCCGGATTTGGAATACCGAGGTTGAGGGGATCCGGGTTCTCCCTCCCGACACGGCCGCGACTGTCTACGCGGCCAACGCCGCCTTTTTCGTGACCATTTGGAGCCTCCGCCATCGCTATGCCGAAACCCAGGCCCAGCTCAATTTTCTGGGAGCCCCATGGGTGTACCCGGCGGCCCCGTTGCGCTGGAAATATTCCGCCGAACTGCTCCCCTTCTTCTGCCAGGATCTTCCACACAAAGTGTACGAAGAGGCCGAGGCCGTCCTGGCTGCCTTTGGCTTGTGGTCCGACGATCTTTCCCGCGATGAGTACCTGCGGCAAATTCGTTACCGGGCATTGGGCGACTATGAATGTCTGGCGGCTCCCGATCCCGAGCCCTCTTACTTTCTCGACAGCCTCTATTCGCTCGGTCCCGACGAGGTGTTTGTCGATTGCGGCGCGTACGATGGAGACACGATCCGCGAGATCGTACGGCGCGGCGGCCGGGCCTTCTCCAGGATCCTGGCCCTGGAGCCCGATCCGGTGAATTTCGCGGCACTCGAAAAATATGTAGCTTCCCTGCCGCCCCAATTAGCTGCGCGGATCAAATCGTATCCCTATGCCGTTTCCGACCGTTCCGGCCAACTTCGATTCAGCGCCACCGGCGACATGGTGTCCGCCATCTCCGCGACCGGTGACTTTCTGATCGATGCCAGGGCCTTGGACGATCTGCCCCTGGGCAAAGCACCCACCTTTGTCAAAATGGATATAGAGGGCCACGAGGTGGATGCATTGAAGGGCTCGCGAAAGCTAATTGCCCGGCATCATCCGATCCTGTCTGTCTGTCTCTACCACCGGCAGAGTGACCTTTGGCGCATTCCCTTGCTGATCCACTCGTTTTATCCGGGCTATCGTTATTATTTGCGCAGCCATGAGGAAGACGGCTGGCAAACCGTGGGCTATGCCGTCCCGCCGGAACGATTGAATGATGCGGCGGCAGACCCCGCCAGAGAACGAAGGGTTCGCGCCCAATTGCTTCGCGCAGATGGCGGGCAATAGATCCAGCGCATGGATTTCGGCTCCCGCGCATGGACCGCTTACAGCGGCCTGGTGAGGTGGCCCAGTTTGCGCGGGTCCTCCTAAGCCGCCCGCAAAGGCGTGGCCCCTGGCGGGCGACGCGCGCACGCCAGCCGGAGGGCGCCGCAGGCATCTCTTCTATAATGTCCGGATGCGCTTGTGGCTATTTCTGCTGTGCGCGGCGGCTTACGGGCAGGACACCCGGCTGGTGCTGCTGGGAACCGGCACGCCCAACCCGGACCCCCAGCGCATGGGGCCGGCTTCAGCGGTGATTTCCGGCGACCGGGTCTACATTGTGGATTGCGGCCCGGGGGTGGTGCGCCGCGCGGCCGAAGCGGGTATCCGGATGGACCAGTTGACGCGCCTGTTCGTGACGCATCTGCATTCCGACCACACCGCCGGCTATCCCGACCTGATCCTGACTCCAGCCGTCACCGGCCGCCGGGAGCCCTTCGAAGCGTATGGCCCTCCGGGGTTGCGCGCGATGACTGCTCACATCCTGGCGGCCTGGAAGGAAGACCTGCGAATCCGGCTGCACGGGTTGGAACCGTCCGTCCCGGAGGCCTACGTGGTGCGCGCGCACGACGTGAAGCCGGGCGAAATCTACCACGACCAGGAGGTTCGCGTGATCGCCTTCGCCGTGCGGCACGGCTCGTGGAAATACGCTTACGGGTACCGCTTCGAAGCGCCGGATAAGGTAATTGTGTTTTCCGGCGACACCACTTACAGCGAGGAACTGGCCCGCCAGGCCAAGGGCTGCGACATCCTGGTGCACGAGGTGTATTCCGAAAAGGGCTTGCGGAGGCGCACCCCCGAGTGGCAGCGCTACCACGCGGCCTTCCATACCTCGGCGCCCGATGTGGGCCGCATCGCCGCCATGGCGCAACCCAGGAAGCTGGTGCTGAATCACCTGCTGCCGATGGGCGAAACGCCCGAGGAAGTGGTTTCGGAGGTGCGGCAACATTTTCAGGGCGAGGTGATTTACGGCCAGGATCTGGAGGTGATCCGCTGACCGGGCGATACTCCGCGGAAACTCCCCGGAAACCGGCCACCGCGGTCCTCGACCTGTGATACATTCGCATCATGCAAACGATCAGAACCGCGGTGTTCGGAACCGGCTTCGTCGGCCGGGTCCACCTGGAAGGCATTCGCAGGCTGGGCTTCGTGGAGTTGTACGCTATTGGCGAGGTGCAGGTGGAAAAGGCCCAACAACTGGCGGAGGAATTCGGCGCTCATAAAGCGGAGGCCGATTACCGGCGCATTCTGGAAGATCCGGCGGTGGAGGCGGTGCACGTCTGCACCCCCAATTTCCTGCATTTTCCGATTGCCAAGGACGCCCTGCAGGCGGGCAAGCATGTGATCTGCGAGAAGCCGCTGGCCACCTCGGCTGCAGAAGCCAGCGAACTGGTGGCGCTGGCCGCCAAGACCGGCCGCCGCAACTGCACCTCCCACAACCTGCGCTATTACCCCATGGTGCAGCAGATGCGCCGTATGCGCGAGGATGGCGACCTGGGCGAAATCCTGGTGGTGCAGGGGACGTATTCGCAGGACTGGCTGCTGCTGGATACGGACTGGAACTGGCGCCTGGATTCCAAGCACAACGGCCCCTCGCGCTGCCTGGCGGATATCGGCTCGCACTGGTGCGACATGGCGGAGCACATCACCGGGCAGCGCATCACTTCGCTGTGCGCCGATCTGCAAACGTTCCACAAGACCCGCAAACAGCCCAAGGGTCCCATCGAAACTTTCGCCGGCAAGACGTTGCAGCCGGAAGACTACACGGTAGTGCCCATCGATACGGAGGATTTTGGCGCGGTGGTGTTCCGCATGGGCGAGCGAACGCGCGGCGCCTTCACCGCCAGCCAGGTTTCGGCCGGCCGCAAGAACCGGCTGAACATCGAAATCTACGGCACCAAGTGCGGGGTTTCCTGGGACCAGGAGAAGCCCGACGAACTGTGGATCGGCCAGCGCAATACCGCCAGCCAGCTGATGCTCAAGGATCCCTCGCTGCTGAAGCAGAAGGCCAAGCCGTTTGCCGATCTCCCCGGCGGCCACAGCGAAGGCTACGACGACACCTTCAAGCAGGTGTTCCGCCGTTTCTACCGCTCGATCGGCGATCCGGCGGCGGAAATCGAATATCCGCAGTTCGCCGACGGGCTGCGCCAACTGCGGATCCTGGAAGCCGAACTGAAGAGCCACCAGGAGCACGGCTGGGTGGATGTACCGGCGTTCCAGGCGGCCTCGGCCTAAGGCGTAGTTTGGTCAGCGCCCGGCGGGGACGATGCGGACCGCGCCGGGGCATTCCGACATCACCCGCAAGGTCGCGATTTTCCACCCGGCGGGCTCGCGCTTGAGAATCACCACCACGGGGGTGCGAACCACCGCCATGACGGATCCGTACTGAACGTATTCCACATCCGCCACGGCCACCTCCGGAGCGATGAACTGGACGGTGGGGCGCGTGAATCGCGGTGGGGTGACCTCGCTCCAGGGCCGGGAGACCTCCCGCAGGTGGCAGCCGGCCCGATCCAACCGGTGTAACTCGGCGGCGGCGTCGGCGCCTTCCACGAAAAGCGAGGCATGTTCCTCGCCGGGGCGGCTGAGTTGCTCGATCACCCCTTCGATGGCCCGCCGGTCGGTGGTTTCATCGGCCGCGAAGGCGCCGGCCAGCAGCAGGGGAATCGTCCACAGAACTTTCATGACATGCCAATGCCGCCAGACGGATTTTCCTTTCACCGCGGGTTTGGCCATAATAGAGGTTATGTGGAGGGCGACCTGTTGCGTGCTGTGGTTTTGGACGGCGAGTGGGTTTGCGGGTGTCCCGGGATTCCAATTGCATGACACCGAAGGCCGGATTCACACGCCCGCGGAGTGGGGGGGTGAAAAGGCCATCCTGCTGTTTTTCGTCACCACCGATTGTCCCGTGGCCAACAGCTATGTGCCGGAGATGAATCGCATTCACGATACGTATGCCCCGCGCGGCGTGGAGGTGTTTGCGGTGCAATCGGACACCACCATACCGGATGGCGACGTGGCCCGCTACGCGCGCGACTACCGCTACGGCTTTCCGCTCCTGCTGGATCCCCGGCAGGTGCTGGTGCGCCTGGCTAACGCCACCATCACGCCGCAAGCAGCGGTGCTGGCTCCCGACGGCAAGGTTCTGTACCTGGGACGGATCGACAACCGGGTGGCGGATTTCGGCAAACAGCGATTTCAGGCCACCGAGCAGGACCTGCGCGAGGCGTTGGATGAGGTGCTTTCGGGCAAACCGGTGGCGCATCCCTTCACCAAATCGGTCGGCTGCGCCATCAACCGGGTGCCTTGAGGCGCTAAAATGTCGGGAAGCATGTCTCCTGGGAAAGCACTCGCGATCGCCATGGCGGCAGCCTTCTGCCTGCTGGCGCAGACGGCGGACGAAGACGCCAAGGCGCTGCCCGAGGGGTCCGGCCGCGAGGTGACCGGGAGGGTCTGTATCAACTGCCACGACTCCAGCAATTTCCGCAAGTTGAGGCTGGACCGAGACGAATGGGAACGCGAAGTGGGCCTGATGGTGGACAACGGGGCCAAGGCAACCGACGACGAACTGGCCGCGGTGGTGGATTACCTGGTGGAGAATTTCGGCCCCACATCCAAGATCCACGTGAACACCGCCCCGATCGGGGAGATCAAAGCCGTGCTCGGCCTGACGGCGGCGCAGGCCGTCGCGGTGGTGGACTACCGTCAGGCCAACGGCCTTTTCAAAACCTGGCAGGACCTGCTCAAGGTGCCCCAGATGGACGCCCAAAAAATTGAGGCCAAGAAGGACCTGCTGGCGTTTTGACCCCGGGGAGCGAGGGTGCTTGCCGGCACCGTCGCGGCTTGGGACGCCCAGGCGTTGCGTGCTAAGATGCGAGAAGTCCGGCCAGTGGCGGATCCCCGCTAATTATGTACAACGCCTTTTTCGGTTTTACGGCGAGTCCGTTTAACATGAGCCCGGACCCAGCGTTCCTGTTCCGCAGCTCACAACACGAAGAAGCCCTGGCCAACCTGATTTACGGCGTGCAGAGCCGCAAGGGGTTCATTGTGCTGACCGGGGAAGTGGGAACCGGCAAAACCACCATGCTGGAGTGCCTGCGGGACTTTCTGAACTCGCAGCAGATCGCGTTTGCTTCGCTGTTCAATTCGCGGCTCACCGTGGAGCAGTTCTTTGAGATGCTCTCCTACGACCTGGACTTGCGGTGCAACCGCCTGTCTAAGACGGAGGTGCTGATTACTCTGAACGGCCTGCTGCTGGAACGAGCTTCGGCCGGGCGCACCACGGTGCTCATCGTGGACGAGGCTCACAATCTGGAATGGGACGTCCTGGAGGAGATCCGGTTGCTGGGCAACCTGGAGAACCGCCGCGGCAAGATGCTGCAGATCATTCTGGCCGGCCAGCAGGAACTGGACCGCAAGCTGGAGGCGCCGGAATTCCGCCAACTGAAGCAGCGCATCGCTCTGCGCTGTATGTTGAGGGGATTCGACCGGGAAGAGACTGCCGCTTACATTAATTCCCGCATGGCCCGTGCCGGACTACCCGGCCAGAGCGTAATTTCGCCGGAACTGCTGGGTGAAATCTGGTTTCGCACGCAGGGGATTCCACGCCTCATCAACGCCATCTGCGACAACCTGCTACTCACGGCGTTCGCTATGGAAACCAGAGATGCCACTTTGGAAATGCTGGATGAAGTGACTGCGGATATGCGCCTGGAATATCCCGCCGCGCGTCCCTTCCATCCCGAACCCGGCTACCCGGAGCGCGTTTTGCGGCAGGCTCATACACCGCGACTCGAGCGCGCCTGAGGCGTTTTACCACACACGTTTGTTTTCGGAGGAATCCGTTTTAAGGTAATATCCTCTGAATGTGCTGTCCCCTGCTAATATTTCTCAGGTGATTCCCCCAATACCGAAATGTAAGGCCTTACACGCTTAAACCAAAGGTACTAGAAGTCTCCGGACTTTGATAACATGGCCTCTGTTAGAGTACCATAACCAGTACCCTCTAGGAGGTTTGCAGTATGCGCAGATTTCTCGGAAGCAAATTTTCATTTGGAATCACGCTCCTCATCTTCGCCCTCGGCCTTGGCACAAATGCCATGATGGGCGGCGGCATTGTTTTGCCATCTCATGCTTGCAGTGTAATGCTCCCAACAGGAACTATCGATATCGCGCATGGCCCGGTGCTGCCGCCGGATCCCTGGACGCCCACCAACGGGCTGCTGACTGCGCATGGGCCGGTGCTGCCGCCGGATCCCTGGACGCCCACCAACGGATTGCTGACTGCACACGGACCGGTGCTGCCGCCGGATCCCTGGACGCCTACCAACGGCTGATTATTTGAAGATCGGGAGTCGGTTGGTCCCCGACGTTGGATGGAAAGCGGTGGGGCGTCCGGGCTAGAATGACGTGTAGATGGAGTTCGCCCTTACTATTGTCGGTGTAGCGGTGGGTGTGCCGTTGCAGCTGTTGGTCATCGGCACCATGCTACATGGCGGTTACCGCCGGTTCCCGGTGGTTTTTATCTACGTTCTCGCCCAATTTCTGACTACGTGCCTCGAAACGCCGTTGGCGCTCTCCTATTACCACACGAACGACCGGCATACAGGCTCGCGTTTTGCGCGTGTATATTTTACGGACGAGATCGTCCTGCAATTCCTGGTTTTTGCGCTTGTAATGACCCTGATCTGGCAGGCCACCAGCGCCGCTCGCACCAAGCGCGCGCTGCGTGCGTCTTTGATCGGCGGGGTGATCCTGTTCGCCGGAATCTCGATGTTGGTCCATTTCGATGCCAACGTCCCCATGGGGCGATGGATGACGTTCTGGAGCCGCGATCTCAATTTTGGCGCCGCTATCCTGGACATGCTGCTGTGGGCCATGCTCATCGCTAAGCGGCAGAAAGACTCGCGGCTCTTGATGCTGAGCGGCGGCTTGGGAATTATGTTCACTGGCGAGGCGATCGGGGAATCGGTGCGGAATCTGCAAAGCCATGCCTCGGCGCTCTCCCTGCCGGGCAGCATCCTGGTGGTGCTTGCCAATCTTGCTTTCATGTACATCTGGTGGCAGACTTTCCGCGCGCCGCGCGCAGTTACGCTGGCAAGCGCGGTGAAATTGCCATAATGGAATCGCTCGCCGGCAGGTTTGCGACTGTGACCGGGGGCACGCGCGGAATCGGCCGGGCGATCGCCGAACGGCTGTTACGGGAAGGCGTCGCGGTGGCCTTCTGCGGGCGCTCCGGCGCGGCGGTGTCGCGGGCGGTCGAAGAGCTCGAGCCGCTGGGGAGAGTGTTTGGGATGGCGGCCGATGTTACTCACCCAACGGCTGTGCGCAACTTTTTCCAAGCCGTCGAGAATGCCTTCGGCGCTCTCGATATCCTGGTCAATAACGCGGGCGCGGCGCATTTCCGAAAAGTCGGCGAAATGACGGGAGAGGACTGGCATCGGCACATCGATCTGAACCTCAACGGTCCGTTCCACTGCACGCGCGAGGCGCTTCCCCGAATGATCCGGCGCGGCGGCGGATCCATCATCAATATCTCCAGCCTGGCGGCCAAGAACGCATTCTCGGGCGGAGCGGCTTACAATGCCGCCAAGGCCGGACTGAACGCATTCAGCGAAGCGCTCATGCTCGATCATCGCCACGATAACATCCGCGTGACCACGGTCATGCCCGGCAGTGTGGAGACCGGGTTTTCAGGCAATCCCGAGAAACGCGCCGGCGATACAAGCTGGATGATCGCTCCTGAGGACATCGCCGAGATTGTCGCCTTGGTTCTGAAGATGCCGACGCGGACCATGGTCAGTACTGTGGAAGTTCGCCCCTCGCGTCCGCGAAAGTAACCGATCTCACGCGGTTTGAGGTAAATACTGCGTGCCTGGCTATCCAACTCCTTGTGGCACGTTACTTGCTTGTTTAAGGGTGATGGCACTGGTGGAATTAGGAATCCACAGGGGGAGAAGGATGATAGCACAGGCGAACAAACGACTGGATCCGGCGCAGACCGGCTTGGAAGCCGGAAAACTCGAGACTGACCTTCGCAAACGCGTAATTGGACAGGATGAAGCCATCCAACAAATCATTGAGATCTACCAGACGGATCTGGTGGGTATGTCGAGTCCGGGTCGCCCGATCGGCACTTTCCTCTTCCTAGGGCCGACGGGATCAGGGAAAACCCGGACCGTGGAAGCTGCTGCCGAAAGCCTGATGGGGGACGCCCGCGCGGTGATCAAGATCGATTGCGCGGAGTTCCAGCACAGTCACGAGATCGCCAAACTGATCGGTTCACCTCCCGGATACCTGGGGCACCGCGAGACCCATCCTTTGCTCAGCCAGGAAGTGCTCAATCAGTACCACACCGAGGAACTTAAGCTCAGCTTTGTACTTTTCGACGAAATCGAAAAGGCCAGCGACGCCCTGTGGAACCTGCTGCTGGGAATCCTGGACAAGGCAACCTTGACGCTGGGCGACAACCGGCGGGTGGATTTTTCGCGCGCCCTCATCTTCATGACGAGCAACCTCGGCGCCGCCGAAATGAACTCGATCATGCGGCCGAATCTGGGCTTCGCCGCCGGTGAGCGCGAGCGCCAATGGGCCGCCGGCGTTACCGACGATCAGCTCAATGACAAGATCTCGCGCGCCGGGGTTGAGGCCGCGCGGCATAAGTTTACTCCCGAATTCATGAACCGTATCGATAAAACGGTGGTGTTCCGGCCGCTGGGTGAGCCGGAGTTGCGCAAAATCCTGGACCTGGAATTGACCATGGTGCAGCACCGCCTGCTGAGCTCCGCCAATAGCGCGCCTTTTGTCTTCTCACTTACCAGCGAGGCGTCGGACTTTCTTTTGCGGGAAGGCACCGACCTGAAGTACGGCGCGCGCCACCTGAAACGAGCCATTCAACGCAACCTGGTCCATCCGCTGTCGAATCTGATGGCCACCGGGCAGGTGCGGGGCGGCGACCTGATCCGGGTGGAATTCGATTCCACCTTCAGGGCGCTGGCGTTTTTCAAAGAGGCCGAGGACATGCCGGCCTATGCCATGGCCCGCATGGTGGATACTTCGATTGCATCTCCGCAAGGGGTCCATGCCGCGTTCGCGTCCGTGCCGCCGCCGCGAACGGCGAACGCCCGCAGCACGCGCCGGTGACGAGCGTCGCCGCTAGGTCGGGAAGTAGCCTTCGCGGGTTTGCACGATCAGGGCCTTTTGCTTCGTAGACAGGTGGATGCGGCGATACTCTCCGCTATTGTCGGTGCGGTCGGGAGTATAGCCGAGGCTGTACTGGTTGCGCAGATCTTCCTCAATTGCCTCGAAGACCTTCTGTATCGGGAGCCGGTGGGATACTTCGAAGAAACGGCCCCCGGTTTCGCGCGAAATCTGCTGCAGGATTTTGCGGCCATCGGGACGGTCCATGCCTCCCATAGGCGGGCGGCCCCAGCGGCCACGGCCGTAACCGCCCGGGGCGAAGTTCATATCGGGATCCTGGAACAGGATGGAGTAGACCAGCGTATCGGCCCGCTCGGCCGATTCGACTGCTTGCGAGAGGCTCACCCGGCTGCCGTTGTCTTCGCCATCGGTGAGCAGGATGACGGCCTTGCGGCCGGCTTGTTTCTTCAGAATCTCGTCCGAGGCCAGCAGTACCGAGTCGTAGAGGCAGGTACCCCCGCCGCGCCTTCCACCGCCGGGGTAACCGCCACCGCCCCCGGGATATCCACCGCCCCCCTGCCCACGGCGTTGCAGGCCCCGGCCGTCGGAAGTCTCCAACTGGTCAAGGGCGTTTTCCAACCGCTGGCGCGATGAGGTCAAATCCTGCAGAAGCTCCACTTCGAAATCGAAGTGGATCAGGAAGGCCATGTCCTGTCCCTTGTCGCGCAAGGTCTGCTCCAGGAAGCGGTACGCGGCCATCCGCTCGTCGGGCAGCACACGCCGGGTGCTGCCGCTGGTATCCACCAGCAGTCCCACGGTAAGCGGCAAATTGCTCTCCTGGGAGAAGTATTTGATCACTTGGGGCCGGCCGTCCTCTTCGAGGGTAAAATCGTCCTTGGTGAGATCTTTAACAATCGCGCCCTGTTTGTCGCGAACCGTGGCGAACAGGTTGACCACCTTGACTCCGGCGGAGAAGGTGGGGTTCTGATCTGCCTTGGAATCCTGGCCCTGCTGCTGTCCACGAAGCAGCTTGAGCGTGGGCAGCAGGGGAAGCGCTCCCAGCAGGCCCCGTCGTGTGAAACTCATGGTGTGTAAAGAGATGCATCGCGAAAGGCGCTGGTTACGCAAGGCCCTGGCGGATAAAGAGTTCCAAAATTTTACGGCGCGCGGAGAGATTTCCCGCCGCCCGCCCGCATCGGGTACATTCAAGACATGCTCCGTACTCTGATGAGTTTGTGGTGGCTGCCTGTGGCGGCCGCCGCGCAATCTTCCAGCGGCACTCCCGCGCGCCCGCTGCGCCTGGCGATCGCCGGACTGGCTCACGGCCATGTTTCAGGGTTTCTCGCGACCGCCTTGCGCCGGCCGGCGGAGGTGCAGCTGGTAGGGGTCTGGGATCCCGACGCCGCCCTGGGCGTGCGCTACGCCAACCGGCAGCAGAACGGGTTCCCCGCCAGCCTCCTGTTCACCGACCTGGGCAAAATGTTGGACACGGTAAAGCCGGAAGCGGTGGCCACTTTTACCAGCACCTTCGACCATGCCATGGTTGTGGAGGCGTGCGCGCAGCGACACATTCCAGTGATGATGGAGAAGCCCCTGGCAGTCAACATGGAGCAGGCGCGCGCCATCCAGCAGGCTTCCCGGCGCACCGGAACGCCCGTGATTGTGAATTACGAGACCACCTGGTACCGCAGCCACGCCGAAATATACAAGCTGTTCAAGGGAGAGAAGGCGTCTGTCGGTGAAATTCGACGAATGGTGGCGATGGACGGACACCAGGGTCCTCAAGAAATCCACGTGCAGCCGGAATTTCTGGCGTGGCTCACCGATCCGGTGAAGAACGGCGCCGGCGCATTGTTCGATTTCGGCTGCTACGGGGCCAACCTGATGACCTGGCTGATGGACAATCAGCGGCCCCAAAAGGTCACCGCCCTGGCGCAGACGACCAAGCCCGGCATTTACGCGCACGTGGACGATCAGGCCACCATCTTGCTGGACTACCCCAAAACGCAGGGAGTGATCGAGGCGTCCTGGGACTGGCCTTTCAGCCGCAAGGATTTCGAGGTGTACGGCGAGCGCGGATACGCCATCGCCACGGGCGGCAACAATCTGCGGGTGAAGATGGAGGAGCGACAGCCCGAAGACGTGCGCACGGCCCTGGCGGAATTGCCGGCGGACGAGCGGGATTCGATTTCGTACCTGACCGCGGTGGCGCGCGGCAGGATCAAACCCGAGGGACTCAGCTCGCTCGAGAACAATGTGATCGTGGTGGAAATTCTGGATGCCGCACGCGAATCCATTCGCACAGGCCGCACGGTAATCCTGCCGGCCGCGCGGTAAGCGGCGTGGCGCTCCTGGAACTGGGCCCGCACGGCCTGTATTGCGCAGCGGGCGATTTTTACATCGACCCCTGGCGGCCGGTGGGTCGCGCGGTGATTACGCACGCCCACGCGGACCGCGCCCAAGCCGGTTCGCGCGGCTATCTGACGGCCGCGAGCGGCGTGGCGCTGCTTCGCGAATGGCTGGGGGCCGAAGCGGCGGTCGAAGCGCTCCCCTATGGCCAGCCATTGACGATCGGCGGCGCAAGGGTATCGCTGCACCCCGCCGGACACATACTGGGATCGGCGCAGGTGCGCATCGAACAGGGCGGGGAAGTGTGGGTGGTCTCGGGCGATTACCGAACCGCGCCCGACCCGGCCTCGGAACCCTTTGAGCCGCTGCTCTGTCAAGCCTTCGTCACCGAGGCGAGTTTCGGACTGCCGATTTTCCGCTGGCCGCCGGAGGATGAGGCGCTGGATTCTGTCCAGGCGTGGTGGCGCGCCAATTGCGAGGCAGGCCGGTCGAGCGTGCTATTTGCGCAGCCGCTCGGCATGGCGCAGCGCCTGCTGACCACGTTGGATGGCTCCATCGGGCCGATTCACGCGCATCCCGAGATCGAGCGTTTCAACCGCCATTACCGCGCCCAAGGCATTTCGCTAGCCGGCTTGGCGCCGGAGGCCGATGGCAGACCGGCGCTGGTGCTGGCGCCGCCATCGGCCCAGGGAGATTCGTGGATGCGGCGGTGGGACCAGGCTTCGACGGCTATGGCTTCGGGGTGGATGCGCATCCGCGGCCCACGGCGGCGGCGGGCGTTGGATCGCGGATTCGTGCTTTCCAGCCACGCGGATTGGCCGGCCCTGCTGGCGGTAATCGACGCCACGCGCGCCGAAACCGTGTGGGTAATGCACCGCCAGCCCGCTCCACTGGTGCGCTGGCTGGTGGAGCATGGGCGAACAGCGGTGGCCGTCGAGGCGCAGTACGGGGAGGATGAAGCGTGAGGGCCTTCGCCGGGCTGTGCCGGGAGCCTTACTGCAGCGTCGGCCTGCGGGCGGCAACCGGAAGAAGACGGGCCATGGGCCTGCGGCCCACCGAGCCTGCCCTGGACAGGCTGAAGGCCTGTCCCACCGCGGTTTGTCGCCGCCTCTTCAGGGCAGTGACGGGTAGGCTTGACCACGCGCCTGGGCGCGGCTCGGAATGGATTGCGCCGATTGACGGGCGGCACGCAGGCGCGGAGGGCGAGAGGTGAAGGCTTTCGCGGAGCTGTACCGGAAGCTGGACGAGACCACCAGCACCAACGCCAAAATCGAGGCGCTCACGGGGTATCTGCGCGCGGCGCCGCCCGGGGACGCGGCCTGGGCGGTTCATTTTCTGATCGGGCGGCGGCCCAAGCGGTTGCTGGAATCGCGCAAACTGGCCGAGTGGGCCATGGCTGAGGCGGATGTCCCGGAGTGGCTGTTCGCCGATTGCTACCACGCAGTGGGCGATTTCGCCGAGACCATCGCGTTGCTGCTGCCGGCCAGCCCTTCGGCAAGCGATGCTGCCGGGCGCCCCGCAGACCCTGCGGCGGATCTTCCCCTGCAGTACTGGGTGGAGTCGCGGCTGTTGCCGCTGGCCCAGTCCGATGACGCCACGCGCCGCGCCCGCCTGATAGCCGCCTGGCGCGAGATGGATGAAGCCCAGCGGTTCGTCTGGAACAAGCTGATCACCGGCGAATTCCGGGTGGGCGTTTCGCAGAACCTGGTGGTGCGCGCCATCGCCGCGCTCAGCGGACTTTCGGCCGGAACGGTCTCCCACCGGCTGATGGGGGATTGGCAGCCCTCCGCCGCGTTCTGGCGGCAGTTGGAGGCTCCGGAAGTCGCCGAGGCCGATATTTCGCGTCCCTACCCCTTTTTTCTGGCGTATCCACTGGAGGGGGACGTGGAGGAGTTGGGAGACCCCGCCGGATGGCAGGTGGAATGGAAGTGGGATGGCATCCGGGCGCAATTGATCCGGCGGCAGTCGAGCGTGTTCCTATGGTCGCGCGGCGAAGAACTCATGACCGGGCGCTTTCCCGAACTGGAAGCCATGGCCGCACTGTTGCCGGACGGCACGGCGATCGATGGCGAGTTGCTGCCCTGGAAAGACGGGGCGCCGCTGCCGTTCGCGCAGATGCAGCGGCGCATCGGGCGCAAGGCGTTGGGGGCGCGCATTCTGGCGGATGTGCCGGTGGCGCTGATGGCTTTCGACCTGCTGGAACTGGGCGGCCAGGACGTGCGTGAGCGCCCGCTGGAATGGCGGCGCGCGCAACTGGAAGCGCTGGCGCCGCGCTCGGCCGCGCTGGCGCTTTCGCCGGTGGTGGAAGCGGCCTCCTGGGAGGGGTTGCGGGCGGTGCGCGGCGAATCGCGCGCCCGCAAGGTGGAAGGCTTCATGCTCAAGCGCCGGGGATCGCCCTACCGGGTGGGGCGGCGGCGGGGCGACTGGTGGAAATGGAAGATCGACCCTTATTCGGTGGATGCGGTCCTGATTTACGCCCAACCCGGCAGCGGGCGGCGGGCCAGCCTGTTCACCGACTACACCTTCGGCATCTGGGAACAGGGCAAGCTGGTTCCCTTCGCCAAGGCCTACTCGGGCCTGAGCGACGAGGAGATTCGCGCGGTGGATGAGTTTGTGCGCCGCAATACCATTCAGACCTTCGGGCCGGTGCACGCGGTGAAACCGGAACTGGTTTTCGAACTGGCTTTCGAAGGGATTCAGCTATCTTCGAGGCACCGCTCGGGAATCGCCGTGCGCTTTCCCCGCATGGCGCGCTGGCGGCACGACAAGCGCGCGGAAGAGGCCGATAGTATGGACACGATCAGGGCTCTGCTCGGGCGCCGAGAATCGTAGGAACTAAACGGCGGAATCTTCGTCTATCTGTCAAAGCGAACGGAAAAACCTTTACGTGCCGGACACCAACAGCTATGTGCCCAAGGTTCTGATCGCCGGCGGCGGGCTGGCCGGGCTGGCGGCGGCGGCGGCCTTGGGCGGAGCCGGCTTCCAGGTGGAAGTCTTTGAATCGCGCCCGTTTCTGGGCGGACGCGCGACCTCTTACACAATTCCGGTGGACTCGAAAAACGGGCCGGCGGAAGAAGTCGAGACGATCGACAACTGCCAGCATATTCTGCTGCGGTGTTGCGTCAACCTGTTAAATTTCTACGAGCGTTTGGGCGTGCGCGACCGCATACGTTTCTACCGCGAGTTCTATTTCCTGGAACCTGGCGGGCGAATTTCGGTGCTGCGCCGCGGCCGGCTTCCGGCTCCCTTCCATTTCATGGGCGCCTTCCTGGGCATGCACTGCCTGAGCCGCGCCGATAAGACCGGCATTGCCCGCGCCCTGTTGGCCCTGCGCCGGGAACGCACCCGACGCAAGGACCTGGACCGCATCAGCATGCTCGACTGGCTGCTGCAGAAGCGCCAGACGCCGCACGCCATCGACCGTTTCTGGCGCCAGGTGCTGGTCAGCGCGGTGAATGAAGACCTGGACCGCATGGCCGCGATGCATGGCTTCCAGGTGTTCTGGCTGGGCTTTCTGGCGCGCGCCGATTCCTATGAGATGGGCATCCCCTCGGTGCCCCTGGGCCAGCTTTACAGTGAAGCCGCGTGGAAGCGGCTGGGGAGCGTGCAATTTCACTTTCGCTGCCCGGTGGAGCGCATCGACGAAGGCGGCTTCACGGTGGCGGGCGAGCGCCGCACCGCCGATCATTACATCTGCGCGCTACCCTTCGAGCGCCTGGAAGCCGTGGGCCTGGAGACGCCGCGCTTCGAGCATTCCCCCATCACCGGGGTACACCTGTGGTTCGATCGCGAGATCACCACGCTGCCGCACGCCACGCTGCTCGACCGCACCATGCAATGGATGTTCAACAAAGAAGCCGGGCGCTACCTGCAACTGGTGGTGAGCGCGTCGCGCGACCTGACCAACCTCTCGCGGCAGGAGATTGTGGATATCGCCATCGGCGACCTGCGCCTGTACTTTCCGCGCGTCAAGGACGCCAACCTGCTGAAGTCGCGGGTGATCAAGGAGCAGCGCGCCACGTTTTCCGCGGCGCCCGAAACCGAGAGCCTGCGGCCCACACCGGAATCGGGTCTGCCGAAGGTCTTTCTGGCAGGCGATTGGACCCGCACCGGCTGGCCCGCCACCATGGAGGGCGCGGTGCGCAGCGGGTATCTGGCGGCGGAAGGCGTGGCCCAGGCGGCTGCACGACCGGCGCGGTTCCTGCTGCCGGACGTGGGGTGAAAGCGTAAACCGATGGCGATTCACGCCGCTGGGACTATCGAGCGGCGGCACGATTCGCAACCCGTGGCCGGCCGATGTTCGGGAAGGCTGTAGTCGCCGATGATCAAGCGGTCGCCGCGGCCGGCTTACTTAACCGGAGCGTCTTCGGGGCCGCGAACCTCTCTGCCGATCCGCTCCAGGCTGGAGGCCACCAGATGCGCGCGCACCGCCGGCACTGCCGCGCGCATCAGCCGCCTCTCGAAGTCTCGGACGGCGCCCTCGAAACCGACCGTGGAAGTTCCGGCGCTCTGGAGGGTCTGCTCGATATCCGCGGCCATCCCATCGGTCTCGTGCTGGGCCGGAGAATGGCCGGCCAGCGCAGTCACCAGGCCTTGGGCGAACTGCTGGACGGTCGGGGCTTTCGGCGCGTGGGTTTTCTGGGCCATCATCAGAATGTGCGTCCCCACCTGCCCGATGAACTCCGGCGTGATGGGCGCCGGCCTGTGCAGGTACTGCAGGTCGGTCTCGAGCGCCTCGCGGCCGCTCACCGGCTGGGCCGAGAGGGAGAGCGAGAAGGTCAAAAGGCTGAGAAGGGCGACTTTCATTGTTCTATTGTAATTCTCGCGACGAGGCCGGGTGCGGCGCGGGCGCGGCTACGGCCCGGTTTTCTTCACCAGGCGAATCTCGAACAGCCTGGGCCAGCGTTTCCCCAGTCACAAACAGGCGGTCGCCCGCGGCGTCGTAGGCGATGCCGTTGAGCACGTTGTCCGGCGAGCGGCGCTCGGAAGGGTTTAGCAGGCCCCCGAGATCGATCCAGGCCACCACCTTGCCGCTGGCGGGATCGATCCGCGCGATCCGGTCGGTCTGCCACACATTGGCATACACCTCGCCTTTGACCTACTCAGCTCGTTAAGGCGCTCGACCGGCTGGCCATCGGCGGTGACCCGCACGCGCCCCTCTTCCTGGAGCGTCTCGGGGTCAGAAACGCAATTCCGAGGTGCCGTCGCTCATGATGATGGCTGGGTGGTCCAGGTGAGCTCCAGCAGGCGATCCTTCCAATTCACAATCCCTTCCCCGAAATAATTGCCCGAGAGATCGCGCTTCTCCAGCACTTCGCCGGTCTCCAGTTGGACCTTGCGAACCGACGACTGGTCATTAATTCCGGTGCCCTCGTAAAGGAATCCATCCAGGTAAAACAGGCCTTACGTTAAGGCCAGGGGTCGCGGGGGTAGGTGTGGATTACCTCGTACTGTATTCTGGAATGGGACGGCTTTCGCAAGAGGGCCGCAAGCGGCCGCGGCCAGCGCCCCGGCGAGGATTAAGAATCGCATCCTGCCTGTGGTTACGCTTACTCCGCCGTCCTCTTCACCAGCTTAATCTCGAACAGTTTGGGCCAGCGCTTGCCGGTGACAAACAGGCGGTCGCCCTTGGCGTCGTAAGCGATGCCGTTCAGCACATCAGTCTCTTCGGTGCGATCGGCGGGGCTCAGAATGTTAGTGAGGTCAATCCAGCCCACTACCTTGCCGTTGGCGGGATTGATCCGCGCGATCCGGTCGGTTTGCCACACGTTGGCGTAGACTTCCCCCTTCACCCATTCGAGCTCGTTGAGATCCTTCACCGGCTCTCCATCGGCCGTCACCCGCACGCGCCCGAGCTCCTTGAGCGTCTCGGGGTCCCAGAAGCGCAGTTCCGGGGTGCCGTCGCTCATGATGATCCGCTTGCCGTCCTGGGTGAGTCCCCAGCCTTCGCCGGGGTATTCGAACTGGCTTTTCGGCGTAAAGCTGAGCAGGTCGTAGATGAACCCGACGTGGGTGGTCCAGGTCAGCTCCAGCAGGCGGTCCTTCCAGTTTATAATGCCTTCCCCGAAATACTGGCCCGGCACGTCGCGTTTTTCCAGCACTTCGCCGGTTTCCAGTTTGACCTTGCGAATCGACGACTGCTCTTCGAGGCCGGTGCCCTCGTAGAGAAATCCGTCCAGGTAGAACAGACCCTGGGTGAAGGCCATCGGATCGTGGTGATAAGTGTGGATCACTTCATAGCCGTATTCCGGAATGGAGCGGGCCTCGGTAGAGGGGCCGCAGGCGGTAATGGCCAGCGTAGCGGCAACGATCAAAAATCGCATCTTAAGGTACAGCGTATCAGGAACTGGAGGGACGAAGTGCAAGCCCGGGGGCGCGGGCGACGCGGGCCGCCGCCAGGCGGCGCTTATAGTACCTTAAGACATGCAGCTCTCGATTCCGCTGGCCGTGTTGGCGGCGTTGCCGCTGGCTGGCTCTCTGGGCGCCGCCGACGGTGTGCCCCTGTTCAACGGGAAGAACCTGGACGGCTGGGAGATCATCGGCGATGGCCAGTGGACGGCGATGGCCGATGGCACCCTGCTCGGCCAGCGCATCGGCGACCTGCGCAAGCAACTGGCGCCCGGCGGACCGCTCCCGACCGCGCACGATTTCAAGAGCTGGGTGGATACGCAATCCTGGCTCTACACCCGCCGCAACGATTTCGGCGAGTTCGATCTGCACCTGGAGTATTGGACCAAGACCACCGGCAATAGCGGGGTCTCGATCCGCGACACGTCGCGCGCCCGGTGGGCCATCATTACGCCGCCCGATTACACCCGCACGCCCTCTAAGATCGGCTACGAGATCCAGATCAACAACCGCTTCCCGGACCCGCATCCCTCGGGCAGCATTTACGGCTTCGTGGACGCGCCCAAGGACGCGCAGCACGACGACGATTGGAACGCCCTGGACATCTCGTCGCGCAACGACCTGATCCGCGTGCGGTTGAACGGGCGGGTGGTGGCCGAGCACGGGGGCGATCCCAAGCGCTCGAAAACCGGACCGATCGGCTTGCAGATGCACGACCAGTTTTCCATCATCATGTTTCGCAACATCCGGATTGTGGAGGTCAAGCACTGACCACGGGATCTTCTATGGATGCGCCCATCCACCAGGCCGTGGAAGAGGCCTATGAGCGCATTGGCCCATACGTGCGGGAGACGCCCGTGGAGTGGTCCGCCGATCTGGGGGTGTGGCTGAAACTGGAGCACCAGCAGCACACCGGGAGCTTCAAGTTCCGGGGCGCGTCGCACAAGATCGCCCGGTTGACCCCGGCCGAAACCGCCGCGGGAGTGGTGGCGGCTTCCAACGGCAATCACGGACTGGGCGTAGCGGCGGCGGCGCGTGTGCGCGGCATCGCGGCCGAGGTTTACGTGTCGGAGCAGGTTTCGCCCGCCAAGGCCCGGCGCATAGAGGCGCTGGGAGCGCGTATCCGGACCGGCGGCCCCGATCCGCTTTCCGCCGAACTGGCCGCGCGGCGCGAGGCGGAGCGGTCCGGGCGAGTCTTCGTTTCACCGTATAACGATCGCGAGGTGGTGGCCGGGCAAGGCACCATCGGGCTGGAACTCGATCGGCAGATCCCCCGCCTGGACGCGGTCTTCGTGGCTGTCGGCGGAGGCGGCCTGATCGCCGGGATTGGCGGCTACCTGAAGCACGTTTCGCCCTCGACCGAGATCGTGGGCTGCTGGGCCGAAAACTCGCCCGTGCTGGCGCGCTGCCTGGAGGCAGGGAGGGTGATCGACGTACCCGAGCAGCCTACCCTTTCCGAGAGCACCGCCGGCGGCCTGGAACCCGATTCGGTGACCCTGGATTTGTGCCGGGAAGCGATCGACCGCCAGGTGCTGGTCTCGGAGGCTGAGATCCTCGACGCCATGCGCCGCGCGATGGAGGCAGAGCATTGGCTGATTGAAGGCGCGGCCGGCGTGGCCCTGGCCGGCTTCCTCAAGGAGGCCGGAAGATATGAAGGGCGACGCGCGGCGGTCGTGTTGTGCGGCCGGAATCTCTCTCCCAGGGTGCTCCAGCTTTTGACGGGCAAGCGGTAACCGGCGGCCCCAACTACCATCGGTTGACCTTTCGCCGGCCGGAAAAAGGAAGAGCGCGCCCCCGTTCACAGGTGGCGGGTTCCCCCGGGCGGCGTGGGGCTGGCAGCGTGGGGCGGGGCTGGCGTAGTCCCTGGCGTTCCACGCCGTTTCTCTGGGCCGCTGGAGACCGGTTCGGCGGCACAAGGCGCGCGTGGCGGCTATAATCTAGGCAAATGCCGCTAAGCGAATCCGCCACCCTCGCCTATAAGCGCCTGCTCATGTCCAGCCGGGCCGTTATGTGGGTCGGCTTTGGAAGCGTCCTGATGCTGATGATCGTGATCGCTTCGAGCGCCAATCGCACCCTTGCCCAGATGGAGACCGGGAATGTGGGCATCCGCCAGCAGTTCCTGGATCGCGACCACCTGCTCCACCGTGTGCGCAGCGACCTGTACCGGTCCAGCCTGGACATTCGCGATTATCTGCTGAACACGGACCCCCAGGCGGCCGAACAACGCCGCCTGGACGTGCTCAGGACCGAATCCGAGATGGATACCGCGCTCGCCGAATACCGCCAGAACCTGCCGGCGGCCGAGGCGGCTGCGGTCGAGACGCTCCAGCACGACCTGCGGCTGTATTACGCGGTCGTGGAGCCGGTGCTGCACTGGGATGCGGCCACACGCCAGGCGCGCGGCAGCGGATTCATCAGCGACCAGATGCTGCCGCGGCACGAGCAACTTGTCCGAATGGCCGAACGCATCAGCGCCATGGACAGCCGGCAACTGCTGGCGGGGGAAGCCGACGTGGCGCGGGTGTTCGCCGGCTTCCGCCGCGAATTGCTGCTCACGGCGCTGGCCATCGTTCTGTTTGGAGCGGCGTTGGCGTGGCTGAGCATCAAGCGCGTGGAGGCCCTGGAGCGGGAATCCGACACGCGCTACCGCGAGGTGGTGACGGCGCGCGAGGAACTGCACCGCCTTTCGGCCCGCCTGGTGGCGGCGCAGGAAGAGGAACGGCGCAAACTCTCGCGCGAGCTGCACGATGAGATCGGCGCCGCCATGGCGGCCCTGCTGATGGAAATGGGCAATCTGGATAAGGCGCTGCCGCCCGGCGACACGGCTTTGCACGAGCGGGTGCAGGCCGTGCGCAAGCTGGCCGAGAACAACGTGGGCCTGGTGCGCAATCTTTCCCTGCTGCTGCGTCCGCCGATGCTGGACGATCTGGGCCTCGTGCCAGCCCTGAAATGGAAGGCGCGCGAGGTGGCGCGGCGCACGGGCATCAAGATCCGGGTGGAGGCGGAGGAGGTTTCCGAAGATCTGCCGGACGAACACCGCACCTGCATTTACAGGGTGGTGCAGGAAGCCCTTCACAATGCCACGCGCCACGCCGGCGCCAAACAGGTCCGCATCCAGGTACGCCAGGAGGCCAAACAGATTCACGTGCTGATCGTGGACGACGGAAGCGGTTTCGAGCCGCGGCAGGAGAAGGGCATGGGGATTCTGGGCATGGAGGAGCGCATCCGGAACCTGGGCGGTACACTGCACATCGAATCCTCGCCCGGCCACGGGGCGCAGCTCTCTTTTGAGCTTCCCCTTCCGCAGACGGTCCAGGCGGAAACGGTATGAGCCCGGTTCGCATCCTGCTGGCCGAAGATCACGCCATCATGCGCACCGGTCTGCGGCTGGTGCTGGAGAGGCAGGCGGATTTTCAGGTGATCGGCGAGGCTTCCGATGGCCGCGAGGCGCTGGCGCAAGCGCAACGAGAGCGCCCCAACGTGGTGGTGATGGATATCGGGATGCCGAATTTGAACGGCATCGAAGCCACCCGGCAGATTTGCGCCAGCGTGCCGGATTGCGCGGTGGTGATCCTGAGCATGCATTCCGACGAAGGTTACGTGCTGCGGGCGCTGAAGGCCGGGGCAAAGGGATATCTGCTCAAGGAATCCGCCGAAAGCGACCTGATCGCGGCCATTCGGGCGCTGGTGGCGGGCAAGGCTTATTTCAGCCCGGCGGTCAGCCGCATGCTGGTGGAAGACTACGTCCGGCAGTTGCAGGACCGCGAGATCGAAGACAGCTACGAGCTGCTGACCACGCGCGAGCGCGAGGTGCTGCAACTGATCGCCGAGGGGCGCGCCAATAAGGAGATTGCCAACCAGCTCAACGTCAGCCTGTACACGGTCGAGACCCACCGTGGGAACCTCATGGAAAAGCTCAATCTGCACACCGTGCCGGAGCTGATTCTGTACGCGGTGCGAAAGGGCGTAATTGCGTAGAGGCACCTGGATGAGCGGGAAGGTGGGAGACTTCTGGCGCCGGATCAGCGATGGGATCGCGATCCAGCAGCTCTGGGCTCAGTTTCGCGCCGACGCCAAGGCCAGTTACCAGTTCTATTCCAAGGATATAGATCGCGAGCCGGTGGCCGGAGAGTCGCGCTTCAAGCGCGTGCGGAGGATCGCCGCAGGGCTGTTTTGGGCGATGGCGATGAAACTCTCGCCTGCCCGCCGGGTATTGCTGGTGATCGCGCTGGTGATGTTGTTGCTTCCCCCGCTCCGATTTGAGTCGAACGGCAATAAGTTTGAGACCGAAGATTTCCGGTTCTACTCCGGCGTGATTTTGACGGTTCTGCTGGCGCTCGAACTGACGGACCGGGTGACGCTGAAGCGCGATCTCGAAATCGCCCGCGAGATTCAAAGCTGGCTCATGCCCTCGGAAGCGCCCCGCGTGCCGGGAGCGGATATCGCCTTCGCCAATCGTCCGGCCAACACGGTGGCGGGCGACTACTACGACGCGTTCTTTCGCCCCAACGGGCGGCTCCTGCTGATCGTGGCGGATGTGGCCGGAAAGAGCGTTCCGGCCGCCCTCCTGGCCGCGACATTGCAGGCCAGCCTGCGGACCCTGGCGGCGCTGCCCGGTTCGCTTCCCGAGCTGGTGAGCCGGGTGAATCGCTACGCCTGCGAGCAGAGCCTCCAGGGCCGGAGGTTTACGACCGCGTTCCTGGCCGAGTGGGAACCGGCCACCGGCGCTCTGACCTATGTCAACGCGGGTCATAACTGGCCGGTGCTGCGGCACGCCTCGGGCGCCGTCGAGCGCCTGGAAGCGGGCGGCCTGCCGCTGGGCATTCAGGCGGCCCAGGTTTATCAATGCGCCTGCGCGAGCATGGCCAGTGGCGACCTGCTGTTGATTTTCACCGACGGACTGGTGGAGGCCGAAAACCATGCGGCGCAGGAGTACGGCGAACAGCGCATGCTGCCGGTAGTGCAATCGCTCCACGGGGTGACCGCTGCGGAGGCCATCCGCCGAATCATGACATCGGTGGACGCTTTCGTGGGCGTCACGCGGCAGCACGACGATATTACTTGTCTGATGTTGCGGATGACTTAGGGCGCCCGCTCACGAGCGGGAGTTTACGCCGCGGCGCTGCGCGTCTCTTCCTGGACTTGCTCCCACAAACCGGTGTGGAAGGACAGCCACAGGGGAGTCTCGAACAGTTCGGCGGGAAGCAGATCGGGGGCGGGCCGGCGGGCTTCCCAACCGCCGACTTTCGCCGGGAACAGAAGCCAGCCGGTTTCGTCGGTGTATGCGATCCAGTGGTGGGGATAGGCGGCGCTGCGATAGAGTCTCGGCATAGGACGGCTCCTCAGTCACTTCGCTTGGCAGGCGGTGGCGCGGGCTTCTCGAAACGGCAATACGAGACGCATCCCTTGTTTTTGCACGTAAGGCAAACAGCTTTCCGAGTCATTTGAATTAAAGTTAGCCGAAAAGCTGCAGTCTCTCAACCCGTCTTATGCGGGTGTCGGCCCCCAACTTTGGGGGTATTGGTGGGTGGGCACGCTCCACAAGTAGGTGCAGCGGCGGGGTTTCGCCGTCTGCGGGCAGGGATGGGGCTCCGGGAACCCCGGTGCGCCTAACGCGCGGGCCGCGGCAGGCCCATCGACGCCGGTCCGGCGGGCTACGGGTCGGCCGGGCGGCAAGGGGATCAAGATGTCAGCGGTTCACCGGTCCGTTCGCCACGGGGCGGCAGCCCGCACGGGCGCGAGCTAATTCGAGACTGCCAGCAACGGATTATTGGAAGCCTGGCCTGAGATGGTAA
>JASHSS010000072.1 GCA_030038565.1 Bryobacteraceae bacterium
AGGCCCGGTTGATCTCGCCGGCCTGCGCGCGGGTGGTCAACTCGCGCACCTTGTTGCCCGATTTGTCGGTCACCGTCAAATGCACGGGGCCGGCCGCCTTGCTGAAGTAATCGATAGTCAGGCCGTTGGGCGCGTTGGGAGCCAGAAAATTGCTGGTTCCCATGAAGCCGCGGTAATTGGCCATCTTCCACTCGATGCCGGGCCGCCCGCCGAACAGTTTCAGATCGCTCGTGAGCACCTGGTCGTTGATTTCCTCCAGAGCCGAAATGTCGTCCATGATCCAGATGGAACGCCCGTGCGTGGCCAGAATCAGGTCGTGCTCGCGAGGCTGGATCTGAATGTCGAAGACCGGCACGGTGGGCAGGCCGTTCTTCATGCGCCGCCAAATGGTGCCGCGATCGAAGGTCACGAACATGCCGAACTCGGTGCCGGCGAACAGCAGGTTGGGATTCACGGGATCTTCACGCACCACGTGCACGGTGCCGGCTTCGGGCGGAATGCCGTCGGTGATGCGGATGAAGGAATCGCCGTAGTTTTTGGTCATGAAAATGTAGATTCCGTAATCGGCGCTGCGGTGATTATCGAAAGTGATATAGGCGGTGCCGGCATCCTTGTAGGATGGCTCGATGCGGCTCACGTAGCCGCCCTTGGGCGCTCCCATGATGTGCGAAACCACGTTCTGCCAGGTCTTGCCGTCGTCGCGCGACATCTGCACGTTGCCGTCGTCGGTGCCCACCCACAGCACGCCCGCGGTCTTGGGCGATTCGGCGATGGCGGTGATGCAAGGCCACGCATTCACGCCATCGTCGCGCGAGAGCACGCCGCCCTCGCGGTCCATAGTCTTGCCCATGACACTCATTTTGTCGCGGTCGGCATTGGTGGTGAGGTCCTCGCCCAGCACCGTCCAGGTGTCGCCCCGATCGGTGGATTTGAACAGGTGGTTGCCGCCATAGTAGATCGTCTTGGAATTGTGCGGCGAGATCATCAACGGCGAATTCCACTGGAAGCGGTAGCGCGGCGCGTCATCGCTAGGCTCCTGCGGCCGGATGGATTTCACCTCGCTGGTGCGCAGGTCGCGGCGCGAAAGATTGCCGTCCTGCGATTCGGCGTAAATGATGTTGGGATCCTGGGGATCGATGCGGTTGTAGAATCCGTCGCCGCCCTGCACGGTGATCCAATCGTCGTTGCCGATGCCGGTGGGTTGGGTGGTGGAGCTCGGACCGCACCAGGAGTAATTGTCCTGCAGGCCGCCGCACACGTGATAGGGCTTCTGATAGTCGAAGGAGACCTCGTAGAACTGGCCCAGGGCAATGTTGTTGATGTGCTCCCAATTGCGCCCGCTGTCCCAGGTCACCCAGATGCCGCCGTCGTTGCCGGAGAGCAGGTGGTCGGAATTGGCCGGGTCGATCCAGATGGCGTGGTTGTCGCTGTGGACGTCGCGGAAGCGCGCCTGCGAGAAGGTCCGGCCGCCGTCTTCGGACATGTAGATGTTGACGCCGCCGAGCCAGATCTTCTGGTCGTTATTGGGGTCGATGCGAAGCTGGCTGAAATAGGAGGGCCGCGGATCGGTGTCGCTCATGCGCGTCCAGGTGGCGCCCTTGTCTTCGGAGCGGTAGACGCCGCCCAGCGTGGCGTGCTCGATCAGCGCGTAAACGATGTTGGTGTTGCGGCGGTAGACCTCCACGGCGCAGCGCCCCATATCGCCGCGAGCCGGCAGGCCGCGCCCCAGCGTGGAGTTCGGCCCGCCCTCCAGTTTAGTCCAGTGCAGGCCGCCATCCGTGGAGCGGTACAGGCCGCTGCCCGGCCCGCCGCCGTTGTAGCCGAACACCGTGCGGCGGTGCTGATAGGCCGCGGCGTAGAGGATATTGGGGCTTTGCGGGTCGATGGCGATATCGGAAACGCCGGTGTCCTCATTGATGAACAGGGGCTGGGTCCAGTGCGCGCCGCCATCGGTGGACATGAACACGCCGCGCTCCTTGTTGGGTCCCCACAGGTCGCCCAACGCGGCCACGTAGACGATGTTGGGATCGGTGGGGTGGACCACGATGCGGCCAATGTGGTGAGTCTGCTCGAGGCCCAGGTGGGTCCAGGTGGCGCCGGCATCCATGGATTTATAGACGCCGTCGCCCCAGGAGGAACTCTGCCGGTTGTTGGCCTCGCCGGTACCCACGTAGAGGATGGAGGGATTGGACGGGGCCAGGGCGATATCGCCGATGGATGGATTGGGCTGATCCTCGAACAGGGCCTGCCAGGTTTGCCCGCCGTTGACGGTTTTGAAAAGCCCGCCCGCGGCGGCGCCCAGGTAGATGATGCGCGGGTCGGATTCGACTACCGCAAAATCGTCGGTGCGCCCTCCCATCACGGCGGGGCCGATGCTGCGGAACTTCAGGTTCTTGAGAGCGGTGTCGTAAGAGGGCTGGGCGAAACCGCCGGCGGCAAGCAGGCCCAAGGCCGCCGGGACGAGAAACACGCCAGGACGTAGTGAGTGCATAGGAATCTCCAGAGTGGAGCCATTGTACAACAGCAGGGGGGTGGAGCGCCGGATTCACCACGGAGGCGCGGAGAACACGGAGGAAGAACGGAGAGAACCAGGAAAACTCCTTTTCTTCTCCGTGAAGCCTCCGTGTTCTCCGTGCCTCTGTGGTGAATCTACGCTCGATTCGGGCTAGAATATTCGAAACGTGCCACATGAAGCGGTGACGGGCGGGCGGCCGGCGGAGGCTGAGGAACGGCGCATCACCTTTGTGCCGAATTTCTTCGCCGGCGAGCGCGGCGTTTCCCGGCTGGATGGCAAAGACCAGGCGTCCATCGCGGCTTTGTTTGCCGGGGATGCGGCGGGGTCCGCGCTGATTTTGGGGGACACGGAATCGGTGCTCGCCGGGATGCCGGAGGGGGCTTTCCAATCCTGCGTCACTTCGCCGCCCTACTGGTCTCTGCGCGATTACAGCATCGCCGGCCAGATTGGCGGCGAAGAATCGGTGTTCGCGTATATCGAGCATCTGGCCAGGGCGTTTTCGGGGGTGCGGCGCGTTTTAAAGGACGATGGCACGCTGTGGCTCAACATCGGCGATTCCTACACTTCGGGGGGCCGTACGTGGCGCGCCGGCGACAGGAAGAACCCCGTGCGGGCCATGAGCGTGCGGCCGCCCACGCCCGAAGGGTTGAAGCCCAAGGATCTCATCGGCGTGCCGTGGATGCTGGCTTTCGCGCTTCAGAAGGAGGGTTGGTACCTGCGCGCGGACATCATCTGGAATAAGCCCAATTGCCAGCCGGAGAGCGTCAAAGATCGTCCCACGCGCTGCCACGAATATCTGTTCCTGTTCAGCAAGGGCGAGCGCTACCGCTACGACCCGAAGGCTGTGCGCGGTCCCAACGGGCGCAACCTGCGGACGGTTTGGGATATCCGCACGCGGCCCTATCCCGAGGCCCACTTCGCCACGTTTCCGCCGGCGCTGGTCGAGCCGTGCATCCAGCTTGGGTCCGGGCGCGGGGACCTGATTCTCGATCCGTTTATCGGGTCTGGAACCACCGGGCTGGTGGCCCTGAACCTGGAACGCCGGTTCGTGGGCATCGAACTCAATCCGGCGTATTTGCAGATTGCCGAAGGGCGGCTGAATGGCGATTTGATCCGCTGAAGCAGGCCGCCGGGCCGCGCGGCTCCGCAGCGAAGCCGCGCGACCGGCAGGGCGCTTTAGAAAGCGCCTTAGAAGTTCAGGCGGGCGACGAATTCCAGGCTGCGCGCGCCGGGATCGTTGGTGTTGTTCAGATCGCGGAACGCCGTGGTGGTCGATCCGAACGAGCTGTTGATGGTGCCATTGATGTTGCCGCCGGTGGCCGCGCCGGAGGGAATCAGGATGTTCGGATCGTTGAAGACGTTCAGAGCCTGGATGCGCAGCTCGAAATTCAGGCGCTCCTTGATTTGCGTGCGCTTCACCAGGCTGACATCCCACTTGGAAAGCGACGGGCCGTAGATAAACACCTGGTTGCAGATCTGCCCGGCGGTGTTGCAGGGGCCGATGTAAGGCGCGCTGGGATTGAACGTGCCGCTGATATCGAAGGCCGCCAGGGTGTTTTGAATCAGCGATTGCGGCAGGTAATAAGCCGTGCCGGTGACCACCCCGTTGGAGTTGATCTGGCTGGTGAAGTTCAGGCCCATCTCGCTCTGCAACTGCTTGGTGGTGATGTTATGCAAGACCACCCCGCCATCGTTCTGGTTGAAGGTATCGCGGCCGCTTACGAGGTTGAGAGGAGTTCCGCTTTGCACCCGGCCTACTCCGGCGATCTCCCAACCGCTGATGATTTTGCCGAGCACGCCGTGGGCGCCGGGGAGCAGCGTGCGGCCCTGGCCGATCGGCAGCTGGTAAATCCAGGTGGCTTTGAAGCCGTTGCGGATATCGAAAGTCGTGGGACCTTTGTTCCCGCCCCAATCGCGGAGGGTGGGTTCATTGGCGTCCGTCAGCGACTTGGAAAACGCGTAACTGGCCTGGAGTTGCAGGCCCTTGGCGAGGCGGCGGCGCACCTCGACCTGTCCGGAATTGTAGGTGCTGTTGTTGCGGTTGGTCATCTCGGTGGAGTTGCCGCCGTTGTTGGGATTCACCTGGAAGAGGTTGATGGGATACCCGGCCTTGGTCAGGGCGGCCATGCGGGTGGCGTTGGTGGCGATGGCGTTGGCGGTGGCGCCGGCCTGTCCCTGCTGGAGTTGCGTAATGGTGGTCTGGTCGGTGTTGCTGCCGATGGCCGTCGAGATGATCGGCACCTGCACCTGTCCCGCCAGTCCCGTGTCGCCGTAGTTATTGACCGTCAGCTTGGTGGTGGGATTGAGAAGCTGCGCCACGGAAATGCCATTGGCAATGGCCAGGTTGTTCTGAGCCTGCTGGAACTCGGTGGCGAACCCGTTTTCGACTACGTTCACTTCGTTCAGGTTGACCGCCTGCCACAGGTCCGCGCCGTGATTGGCCACGTAACGGACATCAATTACGGTGTTTTGGCTGATCTGCCGCTGGAAGCCCATGGTCCAGCTTTCGACGTACTCCGGCTTGATGCTGGGATTATAGTCTTCCACGCTTTGCCCGCTCTGCACCGCCAACGGGAAGCTGGGATTGGGGAAGCTGGGGTCCACCGTACTGGGCACCACGTGCGGGTAAGAGGAATCGCTAAAGAGCACGCTGCCGGCGGGAAAGATCGTTGGATTGGCGCCGGGGCTGGCGCTGGTGGAGAGGCTGCGGCCCTGGTTGCCGTTCCAGACGCCTTCCAGGAAGCCGATGCCCTCCCGGATGGTCGATATACTGAAGCCCGCCCGCAACACCGCATCGTTGCCGGTGAGCCAGTGGAAAGCGCCGGCATTGGGGATGCGGTAGGCGATGCCCACCGTGGGATCGAACTTGCCCACGCCCGGGTCGTAGCCGCCCACGCCCGGAGGCACCAGCGAAAACACGGGCGCCGTGCCATCCAGCACTCCGGGCTGAAACAGGTTGCCCACGCCGGAGACGCCGAACAACCCGGCGTAACCCGGCCGGGTGTACAGGTTGTCGAGGTTTTCGATGGGACCCTGACGATCCCAGCGCACGCCGCCAGTCAGGGTCAGGTTCGAAGAGACGTGCCAGGTGTCCTGAATATAGCTTGCGAATTCGCGCATGTGATCGCGATCGATGGCGAAGTTCGCCCCGTACGTCCGGGTGGTTTCTCCGAGCACCGAGGAACTCGTGATGGCTGAAACGCGGCCCGCGACAATGGCGTACAGATTGGCGGCATCGCTGAGTTGCGTGGAGTTGGCGCCGGGAAGGGTCGTGGTGGTGAACAGGGAGGTCGCGCCGGTGTTGTCGGGATCGCCGGTGGCCTGCCCGAGCGCGACCGTATTGAGCAGCGAGGAATTGGACGCCGCCTGCCAGGCGTTCACCTGGGTGAAGTTGAAGCCGATATTGATCAGGTGATTGCCCTTCAGGTAGCTCACGTTGTCGTTGAGCTGATAAACCGGCGTGCTGCGCGGCGCGTAATTGGTGTAGTTGCCGTTATACGGATTGGTCATGTAGCCGGCGAAGCTGACCAGGTTGCCGTTCCAGATCCCGTAATCGCTGGGCGAAAGTCCGTCGCCGAGCGCGTTGGTGCCGCCCTGAATGCCGCCCGTCAGTTCGTTGGTGAGGCTCGGCCCGAGCACCGAGCGCAGGCCGATGCTGCCGGTCCAGTTGAGGCCGTACTGGCCTTCCAGGGCATTCGATCCCAACTGCGTGCCGGTGCCCGGCAGGATCCGGTATTCCAGGTTCAAGCCGTCCGGCGTACGGTCGTTGACCTGATAGTTCCACACGAAGTCGAGGTGGTGCTTTTCAGTCAGGTTGTAATCCATGCGTGTCGTCTGGAATTTGCGGTTGTTGACGGCCGGCGCGTTGGAGGAGAAATTGTACCGGTTGTAGTCGTTATTGGTCACGATGCGGCTGACTTCGGTTCCGCTCGACGTGAGCTGGTTGATCAGCGCGTAGGTTTTGGCCAGCGTGGGATCGGCAACCGTGGGGAAGGGGCGATCGCTGGACGGAAGCGCGGGATTCTCCTGGGCGGCCAGGGTGAACAGGTTGACCGTCTTTACCACGCCGCCGGCGTTGTAGGTGAAGATGCCGCTGGCCGCCGCCGGAGTCAGCCACATGCCGGTTTCGGGGAACGATTGCGGCAGGTCGAAAAACTCGAACGATTCGAAGAAGAACAGCTTGTTCTTCTTGATCGGCCCGCCGATGGTGAAGCCGTATTCGTTCAGGTTGATCCGGTCCTTGGCGATGCCCTCCAGGCAGTTGAAAAACGCGCAAGCCTCGAAGAAGGAGTTGCGATTGGTTTCGTAGAGTCCGCCGTGAAACTGGTTGCTGCCGCTCTTGGTGACGAACTTGATCTGCACGGCGCCCTCGCCCAGGGCGTCGGCGCTGGCGGCCGCGGTGCTCATGGTCATCTCTTCGATGGCCTGGGTGCGCGGCTGGACGGCGTTGAATACAGAGTCCGGATTGCTTTTGGTGTCGTTGTCCTGGACGTTGATTCCGTCGATAGTGATGTTAATGGTCGGTTGCGGCAGGCCGTTGATGGTGGCGTAGCGGACGCCATCGGGATTCTGCGTGCCGGGCTGGCTGGCGATCAACTCGGTGACGTTGTGGCTGGTGAACGGCAGATCGTTGACCTGGGTGCCCTGCAAGGTGGAGCTGACGGTGGCGGAATCGGACTGCACCACGGTGGCGCCGGCGCTGACTTCCACGGTTTCGGTGGCGTTCCCCACCTCCAGGCTGACGTTGACGGTAGCCGGCACGCCCGCATCCAGTACAACGTTGGCGTTGGTGACCACCTTGAAGCCCGGGTGGCTTACCTCCACCTTGTACGTGCCGGTAGTCAGGCTGGGCAGCACCCAATAGCCTTTTTCATCGGTCACGGCGTGAAAAACCTGGCCGGTTCCGGTTCGCGTAACCGCCACCTGGGCGCCCGGAACCACTGCATTCTGCTGATCGGTAACCACTCCATCCATGCGGGCGGTGGTAGTTACTTGAGCCAATCCGGCCGTGCAGGCGGACAAATAGAGAACGAACGTGGCGACTGAACGCATCGAGAAAACCCCTCCTTGAAAGCTGGCAATTGGGGAAATGGTACTACAGACTACGAATTGGCGGCAACCGTTTTGAAAATCGAGTCGCGGATTTTTACAAACCGCCCGACCCGTCTACCAGGCGGCGCGCTTCCGCCACACCGCCAGCAGTGCGCTGCCGATGAGGATGATGGCGATGCTCAGCCCGATCCAGATGCCCGGCGCGCCCCAGCCGTAAACGAAGCACAACACACAGGCCACCGGCATGCCGATGCCCCAGTAGCCGGCCAGGTGCGCCAGCATCGGGGAGCGCGTGTCGCACACGCCGCGCAACGCACCGGTGGCCACCACCTGGAAGCCATCGAACAATTCGAAAAAGGCGGCGATGCGCAGCAGCGGCGTGCCCGCGGCCACCACCGCGGGATCGCGAATGAACAGGCGCACCACGGCGCCGGGCGCGGCCACCAGCAACACGCCCGCCGATCCCATAAACAACCCGCTCAGCAACAGGGCGGTCCAACCGGCGCGCGCGACGCCTGCTGGGTCGCGGCGTCCCAGGGCCTGACCGACGCGCACGGCGGCGGCCGAACTGATGCCCAGGGGCACCATGAAGGTGGTGGAGATGACCTGCACGGCAATCGAGTGGGCGGCCAGCGAAACCTCGTCCAACCGGGCCACCAGCACCGTCACCACTCCGAAGAGCGCTCCCTCGAAGGCGATCTGCCCGGCGGCCGGAAGTCCCAGCCCGAACAAGCGCTGGATGCGTACGAAATCGGGCTTCCAGGAAAGATGGAACAACCGGTTACCGGTGCGGCGTTCGTTCCATAAAACCGCGCCCCCGAGCACCGCGGCCATATACACGCGCGAGAGCGACGTGGACCAGCCCGAGCCGGCCAGGCCCATCGCCGGCGCCCCCCAGTGGCCGTACATCAGCACCCAGTCGCCCAGCAGGTTTACCAGGTTGGCGCTGACCAGCGCGAAGGTCACCGGCTTGACGATGTTCACCGCCTGCAAATAGCGGCGCAGTGCGGTGAACGCGACCATGGCCGGAATACTCCAGACCAGCGCCAGCATGTATGGCGCGCAGTGCCGCATGACGCGCGGGTTGGCGCCGGCGGCCGAGAGCGCCGGAATGGAGGCCCAGATCAGCAGCATCAGCGGCGCCATCAGCAGCACGCCGAGCCACGATCCGGAGATCAGGGTGAGCCGGCAATCGCGCGGATCGCGGGCCCCGAAGGATTGCGCCACCAGCGTATCCATGCCCAGCAGCAGGCCGATACCGCTCACCACTACGGGGTAATAGACCATGTTGCCGAGCGTGCCTGCGCCCACCGCGGCCGCGCCCAGCGGGCCGGCCATGATGGTGTCGGCGATGCCCATGGCCATCCACCCCAGCTCCGCCAGCGCCAGCGGCGCGGCCAGGCGCAGCATGGGGAGGAACTCCTGTTTCAGGCCATGGTCTCGCAAGTACCGTTGTATAGCACAGAAGCGCCGCCGCCCGGCCTGGCGGGTGTGACACTGTCGGCGTTCTCCGCCGGCGTCACCGTGTAAGTCGCCGGCGCCGCAGCGTCAACCCCGGAAGCCGCTACTCCGGGATAGTGGCGCCGATTGCATCCGGTAACTGGCGGGCATAGCCGCCCGGCAGCAGGGGATCGAGGAGTTGCCCTGCTAGATTGGAGGGCACGGGAGTGTCAATCCCGTATTTCGGTGGCCACTGCTTTTTGGGCATGTACCAGGTGCCGAACAGCTTATCCATGATGGGCAACATCGAGGCATAGTTTTTGTTGACGTGCTCGTCATTGGTGTGGTGCCAATGGTGAAAGGCGGGAGTGGATACCAGCAGCCCAAACCAGCCCAATCGCCAGCGCAGATTGGCGTGAATGAAAAAGCCCCAGACCGTACCGATGAGTATGATGAGCAGGGGCACCAGGTCCAGATTTTGCCCCATGGTTGGTTGGCCCAAACCCAGCGCATACATGGGGACAAACCCGCACAGCCGCACGAAGACCAGGTCAAGTGGATGCCCGCGGCTGCTGACCAGCCAGTCGATCTCCTCCGCGCTATGGTGGATGGCGTGAAAGCGCCACAGCAGGGGAATCTCATGCGTCCAGCGATGCCCCCAGTAAAAGCCGAATTCCCCGACCACCAGGGCTGCCGCCAGGCGCGACCCCAACGGCATGCCCGCCACCCAGGCGTGCAGCCCATCCGGTACGAGGTGACGAAGGCCCCACGCAATACCCGTCATGGGCACGGCCAGGATCAGCTTGGGCAGGAAATTATTCAGAATGTAATAGCCGACGTCGAGCAGAAACAACCTGCGAAAGACCCTTTGCCGGCGCACCGCGAAGAGCCTTTCGAGCGGCACGAAAATCACCATGATCAGCAAAAACCAGAGGGCCAGCCGGAAAACGTCGGTGGCAAATGGAACCAGGCGGCTTTGCAGATGTTGGATGGTCTCCATGCCAGACCCCAAAAAGGCATCTCAAAACAGATGCAGCAACTTTCCGGACGCCGCCTCCGATACCGGGCGGGCCGCAATCCCGCTTAGGCGCGCGAACGGCTTTTAAGCCATCGTTTGGCTCCGGGCGCACCCAGAACAACCATCAGGCCCGCGATCACCAGCATCCAGGATCCCGGCTCCGGGACACCCAGCGTGACACCGCCCAGCAGCGCAAACGGCGGTTCGGTAGAACCCGGTGTGCCGGTGGCCAGGAAAGAGAGCGTTTCGGAGGCGCTGGTCGCGGTGAAGCTAAACGTCTGGTACATCCAGCCACTGAAGCCCTCGCTGGGGATGTTCTCCGCGACCGTGGAATGCGACTGGGTCCCCAACGTGACGGTCCATTCACTGCTCGTGCCGCCGGTGTAGCCAGCCTGTTGCGCCGCTGCCCACCAGAAGCCCAGGGTATAAGTGTCGCCGACGACCAGGCCGTTGACCGTCTGCGTAATCGCGCCAACCTCGTATGCGCCATCGGCGCCGACAAAGTTGCCGCCGCCAGGGATGTCGCTGAAGTCATTCTGCGAGCCGCCATCGGGACTATCGGGACCCCAGAGGCTAAGGGAACCATCCACGCCGGTAGTACCGGTCTCTGCGTTCGCGGCGGAATTGAAGACAAAATCGTACCCGCTGTTCAGGATCGTCCAGCCCGTGGCATTAATGTTGTAGCCCAACTGGCCGCTGGTGCCTGAGTACGAGCCTATATCCGTCGTGGACGAGAAGTTGCCGTTGACAATAATATTATTCGCGCGGGCGGAGAGAGCCAGGGTCGAAAGGGCCAAGACAGCCGAAAAGCCAATCCTGGCCGATAGACGTATGCTGCTACGGATCGGCATTAGGCTGACGAGCCCAGTTCTAACGCGACGCTTCATTTGGGAATTCCCCTCCCAAGCGAGGCCTGAGTGTGACTCCATGCTTGGCGTTCTATTATATGACGACTAGTACAAAAAAGCACTTGACGAGACCCTCCGTGGCGCGATCGCGTTCGTGGGCCTGCGAACAAGCTCTTTATTATGAACTGTTTTAGGCGATATAGTACGCTTGGTACCTGCTTGCAAATTTTAAGGTGGGAAAAGCGTCGCCCCTCTCGGGGAAACACCGCCTCGACACGCGGCAGCCTCTCCGCGTAACGGCTCGGATCTTTCACTTGACCCACTTCCCGCGGCCCGTCAGGCTTTGGGATGCGCCTTGTCGTACACCGCCATCAGGCCGGTGAGCGAAACCTGCGTATACCGCTGGGTGGTGGAGAGGCGGGCGTGGCCCAACAGTTCCTGGATGGCGCGCAGGTCGGCGCCATCGGCCAGCAGGTGGGTGGCGTAGGCGTGGCGGAAGCTGTGCGGGTGGAGCGAGGGGTCCTGGGCCAGGTACGTGGCGTAGAGCTTGACGATCTGGGCCACGCTGGCGCGCGTGAGGCGCTTGCCGCGGTAACTCAGGAAGACGGCGGTTTCTCCCCGCACCACGGCGCGCGCGGAGAGGTAGCGCTCCAGGGCCTCGGCGGCTTTTCCGGGCAGCGGCGTCTGGCGCTCCTTTTTGCCTTTACCGCGCACGCGCAGCCAGCCTTCGGCGCGGTCCACATCTTCCAGGTTCAAGCCGGTCAGCTCGCTCACCCGCAGCCCGCAGCCGTAGAGCACTTCGAAGATGGCGCGGTCGCGGGCCGGATAGGGGCGTTCCAGCTTGCCCGCCGCGACGGCGTCCACCAGGCGGTTGGCCTGTTCGGCGGTCATCACCTCGGGCAGTTTTTGCGGCGCTTTGGGCGTGCGCAGCAGGCGTGCGGTGTTCACCTTCACCAGGCCTTCGCGCAGCAGGAAACCGAACAGCCCGCGCACGGCGGCCAGCTTGCGGCGGATGCTGACGGGCGTCAGTTCCTGCTGGTAGAGCGAGGCCAGCCAGTGGCGCAACCGCAGCAAATCGATGGCGGCGGGATCGGGCGCGCTCGCCGCGGCTTCCCCTTCCTTCGCACCGGGCGGCGCCAGGAACTCCAGGAATTGCCGCAGGTCCGTGCCGTAGGCGGCGATGGTGTGGGACGATGCGCCGCCGCGCGCGAGTTCCTCTAAATAGCGCTCGATCTGCCGCGCGATTTCGGAAACCGTCTCAGACATGCGCGTGCCTGTAAGTGTCCAGGGCCTCCAGCGCGCGCCGGCAGACTTCGGCGTGGCGCGCCGGCTTATCGTGCCGCAGCCGCAGGCGGGTGGCTTCGTCGAGCGGCGGCAGAAGGTCGAAGGTGATGTTGGCGGGCTGGTAATTGCGGGCATCGGCGCCGGCCACGTAATGGCACAGCGAACCGAGGGCCGTCTCGCGCGGAAGGCCGCGGGGCTGCTCTCCCTCCGCCAGGGCGGCGGCGTGCATCCCCGCCACCAACCCGGTGGCGATGGATTCCACGTAGCCCTCCACTCCCGAAATCTGGCCGGCGAACAGCACCTCCGGCCGCGAGCGCAATTGCAGGGTCGGCGCCACCAGCGCCGGGGCGTTGATGTAGGTGTTGCGGTGAACCTGCCCGAAGCGCAGAAACTCGGCGCGCTCCAGGCCCGGAATGAGACGCAGGATGCGCGCCTGCTCGGCGAACTTCAGGTGATTCTGAAAACCCACCAGGTTGAAACTGGCGGCCCGCAGGTTTTCCTGGCGAAGCTGCACCACGGCGTAGGGCCGGCGCCCGGTGCGCGGGTCGGCCAGGCCCACCGGCTTCATCGGGCCGAAGCGCAGGGTGTCGCGCCCGCGCCGGGCCAGCTCTTCGATGGGCAGGCAGGCTTCGAAATAGCGCGCATCGTCCTCGGGAATGTGGGCGGACGCGGCTTGCGCCTTCAGCAACTCGTCCACGAAGCGGTCGTACGCGGCGCGGTCCAGCGGGCAGTTGAGGTAATCGTCCGTGCCGCCGGTGGATTTGCCGTAGCGCGAGGCCCAGAAGGCCACCTGCCGGTCCACCGAATCGGCGTCCACGATGGGACTGATGCTGTCGTAGAAGAACAGCCGCCCGGAGCCGGTGAGGCGGCCGATGGCGGCGGCCAGGGCATCGCTGGTGAGCGGCCCCGTGGCGATGATGACGATGCCCTCGGGAATTTCGGTGACCTCCTCGCGGCGCAACTCGATGAGCGGCTCGCCTTCAATCGCCGCGGTCACTTTCGCGGAGAAGACGTCGCGGTCCACGGTGAGCGCGTGGCCGCCGGGGACGCGGGCTTGCTGGGCGGCAGCGAGGAGCAGGGAATCGAGGCGCCGGAGCTCCTCTTTGAGCAGCCATGGCGCGGTGGATTCGGATTCGCTCTTGAGCGAGTTGCTGCACACCAGTTCCCCGAGGCGTCCGGTTTGATGGGCCGGCGTGGAGCGCTGGGGCCGCATTTCGTAAAGCACCGCGGCGTGACCGCGCCGGGCGATTTGCCAGGCGGCCTCGGCGCCGGCGAGGCCGCCGCCGATAATGTGAATGGGTTGGCGCAAAATCTTGCCTGGTTTCAGCATAACCGAAGGCCCGTTTTGGGCAAATTGCCCAAAATTTTCCAACGCCAACGTTGATAACAAATGACTTACCAGAATTTTTTTGGGCATTTTGCCCAAAATTCCCGGTTCGCCGCTCCTCCTGGGCGCCCGCAGCCGGCCTTGCGCCGGGCCGGTTGCCTCGGTTTGCCCCCCTCCCGGGCAGCCCCCCGACCCGGGAATCGCGCCCCCGAAAGGCACCCGCACGGCGCGCACTTTTGGCGCATGTTGCGTTACCCTGAATGCTTCATGGCTAAGGCAAAAATTACGGCACTCGGCTGCTATGTCCCTCCCCGCCTGCTCACCAACCACGACCTCGAAAAAATGGTCGAAACGAACGATCAGTGGATTCTCGAGCGCGTCGGCATTCGCGAACGGCACATCGCCGGGCCGGAGATGGCCACTTCCGACATGGCCATCGAAGCGGCCCGTTGCGCGCTGGCCCAGCGGGGCGTGAGCGCCACGGAGGTGAACGCCATCGTGCTGTGCACGGTGACGCCGGACATGTTCTTCCCATCCACCGCCTGCCTGGTGCAGAACGCCCTGGGGGCGCGCGGCGCGTGGGGATTCGACCTGATCGCGGCCTGCTCGGGCTTCGTCTACGGGCTGACCGTGGCGGCGCACCTGGTCGCTGCCGGCACCCATGCCAAGGTCCTGGTGATCGGCTCGGACAAGATGAGCAGCATCATCGATTACACCGACCGGGCCACCTGCGTCTTATTCGGAGACGGCGCCGGAGCCATGCTGCTGGAGCCGGCCGCGGATGGCGACGGCGACCTGGGGTTCATCGACTTCCTGGGCGAAGTGGATGGCTCGGGCGGCGAGGCCCTCAAGATGCCCGCGGGCGGCAGCCGGCTTCCCGCCTCGCATGAAACCGTCGATCAGCGGCTGCATTACGTGCACCAGGACGGCGCGGCGGTTTTCAAATACGCCGTCCGCAAAATGTACGAGGTCTACCGCGACCTGATGGAACGCAACCACCTGACCATCGCCGACGTGGCCCTGATGGTGCCGCACCAGGCCAACAAGCGCATCATCGACGCAGCCGCCTCGCGCCTGGGAATG
>JASHSS010000073.1 GCA_030038565.1 Bryobacteraceae bacterium
TCATCCGCCTGCCGAAAACGACGAACTTCCCCGAAACCGAGTTCCAGTGGCAGGTGCCGCGCTGGAGCAACACGCTGGAGCGCAATCGCGCGCGGACGTACTTCCAGGCATACGCGGCAGCGCTGGCCTTGTATTTTGTCGAAAAGGCGATGGCCGAAGTTCACGCCGGCCGCACCCGCACCTGGACCGAGTTCACCGTGCCGCAAAACGCGATCGGCTGCGGCTTCCATGAGGCCGTGCGGGGCGTGTTGTCGCACCACGTGGTGATTCGCGACGGGAAGATCGCCAATTACCACCCCTATCCGCCGACGCCCTGGAACGCCAACCCGCGCGATGTTCACGGCACTCCAGGCCCTTATGAAGACGCGGTGCAGAATACCCCCATATTCGAGGAGAACAAGCCGGACAACTTCAAGGGCATCGACATCATGCGCGCCGTCCGCAGCTTCGATCCCTGCCTGCCCTGCGGCGTGCACATGTACCTGGGCAACGGGAAGGTGCTGGAAACCCATCACTCGCCGATGTTCGGCGTGCAGCCATGATCGAAGAAGAGAAGCTCAAGCCACGCATCGAACGCATCGCCGAACTGGTGCGCCGTCTGGACTCGGAGGCCGACGCGCGCACTGCCCGGGCCCACGCCAGGGAGCTTGTGGAAGCGGTGATGGATCTGCATGGAGAGGCGCTGGAGCGGATCCTCCAACGCCTCCGCGGAGCCGGGGAGGAGGGTCAGGAACTCGTCGAATCGCTGGCCGCTGATCCCGTGATTGCCAGCGTGCTTCTGCTTTACGGCCTGCATCCCCTGGATTTCGAGAGCCGCGTGCGGCGGGCCCTCGAGAACACCCGCACCACGCTGAGCGCCTACGGAAGCGAGGCGGAGTTGATCGGTTCGGCCGGCGGGGCCCTGCGGATCCGCGTGCGCGGGGTGGATAATGCGTTCACCGCCCGCACGGTGAAATCCGCCATCGAGGAGGCCATCTACGCCCTGGCTCCGGATGCCGCGTCGCTCACCGTGACCGGCCTCGAGAAGTTCGCCGCGCCCGATTTCGTGCCGCTGGAGAAGTTGGCGGTGCTGGCGGGCGACGGCGGCGATTGAACGACGGCCACGAGGACCAACATGCCAGTCGAAACCCCACCACCGTTCAAGGCCTTCGGAGAACTGCGGCGCCTGGTCCGCCGCCCGGATTTCGAGGAGCATTGCGAGCTGTGCGGAGTGGCCGTGGCGCCCGAACACGAGCACCTGGTGGAACCCGGCAAGCGGCGCCTGGTGTGCGCCTGCCAGGCCTGCGCCATTCTGTTCAGCGGACAGGCCGCGCAGCGCTACAAGCGGGTGCCCGCGCGGGTTCTCTCGCTTCACGGCTTCCGGCTGACGGACGCGCAGTGGGAGAGCCTGCTGGTGCCCATCAACATGGCGTTTTTCTTTTCGAACAGTGCGACCGGCCGGGTGACGGCCATCTATCCCAGCCCCGCCGGCGCCACCGAGTCGCTGTTGCCGCCGGAGTCCTGGGATCCCATGGTGGCTGAAAACCCGGAGCTGGCATCCATGGAGCCGGATGTGGAGGCGCTGCTGGTCAACCGCCTGGGCGCAGCGCGCGGCTTTCCGCAGCACCAGTATTTCCTGCTGCCCATCGACCAGTGCTTTAAGGTGGTGGGACTGGTTCGCTCGAACTGGCATGGCCTTTCGGGTGGGGAAGAACTGTGGCGGGCGCTGGGCCAGTATTTCGCCGCCTTGAGCGCGCGAGCCACCGTCGCCGGAGTGCGCGCCCATGCCTGATCTGGATTTTCGCGTGGAAAGAGCCGCGCCCGTGCCCTTCGGGGCCACGCCGCTCATGGCGTTTCACATCGGGGTGACCAACGCCGACCCCGAAGAAGCCATTTACAGCGTGGCGCTGCGCTGCCAGATCCAGATCGAAGCCACGCGCCGGCGCTACAGCCCGGAGGAAAAGGAGCGCCTGCTCGACCTGTTCGGGGAGCCGGAGCGCTGGGGCCAGACCCTCCGCAACATGCTCTGGACCAACGCCGGGGCTACCGTGACCCCCTTTTCCGGCGCCACCACGGTGGAAGTGCAGGTGCCGTGCACCTTTGATTTCAACGTGGCCGCCACCAAGTATTTTCACGCCCTGGGCAACGGCGAGATTCCGCTCTGCTTTCTGTTCAGCGGCGCGGTGTACTACGATGGCGGCGGGGGCGCGCAGCAGGTGGCGCCGATCGCCTGGAACAAAGAGTCGCGCTTCCGGCTGCCGGCCGAAACCTGGCGCGGCATGATGGACCTGTACTATCCCAACACCGCCTGGCTGTGCCTGCGGCGGGATGTCTTCGAGCGCCTGTACCAATTCAAGGTCAGCCAGGGAATTGCCACCTGGGAAGCCGCGCTGGAGCGCATCCTTCCGGTCCCGGAGGAGGCGGTCAAGCGGTGAGCGCCGGGGCAGTGGAAAAGATCGCGGATGCCGTGCTCTATGAGGGCTACCTGCTCTATCCCTACCGTTCGTCGGCCGTGAAAAACCGGCAGCGGTGGAATTTCGGGGTGGTTTATCCGCGAGCGTATAGCGAGATCGAAGGCGGGGCGGAGCCGTGGCAGATGGCTACCGAATGCCTGGCGGTGGGGAACGCGGAGAGCTCGCTGGCGGTGAAAATCCGTTGCCTGCGGCTGGTGGAGCGCACCGCCGGCTATCTCGCCCAGCCGGTTGCCGAACTGCCCGGGGGCGCGGAACCGGCGTTTACTCCGGCCCAGTGCATTGAAATTGAGGGCCGCACCTACGAATCCTGGCAGGAAGCCGCCGAGTGTGAAATGGAACTGCCGGCAGTGCGTTTCGGCGAACTGGCCGAGCGGCCCGAGCGTTGCGAATTCGCGCTCCCCGCCACCCGGACCATCGATCCCCTGCGCGACGCCGCCGGGATGATTGCGGGGTTGATTGTGCGGACCCAGGAGCCGCTCGATTGCACGGTAGAAACCAGCCTGGAACGCGCGCAGGGCGATTTGTTTCGGATCGCGGTGCGCATCGAAAACCGTTCCGTGCCGGCGGCCGCGGCGCCCACTCGCGAGCAGGCGCTGGCGCGGTCGCTGCTCTCGGCCCACACCATCCTGCGGCTCGGCGGGGGCGAGTTCGTTTCGCTGCTAGAGCCGCCGCCGGAGTTTCAGGAGGCGGCCGCCGCGTGCCGCAACGTGGGCGCCTGGCCCGTGCTGGCCGGGGAGGAGGGCCGGCGCGACACGCTGCTCTCGTCGCCCATCATTCTCTACGACTACCCGCAGATCGCGCCCGAAAGCCCCGGCGACCTGTTCGATGGCGCCGAAATCGACGAGATTCTTTCGCTGCGAATCCTGACCTTGACGGACGAAGAGAAGGCCGCCATGCGTCGCGGCGACGACCGTGCCCGCCGCATCCTGGAACGCACCGAAACGCTTCCGCCGGAGCATTTCCTGAAGCTCCACGGCGCGCTGCGGGGCTTCGGTGCCGGCCCCAAGGAGGCGCGATGAACGAGTGGGAGTGGCAGACGCTGGAAGATCACACGCCGCTCGAAAGCCTGACGATCGGAGGGGTGGAAGTGCGTCCCGGCGACCTGGTGCGGCTGCGTCCGCGCGCGGGCGGCGACGTGTTCGACCTGGCGCTGGCCGGAAAGGCCGCAATCGTCGAGACCATCGAGCAGGACTACGAAGGCCAGGCGCACCTGGCGGTGGTTCTGGAGGACGATCCGGGGCGCGATTTGGGGTTGCTGCGGCAGCCCGGGCATCGCTTCTTTTTCAGTCCCCAGGAAGTCGAGCCGCTGGACGGGGAGGGTGGGCGGTGAGGATCCTGATCGCCGGTCTCGGCAACATTTTTCATGGCGACGATGCGTTCGGGGTGGAGGCGGCCAACCGCCTCGTGAAGCGCGCTCTGCCGCCGGAAGCGCGGGTGGTGGATTTTGGCATCCGCGGCTTCGACCTGGCCTATGCCCTGCTGGATGGCTACGATGTCACGATCCTGTTGGACGCCACCTCACGGGGCTCGCCGCCGGGGACGATCTACACGATCGAGATCGACGGCAACTCTCCCACCGGCCTGGACGAACCGCGCGTGGATGTAGCCACCCACGGGATGAATCCCATGCGCGTGCTGCGGATGGCGCAGGCCATGGGCGGCGTGGTCGGCCGCATCCTGCTCGTGGGCTGCGAGCCCGAGACGCTCGGCTCGGAGGAAGAAGGACAGATGGGTTTAAGCCCCATCGTGGCCGCGGCGGTGGGTACGGCCGCGGACATTGTGGAGGTTTTGGTAAAGAGGATTCTGGAAGAAGGCCGCGGCGCGCAAGGCGCTGGCGCGGCGGCCATGAGCAGCGGATCGTAAGGCAGTTGGAAAGGAGACCAATATGGCAGCGGCAGCGATGTTTCGTTCGGGTCGAAACGAACCCGAATCCAACGTGAACCAAGAGCTAATGGAAGCCCTCGAAACACGGGACACTCTGTTTTTATTGGGAGGCCTGTCCCTGATTCTGTTCGGCGCCGGCCTGGTGCTGACCAACCCCACCGTGCGCAAACTGATCGGCGGGGCCAATGTGGGAAAGCTGGTCCAGGGAGCCTTACCCGACCTGGAGCGGTATCTGAAGATCCGGTCCATGTAAACGCAGCCATGGCATCCCACACCAATACCGTTCAGGGCGCCGCGCCTTCCTACGTGGTGGACGCCGCGAGGAGCCGCTTCGAGGTTCGCGGCACGGCCACCGGCATGCTCTCGGCTTTCGCCCACAACCCCACCATCGCCATCCGCGCCTTCACCGGCGAGGCCTGGTTTCGCGCCCAATCGCCGGAGATGTCCTCGCTGCGGCTGGAGATCGACCCCGCCTCTCTGGCCGTTACCGGCGACGTCAACGATAAGGACCGCCGCGAAATGGAGCGCGCCATGCGGGAGGAAGTCCTGGAGACCGACCGCTATCGCGAGATCCGCTTCCAAAGCACCGGCGCCGAGGCCGCCAGGCTGGCCGAGGGCATGTCTCGAATCAAGATTGCCGGCAAGCTGACCCTGCACGGAGTGGAGCGCGACCTGGAGATTCCCTCGACCGTCACGGTGGACGAGGACACCCTGCGGGCCAACGGGGAGTTCACCATCCGCCAGACCGATTTCCGTATCCGGCTGGTTTCGGCGGCCGGCGGCACAATCAAGCTCAAGGATGAGTTGAAGCTCCGGTTCGACATCGTGGCCGTGCGCAGGCGGGAAGGATCTGCGTGAGCGCGGGGGTGTGTTCACCACGGAGTCACGGAGGGCGCCCAGAAAGCACGGAGAAAAACAAAAAGGAGAGCAGCCGGAGTTTTTATGTGCCTAGCCATTCCCGGAAAGATCGTTTCGCTGGCCGATGACCCGGCTCACAGCGCGCTTATCGAAGTGGCCGGCGTGCACCGGCGGGTGGATGTCAGCCTGGTGGAGCCCGACGGCATCGGACCGGGAGACTGGGTGCTCATCCACGTGGGTTTCGCCATGAGCAAAATCAGGGAGCAGGACGCCTACGAGCAGATGAGCATGCTCAAGGCCCTCGGCGAAACCGAAGCCGCCATGCAGGAAGTGCGCGGCTACAGCACCGACGATGCCGAGCCGCCGCCAAAGGAGCGTTCGATTCCATGAAATATGTCGATGAATTCCGCGAGCCGGAGTTGATTGCCAGAACCTCGGAGGAAATCCGGCGGCTGGCCGATCCCCGGCGGCATTACCGCTTCATGGAGGTGTGCGGAGGCCACACCCACGCGATTTACCGCTTCGGCCTGAAGGACCTGCTGCCGCCGAACATCGAACTGGTCCACGGGCCGGGCTGCCCGGTGTGCGTGCTGCCCATGGGCCGCATCGACGACGGCCTTTCGATGGCTGCTTCGAGCGATGTCATCTTCACCGCCTTTGGCGACATGATGCGCGTTCCCGGCACCCACGGCAGCCCGCTCGAATACAAAGCCCGCGGGGCCGACGTGCGGATCGTGTACTCGCCGGCCGATGCGCTGAAACTGGCGCGCGCCAATCCCGACCGGCAGGTGATGTTCTTCGCCATCGGCTTCGAGACCACCGCCCCATCCACCGCGCTCACGCTGATGCGCGCCAAAGCCGAGCGCATCCGCAACTTCTCGGTATTTTCGAACCACGTCACCATCATTCCCGCCATCCGTGCCATTCTGGATTCGCCCGACATGCGCATCGACGCCTTCATCGGGCCGGGCCATGTCTCCACCGTGATCGGCTGCCGGCCTTACGAGTGGATCGCCCGCCACGAAGGCAAGCCGCTCGTGGTTTCGGGCTTCGAACCGCTGGATGTGCTGCAATCCGTGGCTATGCTCCTCGTGCAATTGCAGCGCGGCGAGGCCAAGGTAGAGAACCAGTACCGGCGGGTGGTTCCGTGGGAGGGGAATCGCGCCGCCCTCAAGGCCATGGCGGAAGTCTTCACCCTGCGATCGTATTTCGAATGGCGCGGCATGGGCTTTATTTCACAATCGGCCCTGGCGCTCAGTGAGGCGTACGCGGAGTGGGACGCGGAAAAGCGTTTCCAGGTGCCGGGAATCCGCGTCACCGATCCCAAGGCCGCGCAGTGCGGCGAGGTGCTGAAAGGCGTGCTGAAGCCGGCGCAGTGCAAGCTGTTCGGCAAGGAATGCACGCCCGAGCGGCCCATCGGGGCGCTGATGGTCTCCTCGGAAGGGTCCTGCGCGGCGTATTATCAATACGAGTACCGAAAGTCGCAACTGGTTTCCATTCCAGCCTGAGAGGAGACGCCATGGGCGCCGGGCCCAAGATCCGGTTTCGCGACGCGCAGATCGAAATGGCCCACGGGGCCGGCGGAAAGGCCAGCCGGCGCCTGATTGAAGGCCTGTTTGCGCCGATCCTCTGCGGAGCGTCCGCGGAGCCGCTGGGGGATGCCGCGCATATCAGCCTGAACGGGACGCGCCTGGCCATCACGGCGGACAGCTTCGTGGTCAGCCCTCTGAGTTTTCCGGGCGGATCGATCGGCGAACTGGCGGTGAACGGAACGGTCAACGACCTGGCGGTTTCGGGAGCGCGTGCCGAAACGCTGGTGGTGACGTACGTCCTGGAAGCCGGGCTGCCGACGGAGATCCTGGAGCGCGAAGTCCGCGCCATGGGCCGGGCGGCGCGCGCGCCCGGAGTGGCCATCGCCGGCGGGGACACCAAGGTGGTGGAGCACGGCAAGGCGGACCGCATGTACATTACCACGGCGGGGGTGGGGCGGCTGATTCCGGGTGTCGAGTGCTCGGCGCGGTCGGCGCGGCCGGGCGATGCGGTGTTGCTCTCGGGTCCCATCGGCGATCACGGAATCACCATCCTGCTGGCGCGCGGCGAGCTGGACCTGGAGGCCGACCTGTGCTCCGATACGCGCCCGGTGCTGCCGCTGGTGGAAGCCCTGGCGCAGGCGGCCGCGCCCGGGCTGCGCTGGATGCGCGATCCGACGCGCGGCGGGGTGGCCACCACCCTGAACGAGTTCGCCCGCGATTGCGGGCTGAGCGTTTTTATCGAGGAACACCGCCTGCCGGTGCGCGAAGCGGTGCGCGGCGCCTGCGAACTGCTGGGCCTGGACCCGCTGCACATCGCCAACGAAGGGCAGTTCCTGGCGGTGGTGGCGCCGGAATACCAGGAGCGGGCCCTCGAAGCGCTTCAGCGGACGCCCGGCGGCGAGGGAGCTTGCATCATCGGGGAGGTGCGCCAGGAGCCCGCTTGCGCGGTGGTTTCCGGAACGCCCTACGGCGGCAGCCGCATCGTGGATATGCTGGTGGGCGATCCCCTGCCGAGGATTTGCTGATGGCGGGGCTGCCCATGGACTTCGGCAGGCCGGTTCACGGGCAGGCCAATGGCTTGGCCCACCATGCAACCGGGCCGGCGTCGGGCGTGGCCGAGAGTCTGCTGGAGCGCAACCGCGTGTGCGAGGCATTCTTCTCCCGGGAGGCGCAGCGCCTGGCCGAGATTTGCCGCGCCATGTCCGAGCGCTTTTCCGCGGGAGGGCGGCTGCTGGCTTTCGGCCGCGGCCCTTATTCCACCGATGCCCAGCACGTTTCGGTGGAATTCGTGCACCCGGTGATCGTGGGCAAGCGCGCGCTTCCGGCGCTGGATCTTTCGGCGCTCTTCGGCCCGTGGCTGGCGGCCATCCTGCGGCCCGAGGATATCGTCATGGGATTCGGCCCGCCGGAGGGCGATGCGGAAGTCTCCGCGGCGCTCCGGCAGGCGCGCGCGGCGGGCGCCATGACCGTGGCTCTGCCGGGTGGCGAAGGCGATTATTGCTGCCAGGCGGCCGCCGCCGATCCGTTCATCCACCAGGAAACCATCGAGATTCTGTACCACACGCTGTGGGAAACCGTGCACGTTTTCCTGGAGCGGCGTGAGCAGGGCCTGGATTCCGGCGAGGCCGGGTTTCTCTACCCGTTTCTGGGCCGGCAAAAACAGGATGCCGGCGGGCTGGTTCCGGAAGTAGCCGGGTCGATTCTGATGAAGGCCGCGGACGATGCGCGGCTGCGCGAGAGGATGGCCGCGGAGGCCGCCGGCGCGATTTGGGACACCTCGGTGGCCATCGCCGGCCGGGTGGCGCGCGGCGGAAAGTTGATCCTGTTCGGCAACGGAGGATCGGCCACCGACGCCAACGATTGGGCCCTTGATTGCGTCCTGCCGCCCGCGGGCTTTCGCCCGGTGCCCGCCGTCTCCCTGGCCATGGAGCCGGCCAACATCACCGCGGTGGCCAACGACGTGGGAAGCGATTTGATTTTCCTGCGCCAGTTGATCGCGCAGGCGCGCCCGGAGGATGTGGCCGTTGCCATCTCCACCAGCGGCGGCTCGCGCAACCTGATTGTGGCGCTGGAAGAGGCCCGCAAGCGCAAGCTGCTCACCGTGGCGCTGGCGGGCTACGATGGCGGCGAAATCCGGCGGCGCGGCCTGGCGGATTTCACCCTGGTGGTGCCCTGCGATTACATCCCGCGCATCCAGGAGGTGCAGGCTTCGGTCTACCACGTGATTCGCGCTAGTCTGGAATCGATCGGCCATGCCCACGCTTGAGCTTTTTGGAACCGCCGGCTGTCCGCAGACCACCGAGATGCGCGAGTGGCTGGAGTGGCGCGGGCGCGAGTTCCTGGAGTACGACGTGGAAGTGGACGGCGAGGCCCTCCGGCGGATGCGCGAGCTGACCGGCCAGTCTATGGTCCCGGTGCTAGTCGAGGACGGCAAGGTGATTCAATGCGGCTGGCAGGGCCGGGGTTGCGTGGTGAGCCGCAATGCATGAGCTTTCCATCGCCATCAGCCTGATCGAATCGGCCGAAGAGGAGGCAGCCCGGCACCATGCCACCGGCGTGCGGGCGGTGCATCTGCGACTGGGTCCGCTGGCGGGTGTGGAGAAGGACGCGCTGCTGTTTTCCTACGAGCTGGCCGCCGAAGGCACTTCGCTCCAGGGATCGCGGCTGGTGATCGAGGATGCGCCGGTCGCGGTGTTTTGCCCGGTTTGCCGTGAGCGCCGGCCGGTGCGCTCGCTGCAATCGTTTTGCTGCGCTACCTGCGATACGCCGGCCACCGAGGTGGTGCAGGGACGGGAACTGGAAGTGATCGCGCTGGAGATCGATTCATGAGCGAACCGCGCCTGGTGGAGGTCCGAAGGAACGTTCTAAGGCAGAACGATGTGCTGGCCCGCGAGTTGCGCGAGCGCTTCCGCGCCGCCGGGGTGTACACCGTGAGCCTGGTATCGAGCCCCGGCTCGGGAAAAACCGCCTTCCTCGAAAAGACCTTGTCGCGGATGGGCCAGCGGCATCGCGTGGCGGCGCTGGTGGGCGACCTGGCTACCGAAAACGATGCCGCGCGTCTGCGGCGCAGCCTGGCTCCCGTGGCGCAGATCACTACCGGGACGGTCTGCCACCTGGATGCCTCCATGGTTCGGGGCGCGCTGGAAGGATGGCGGCTCGACGAGCTGGACTTTCTGTTCATCGAAAACGTGGGCAATCTGGTGTGCCCCTCGTCCTACGATTTGGGCGAGGAACTGCGGCTGGTGCTGCTTTCGGTGACCGAAGGCGAGGACAAGCCGCTCAAATATCCCACCATCTTCCACACGGCCGACGTGGCGGTGATCACCAAGATCGACCTGGCCGCCGCCGTGGAGTTCGACTGGGATGCCGCCCTGGCCAACATTCAGGCCGTCCGCCCCCAGATGCCGGTGTTGCGCGTGTCGGCCAAGACCGGCGAGGGAATGGACGAATGGCAGGGCTTCCTGGAAGCCCGCGCGCCGGTTTCCTCGGCCCCATCCGGCGGCGCCGTGAAACCGTAGCACTTCCGATCCAAGCTCGCCCGCGGCAAGCCGGCATATGGGGCGCGAATCCGCGAGTGCCAATAGGACGCTGTTAACTGAGGATAACTTGTTGAAAGATTGAGCATATGGCACACTTTGGGGCGTGAGGGGCAAACTGTTCCGCGGGCACAGCAGGGGCGGGAGCGTCATCGAGTTTGCGCTTTTGCTTCCCTGGGTGCTCTTCCTTTTCGTGGGCGCGTTCGATTGGGGATTTTATGCCCACGCCCTGATCTCCACCGAGGACGCGACCCGCGTGGCGGCGCTCTACGCCGCCAATCTGAGCAATGGCAACCCTAAAACAGCCACCGCCTGTACGCTGGTTCTGAACGAACTCAGCATTGCGGCGAATGTCGCGGGCCTGAGCAGTTGCACCAGCGGCACGGTCACGAATTCGCAGCCGGTCGGTGTTTCGCTCACCTGCACCAGCTTGGACAGCCTCAATGCGGTCCAGGTCGCGGTCACTTACCGGACACTGCAACTGGTTCCGATTCCAGGTCTCCTGACGGGCCAGACGACCCTCTATCGCACCGCCGAAATACCCATGAATAAGAACACGTCATGCTCGGTCAGCTAAAACGCCATCGGACGCGGGGAAGCATCCTGATCGAATTTGTTCTGGTGGGCATCCCTCTGATCTTCGTCTGCATATCGATCGAGGAGATGTCGCGCGGGATGTGGCAGTACCACACGCTGCAATACGCGGTGAAGATGGCGAACTCGTACGCCTCGGTGCACGGCGCCACCTGCGCCACGGCCCCCAACAGCTGCACGGTGACGGTGGGCAGCGTGGTTGGCGTGTTCAGCAGCAATGCCATTGGAGTTCCAATGTCCAATGTGGCGGTGACCCTGACGAGCGAGAATAATTCCGCCACCTGTAGCCAGGTGAGCACGTGCAGCAGCGGCTCTTCCTGGAATACCCAGTGGCCGCCCACGGCCAATGGCGACAATGCCGTGGGCAACTGGATCACCTTCCGCGCCGACTACACCTTCAACACCGCCCTGTCCATGTTCTGGCCGGGAGCCGGCAAGCCGGTTTCCTTTGGAACCAGCGCCGGCGCGGGCAAGTTCGACTTTCCAGGTTACAGCTACCAACTGATCCAGTTCTGATACCGGCGGGCGGCTCACGGCCGCGCCGGAAGTTGGTCCAGGCGGCCGCCGGCGCGCCGAATGCCACCGCTCGGAAGACCCTGGCGCGGATCCCAAGTGAGCCCGCTGATCCTCGTCGATGAAATAGCAGGCGGGGATGAAGAAACAACCGCGGATCATCCCCGCTCCGCCCGGCTCGCAAGGGGAGAGCGAGCCATCCAGTGGATAACGGGCCACACGGCCTCGCGGGAATCCGCATTCCCGAAGGGCCGCTCCCGAACGGCCGCGTTGCCACCGGGATGGCGAGCGCAGCATGGGGCGAGCGTGCGGCGGCCGTCGTAATCCGGCCGCGCTTGAGCCGCGATCACTCCACCAGGTAGGTCTTTACGGTCCCGCCGCCGCTGCTCTGCAGCACCCCGCCGGTCACATTCGAGAAGAAATCCGCGCCGCCGTTGAAAACCGCGTCCTTCACCACCAGGCTGATGGCGCCGCCGCTGCCGGTGCCATTGTTGAAGGACACGGTTGTGTTGGGCAGGTAGATGATGCCCGTCAGGTCGCTTGTCGAGCCGCCGCAGAAGGACGAAGAACCCGCCGGCAACCCTCCATAGCCCGGCGGAACATACGAGTTGCAAACCGAAAGCGCCGTGGTCGGAGCGGTGATGAGGGGATCGGAATAGACCAGCATGCCCTCCAGATCGCCACTGGTCGCCCCGTTCAGCGTTACGGTGGAGTTGTTCCCCACGACAAACCCGCCGTAGTTGGCATCCGTGCCGGTGAGATAAAAGATGACCCCGCCGGTGTTGGCGCTACAGGCGCCCGTACCTACGCAATACAAACTACTGCCGTTGAGGGTCACCCCGCCGCCGTTGATGACGTACATGCCGGGCGCGAAGTACGCCCCCATGCCGTTGGAGATACTGATCCCGCCGCAATAGATTCCCGGCTGGAACTGATAAGGCGTGGACTGCCAGGAGCTCCAGGTTCCCTGGGTCTGGTCGCAGTGCGTCGAGCTTGCGGTGCAGCCGGTGTATTGGCAAGTGGTGGATGGGCAGGTGCCGCTGCTGCCGGTCGACGGATTCAGGCAATTGCTCCAAGGAACCACGATGCCGGAGAGCGGGTTGCTGCCGGGGCTGGCGTTAACCGGCGTGGGGCTGAATTTCGATCCGCTATTATCGGTGTAATACCCGCCATTATACTGAATCTCGCCGTTGGAGGCGCTTACGTTCGCAGATCCCACGGCGTAGAGACCGTTCGACGCGCTGGAATAATCCCAGATGCCGCAGGACGCCGAAACCTGGGCGTCGTTGCTGGCGTTCAAGGATGCCTGGCCGGTCGGATCGAGGATGTATATGCATGCGCTTTGGGCCGTGACATAGATGCCGGCGGTGGCGCGCGCGCTCACCCAGCCGACCGATACATTCAAGATCGAGAGGAACGTCAGCATTCGTCTTTCCGTGACCCGGACGGTCATGTAGTACGACGTGTCTGCTCCCGATGCCGTGGGCGGGGTTCCCGTATTGGCCGCGATGGTGACGTTTTGATTAGGGTTGGAGGTAGTGAACGAGTTGGCGTTGGCATAATCGCAGGCGGTCCCGGAATTATCGGAGCTGCCGTTGGCCGGACACGGCGTGGGCGTCGCATTGCAAAATACCCCCGAGGTGCTGCAGGTGATGCTGGTGAGGCTGGAGATTTTGGCCACACCGGCCAACGCGGCGGCTTGGGCAGCCGCAAGACAGGCCTCTTTTCGCCAGTACATCCAACCGACATCGACCACCAGCCCCAGCATGGCGAACAGAACCGTCGAGCAAAAGCACATCAGGACCAGCGCTTGTCCGCCCACGCTTTTTCTTTTCAATCGCAACACCGGCAGCACCTCCTCTGGCGTATTCCTGCGTCACGGCTTGGGCGGGGACCGGCGTGGGGAACTCGCCCGCTACCGGGTCTTCCGGATTCGGCCGACCGCAGGGGTTTGTCCACAGGGTAGCGTGTCCGAATCCGCCAGGGTAGTTGTCTTGGGATAACGGGGTGCCATATCCCGTGGCGGCAATCTGCCGCAAGCCGGTACGGGCGGGCCCTCTAACGCCGCTCTACAACCAGTTCAGATCCGAGTACCTTTCACCGGTCAGGTGCAGGAAGAGGGCCTCCAGCGAATTGAAGCCGCGGCCTTCATACTCCAACTTGCCATCGTTCGCCAACACGGTGATATCGCCCTGCCACACCAGCTTGCCGGGCTTGGTGATGATGGCCACGCGGTCGCACAGGCGCTCGACGGTCTCGAGCACGTGGCTGGTGATGAACACCGTGCGGCCCTGCTCGGTGAAGCGCCGCAGCCATTGCTTCATGGCCGCAACGCCGGCGGGATCGATGCTCTCGAAAGGCTCGTCCAAAAACAGGACGTCGGGCGAATGAATCACGGCCGCGGCAAAGGCCACTCGCTTGCGCATGCCGGTGGAATACTCGGCCAGGGTTTTGCGGGTATCGGTCAGGTCGAGCGCGGCCAGCAGATCGGTGACGCGGCGCCGGGTATCGGCTTCATCCAGGCCGAACATGCGCGCCACGAAACCCAGGAACTCATGTGCGTAGAGCGGGTCGAACAGGCCCAAGGTTTCCGGCATCACGCCCATGCGGCGCTTGAGCGGCGCGCTTTCGGCGGTGAATTTTTCACCCAGGATTTCGATGGAGCCGGCGGTGGGATCGAGCAGCCCGGTGAGGCAGCCAATCGTGGTGCTCTTCCCGGAGCCGTTCGGCCCCAGGAACCCGAACATGGATCCCTTGGGAACAACCAGCGAAAGATCGGCTACCGCCACGGTTGCGCCGTAGCGCTTCTCCAGGTTGGTGATGCGAATGGCGTCGGTTTCGAAAGTCATCGGATCAGGCCCTGCCCTCCACTACCGCCAGCAAACGCTCGCGCCGCGCGGGGAATCGGGCGGTAGCGCCCCGCAGCGAGGCTATGTAAAACACGATGGCCGTGGCCGCCGGCGCGAGGGTCAGCCACCAGTTTTCGGGATCGACGGTCCACGGCGCGGTGGCATCCAGGACGCGGGGGAGGAACATGCACCCCAGCACCATGCCGATCAGGGCGATATTGCCGATGAGCGACATGTCGTTGCCAAGGCTCTTATCGTAGTTCCCGCGCCGCGGGGCGTAGAGCGAGGTCCACAGGCCGAGGCCGTGAAATAAGAACATCGCCGTGACGGCATTCATCACCGGCATAAAAATCATCCGGGGATCCAGCGGGCGGGGCGCGAAGATAGCCCAGAGAATGGCGGCCGGCGGAATCCACAGGGCGCTTAAGAAGACGGCCGCGTAGCTTCCGGCGCGGAGGCTGGCGCCCGGATCGGTGGGCAGGAGAAAGAAGCGGCGAAAGGCTCCGCCCACGTATCCGTATTGATTTACCGCGATGCGCGAAGTGCCGATGAAGGCCACCACCCCCATGGATCCGAGGGCGCCCAGAAACAGGTTATCCTCACCCCGGCCCATCCGGCCCGTGTTGTTGGTGAGAAACGCGGCCAGCGGCAGGGAGAAGCCGTACAGGATGCGAAACCGGCGGTTGCGCAGATAAAAGCGCAGCCAGTGCCCCACCATGGGCGCCATGGCCGGCCCGAACAGCGCCGCCACGCGATCGAACCGGCTGTCCCACAGCGACCCCGGTTCCCGGGCCACCTGCGGCTGCCCCACCGGACGCCGTTCGAGGATTGCCAGGAGCACCGCAAAAGCCAGCGTCCACGAGGCCAGCATGGCGAAGCCGTAGAACATTTCCAGGCCGTTATGGGTCATGGCCGTGGCTGCGCCGAAGGGCGGGCTGAAGCGCAGCACCGCCATGGCCTTGGGGATCAGGTCGCGGTGCTTGTTGAAGACCGCCATCGCCGTGGCGGGAGCCAGCGACAGGCACATGATCCCCACCACCACCACGGTGTATCCCGAACCCGTGGCCATCAGCCGGTCGATCCACTCACCCAGCAGGCGCGTCAACAGGTAAGAGCACGCAAGCAGCAGCAGCACCGCCGCCACCCCGTCCCACAAGGAATACGAACCGTACCCGTACAATCCCAGGACCAGGCCGAGTTCGAGGGCCAGCATGAATAACCAGAAGGGGTCCACGATGCCCAGAAAATGGCGCGCCACAAAGCGCTCGCGGGCATACACGGGATAGCGCCGCAACTCCGCCTCGCTGAAGGCGGCGCTCATTCCGAAGCCCAACAGGAGCGAGGCGAACACGGCGTTGACGAACAGCGCGGAGAGCACGATCTGGCAGACTTTCTCCGCCTTCCCGGCCTGGATCGCGACCACCCCGGCGCCGAAACCGCCGGCCGCCAGAAGCGCGATCACCATAATGAACAGCAGGTAGCCGATGGCGAACAGCGCGATTTTGCCGCTGCGCAAACGCGCCTTGGCCCACATCAGCTTGTAGCGCAGGCGGATCAACTCGCCGATCAGGTTCCAATTCATGAGCGCCGCTCCTCGATGGCCAGCTTCATTGCCAGCAAGCGTTCCCGGACGGGCCGGTATTCCATGGCGCGCCACCCGGTGTGCAGATTGTAACTACCGGCGAATACGTCCGGCAAGGCGGCGGTAACTTCCACGTGTGCCCGCAACCCGGGCATCCGCGGGCCCGCCGGGGGGGCGCATAGCAGCAGCACGTTCAGCCACAGCCGTCGGCGATAACCGGTATTGGGATTGTTCATGCGGGAGAGGACCTGATCGCTGAAACCGGCCGGGGTGCAAGTGAAATCCAGGCGCGCGATGCCTACCTGGTTGCGCCAGTCCGAAAGCACCAGGTTGGCCAG
>JASHSS010000766.1 GCA_030038565.1 Bryobacteraceae bacterium
GGCTTCGTCGGCGGGCAGTCCTCCCTTTTTTCGCAAAAATCGTGCAGGTCGCCGACGCGAAGACGGGTGCGACAGGATCGCGTGCCAAAGGACGACCTCGCTGTCACTGTAGGCGGGCTCCTTTGGGCCAAAATGTCGGCGCTACAGTGTCGAGAGGGACACTGTATACTCGCTGGATGGATGGTCGAAGGGTCATCGAGAGATACAACACGGCTCGCCAATCTCCTCCGTCTGATGCTCGGCACCGAAGCCGAAGGCGAAGCCATCGCAGCACGGGCCGCGTTCCTGCGTGAGGTCGAAGCCCAAGGCCTAAACTTACACGACATTGGCGCGCGCATTGAGCAGGCCGGCGGTGACACTCTGTCGCTCTGGCCCCCCCGCCGGCCGGGCCGCGCGGCCGGGCGGCGCACGCGCGAGCCGTGGGGAAGTAGCTCGTCCTGCTGGGCGGACGCGTCCAATCCCCGTCCTGGCCGCCTGAGTGTCTGCCACTCCGGCGCCCACGCCGGCCGAGCCGCGCGGCCGAGCGGCGCGGTTGCCCGAGGCGGTGATCGCGGCCGGGCGGACGCGTTCATCCCCCGCCGCGCATTCGCCGACCCCACGTCGCGCCCGCGGGCCGACTCTCGTTCGGCGCGTTCGTCGTCGTGCTTCCGCGGCCGGCGGCGCGATCGCCCGAGCCGTGGGTCGCCGCTTGGCGAATCGATTGTCCCGTCCGCTTTCGGCGAACCGCCACGCAGCCGGCGACCTCACGCCGTACCCGCGGCCCGCGGCCGCCGGCGCGTGCCCGAACCGTGGGTCGCCGGCGGGCGAATCGATTGTCCCGCCCGCTTTCGGCGAACCGCCGCGCAGGCCCCTCCCGCCGTGCCCGCGGCCGGGCGGACGCGTTCATCCCCCGCTGCGTCTTCGGCGACCCTCCCGCCGCGGCCCGCGGCACTCGCGCGGGCGAAGGCTCCGACCGTAACTCCTGTGTTTCCCTCGCGCGCGCGCGTAGGGACGGTAGACATTGGTAGGCCGCCCGCCGGAGGCGGATGTCGCGCCTATGCGCTGGGCATGGCCGGATCGCTCGTGCAGGCGGCGACGTTGGGATCGATCCGGTCACAGCTTCAATGAGGCGGGTCGAGACCAAAGCGAAAACTTTCGCGGTTTGTCGCAGGTTATCGTGTAGGTAACTTCATCTGTCCAGGCACCGGCGACCAGCCCTGAACGATGCCGAGTTGCTCCGCGCTTCGCGGGGTCGTGCAGTATTATGGCAGATGTCCATGGAGATCACCGAACTGCTGCAACGGGTGCATGCGGGCGACGAGCAGGCCCTGCACACGGTGATTCCGCTGGTTTACGACGAGCTCAAAAAGCTGGCGGCGGGCCACCTGAAGCGGGAAGTTAAAGCCCGCCCGCTCGACACCACGGCGTTGGTCCACGAGGCTTTTCTGCGCCTGGCTCACGGCCAACACCCATCCTATGAAAGCCGGTCGCACTTTTACGGGATCGCCTCCCGGCTGATGCGGCAGATCCTGGTGGACATGGCCCGCTCGCGTTCCAGGGAGAAGCGCAGCGCCATGCAGGAGGTGCGTCTGGCAGAGATTCCCGATCTCGGCCGGGAGCCGGATGAATCCCTGCTGGCCATGGACGAGGCGTTGGAGAGGCTCGGGCGCACGGAACCGCTGAAGGTCCAATTGATCGAGATGCGCTATTTCGGCGGGATGACGGCGGATGAGTCTGCCACGGTATTGGGCATCTCGGTGCACACCGTGCGCCGCGAGTTGCGCCTGGCGCAGGCTTGGCTGCACAAAGAGATGGCCGTATGAAGGCGGCAGTCGAACAGCTATTTCATACCTTGGCGGATCTGTCGCCGGAAGCCCGCGCGCAGTACCTGGCTGAACGCGCAGTGGATGCCGAGACTCTCCGCGAAGTCGGGGCGCTGCTGGCATTCGATACCGGCGCGAGCACCTCGCTGCTGCCAGACATCAGCATTGCGGCGGGCCGAGCCCTGCCGCAACTTGGAGGCAAGGGATGGCGTTGCGGTCCACGCCGTGCCCGCGGCCGACGCTCGGTCCGCGTTCATCCTCCGCCGCGCATTCGGCGACTCCCGCCGCGCCCCGCGACACTGGCGCGGGCGAAGGCTCCGACCGTAACTCCTGTTTTTCGTGCGCGCGGGTAGATGGGGTGGACTTTGGTCGCGGCCCGAACGGCGTCGTCTGCGATGGCATCGCTGACGTTGAGCGGCTCGTTGCCAGCGTGCTTGCCGCGGTTCGCCCCGTTGGCGTCCACGCCGGGGCCGCATGGCCGGGCGGCGCGATCGCCCGAGCCGTGGGTCGCCGGCGGGCGAATCGATTGCCCCGTCCGCTTTCGGCGCCGGCGACTCCCGTCGCGCCCGCGGCCCGCGGCGCGTTCCTCAGCGTGCTCGTGGTGCCCTGCCGCGCCGGCGCCCGATCCGGGCGTCGACTGCAGTTTGGGACTCCGTGAAGTGCCGACCGAATCCAGGCTTGGGCGGTTGCCGTTTCTGGGCCTCCTTGGCGCGCTCGGGCGGGCAGCTCTGCGATGCTCTCGATTCGACCTCCCGCTCCGGAGACCACTCTATTTTGTAATCGGACCGACCACTGCCCATTTCAAATGGAATACCCAGCCGAAAAGTACACATCATCGACCGGATTCGGCAATAATGGCGTAGGCGTAGCCCAAATCGGTGAACTCGGCGATCAACGACCCGTCGGAGCTGATCTTCCTAAGCGACGGATCGGAGGCGAGAGCCACCACTACCTCACCGGTTTCCGGATTCCGCGCCAAACCTGTCACAATTGTGCCGGGGACACCCGCAAATCTGTTGACCAAGCCGGAAGGTGTAATGCGGAAGATCGCGCGATCCCGATAAGATCCGACCAAATAGTTCCCATCCCCGCTCGAAATGATCGACGCAGTGGAACTCATTCGATCGCCGTGGAGAGGGATCGCCGTCACAGTCCCTGACGGAGTGATCCTCCAAAAATGGGCGGCGACAAGGTTATCCTCGACCACCAAGTAGTTGCCATCGCTGTCAACCATCAAGCCTATGTCTTCCAACTCCACATTGTCGACTGGATAGGTCGCTACTTGAGTCACGGTCTGTCCATCCGGGGACACACGCCAAATCGCGTGCCTGCCGTTATCCCCTACGATAAAGTTTCCGTTCGAATCGACGCTCACGGCCATGAATTGGGAACCACTCGGACACGCCGCGATCTCGCTGACCACGCCAAACTTAGTC
>JASHSS010000767.1 GCA_030038565.1 Bryobacteraceae bacterium
CTGGATGTTCTGGTGGCTGCCACGCGCAACGGCGCCGCAGCCCTCGGCAAACTGGCCGACGAGGGCACCATCCAACCCGGCAAACTTGCCAACCTGTTGCTGCTGAGCGCCAACCCCGGCGAGGATATCGGCAACCTGAAGCGTGTGTACATGCGCATGACGTCCTCCGTTTCGGCGCGCTGAGGGGACCACCCGCACCCGCACGCCGCGGAACTGCGCATCGGGGACCCGCCGCCGCAACCTCGCGCGGCGGCTCGGCCGCGGCCGGCTGGCGGCTTGCGCCCAGAGCCAGCGCGGTTTCTGGGAGCCCACGGCGCGCTGAGGGACAAACACCCATCCGCACGCTGCGGAACTGCGCCTCGGGGGGCCCGCCGCTGCAGCCTCGCGCAGCGGCTCTGCCGCGGCTGGCTGGCGGCTTGCGCCCGGAGCCAGCGCGGTTACCTGCGCGCCCACGGCGCGCTGAGGGACAAACGCCCATCCACCCGCCCGCGGAACTGCGCATCGGACCCGCGCCGCAACCTCGCGCAGCAGCTCTGCCGTGGCCGGCTGGCGGCTTGCGCCCGGAGCCAGCGCGGTTTCTGGCGCGCACGGCGCGCTGCGGGGAACAAACCGCCCCGCTGGCGCGTATGTTAGGAATCGAGGAACAGCCATGCGTCCGAAGTTGCTGATCCCGGCTCTTGCGGCCGGCTTGATTGCGCTCCCCGCCTGCGACGTGCTGGATTGGGGACCGATGGAGAAGTTCACCCACGATTTCCACGAGAGCTATCCGCTGAATGCGGACGGCCGGCTCACGCTCGAGACCTTCAACGGAACGGTGGAAATCTCGGGGTGGGACCAGAATACGGTGGACATCAACGGCACCAAGTACGGACCGACCCAGAGCGCGGCGGATAACCTGCGGGTGGACATCGATCATCATCCCGACGCGGTGAGCATCCGGGTGGAGCGCGACCTGGAGCGCCGGAATAACCAGGGGGCGCGCTTTGTGATCAAGGTTCCACGGGGCGCCCGGCTGGACCGCATCACGTCTTCGAATGGAGGCATCCACACCACGGATGGTACCGGTCCGGCGCGCATGAAGACCTCCAACGGAAGCATCCAGGTGGAAGGTTTTAAGGGCAGCCTGAACGCCGAGACCTCCAATGGCCGGGTCGAGTTAAGGGACGTGGCGGGCGACGTGGTGGCCCATACCAGTAATGGACGAATTGAGACGGAAGGCCTGGTTGGATCGCTGGAGGCCACCACTTCGAACGGGAGCATCCGCGGGGAGGTGTCGCGCAGCAGCCGCGACGTGCGCGCGGAGACTTCCAACGGCCCCATCGAGCTGACCCTGCCGGCAGACTTCGCGGCCGAGTTGCACGCCCACACCAGCAACGGAGGCATCACCCTGCACCTGCCCGAAGCGATCAATGCGCACGTGGCGGCACACACCAGCAACTCCAGTATTACCACCGATTTCGAGATCCGTACCCAGGGGGCGATCAGCAAGCACGACCTGGACGGGGTGATCGGCGCGGGCGGACCGCTGCTGGATCTGAGCACCTCGAACGGGGGAATACGGTTGCTGAAGATGTAGCTTTTGGGACGCTTCAGCGGTGCTCCGCGAGCGCGTCGCGGATGCGGTCAGTGAGCATCTCCACGAACTTCTCGGGCACGAAGCCGTTCATACGGGCGGCCACCTGGCCGCGGGGGTTGGTAATGATGGTGGTGGGGATGGAAGTGATGTGCAAGGCACGGGAAAGGCCGTCCTCGAAATACACCGGGCCGTGCCAGTCCACCTGCGCCAGGAAAGGCTTCACCAACTGGCGGTCTTCGTCGGTGTCTATGGACAGGAAGACCACCGCGGGATTGTCGCGGAAACGCTGCTTTACCTGCTCGTAGAGGGGATGCTGCTGGCGGCAGGGGCCGCACCAGGTAGCCCAGAAATCGAATACCACCACCTTGCCCCGGAGGGACGGCATGAGCAGTTTCTCACCCTCCACGGCTCCGAGGGTGAATTGCATGGGGTCGGTAAGGCGGGCGTTGGGGTCGCCGGAGCGCAAGGCCAGTTCGCGGGAGTGAACCAGCGCCAGGTTGCGGTCGTAGGCTTCGAGCACGAGGTCGCCTAAGCCGGTTTCGGACCCCTTGGCCTGCCGGTAGAGGGCGCCCATTTGGCCGCGGTCGCGGGCGCGATCGTTATCGGTAGTCTGGGAGTCGGGGATGGTGAAGGCATCGGCGAGGGCGCGGGCGGCGGCTTCGGGGTGACCGAGACGCTCCTCCCAGCGGGCAATTTCGCGAGCCGCATTGGCGGTGGGGTAGGTTTCGAAAGCGCCGCGGGCAAGCGTGAGGGCGCGGCCGGGCTGGCCGAGGATACCGGTGGCGCGGGCCTGGTAAACCAGGGCGCGCGAGATGGCGCGATCGGTCTGGTCCTTCCATTCGGCGGCGCTCATGCCGCCATGGCCCCCGGAAGCCAGTTGCATTCCGTGGAGCAGTTCCTCGTAATGCACGGCGTGCGGGAGGGCGCGGCGGGCCTTATCGGGATTATCGCCGGCCAGCAGAGACTGGATGACGCGGTCGAGGATCTGCAAATCGTCGGGCTGGCGGGCCAGCACACGCTCGCCGTAGGTAACGATGGCGTCATCGTCATTGGCTTCCATGGCCGCGCGCACGGCGGCGCGTTCCAGTTCGGCTTTGCGCGGCGAATCGGGATATTTGGCGAGGTGCTTTTCGATGGCCCGCAGATATTCGATGGGGCTCGTGCCGGCCTCGGAAAGAGCATTCTCCAGATCCTCGGATTCCTGGCTCGCGGGCGGAGTCTGAGCCGGCTGCGGCGGTTTGGGGCGAACCTGTGCGGCGGCGCACAGGCACGCCGCCAGGAGCGCGGAAACGAACCAACGCGTCATAGCCGGTTGGCGGGGGGCTTGGCGGGAGGAGCCTCGTTAGCGCCGGTCTTCGCGGCACGGATGCTCTCGGCGATTTCGGCGGCCTGTGCGCGGGCGGTGTGCATGTAGGCCTGGTTGTTGCTGATGCGGTCCAGCATGGGCAGGTACTGGTCCAGCGCCACCAGGCGCTTTTTGTCGAGAGCCGACTCCAGCAGCATCAGGGCGTGCACCACGCCCAGGTGGTCGTACTTGGCGGTGCGTTCCAGCTCAATCCGATATTGGGCCGATTCGCAGATGCGTTCGAACCAATCCTGCAGGGCCTGCGCCGAAGGGTCCTCGGAATAGTTGTACTTGACCTCGTTTTTTTCGGCGCCGCTTTCGTAGCGGAAGGTCTTGGTCCCCATGAAGGCCACCTTCACGGGAGATTCCAGCGGGTGTTTGAAGTAGTCGAGTTTCTCGGCCAGCCCGAAAACCGTTTGGGCGTCGGCATCCGCCAGTTTGAATTTGAGGGGCTGATCGTCGTCGGCCGCCTCGCGGTATTCGGTGTCCCCGTTCTTCTCGAGCGTGACCAGGACGAAAGCGGGGGTGCTGCCCGGAAAGGATTTGGAAAAGGTCAGGCGGGGATCGTCGCCGGCCCATACGGCGGCGGCCAACAAAAGTACGGCGGCCCATTTCATAGACTTCTCCCGGCGCCGGCGAGGCGGAGATTGGCGGCTTCCCGGGTGGCGAAACATAGGGCCACGGCCAGGGCGTCGGCGGCGTCCTCGGATTGGATCGGTTCGCCCAGGCGCAAGAGCGACGCCACCATCCGTTTCACCTGGCTCTTCTCGGCGCGTCCGTATCCCACTACGCTGATCTTCACTTCCAGGGGCGAATACTCGCCCAAGCCGATACCCGCCTCGGCGATGGCCAGCAAGGCCACGCCGCGAACATGGGCCAGCTTCAGAGCCGTTTTGACGTTGGCCGAATAAAAGATATTCTCCACGGCTCCCGCTTCGGGCGCGTGTTCGCGGATGAGCGCCCGCAATCCCTCCGCGATTTCCGCCAGCCGCTTCTCGAACGGCCACCTGGTATTGGTACGAATCACCCCCGCGGCCACCAGGTGGTGATCCAGTCCGTCGCTATCGATCACGCCGTAACCGGTGCGTTCCGACCCGCAATCGATGCCCAGCACGCGCACGCTATTCCGCCAGCGCCTCCAACTCCTTCTCGTCAATATCGAAATTGGAGTACACGTTCTGCACGTCGTCGTGTTCCTCCAACGCCTCGTTGAGCCGGAGCATGCCGCTGGCGTTCTTCCCTTCCAGGCGCACCAGGTTCTTGGGCACCATGGCGATGGCGGCGTCCTCGCTGGGGATCTTGTTGGCTTCGAGCGCCTTGAGCACGGCTTCGTGCGCTTCCGGCGGGGAGAGGATCTCCCATCGTTCGCCTTCGCTGCGGAGGTCGTCGGCGCCGGCGTCGAGCACGATGTTCATGAGCTGGTCTTCGCCGGCCTTTTCGCCCGGCACGAAGATCTGGCTCTTGCGCTCGAACATCCATGCCACGCTGCCCTGCTCGCCCATGTTGCCGCCGTTCTTGGAGAAGACATGGCGGAGTTCACTGACGGTGCGGTTGCGGTTGTCGGTGGCCACCCGCACCAGGACGGCGGCGCCGCCTGGACCGTAGCCCTCGAACATGACCTCTTCGATCTGCCCGCCCTCCAGTTCGCCGGTGCCGCGCATGATGGCCTTCTTGATGTTGTCGGAAGGCATACTGACGGCCTTGGCGGCGATAATAGCGGTCCGCAGACGCGGATTGCCGTCGGGATCGCCACCGCTGCGGGCAGCGATCATGATTTCCTTGATGAGGCGCGTGAATGCTTTCCCGCGCTTGGCGTCTAAAGCCGCCTTTTTGTGCTTAATGGTGGCCCATTTGGAATGGCCCGACATGTGAACCTCTCCGGTAGGCCCGGCCGCGGCCGGGAGGGACTATGTTTATGATTTCAACGTCTTTGAGGATAGCAGAATCGGGAAGGGCCCTCAAGCCCGGGGTTGCGGGTCGCGGGGGTTGCGGGGTTACGGGGTTGCGGCGGGTTGCGGTTGCGGGGTTGCGCGGGGTGGGGGGTCGCCGAGCTTGCGGGGTTGCGGGGTTGCGGGGTTGCGCGTGTTGCGGGCTTGCGGGGTTGCGGGGTTG
>JASHSS010000768.1 GCA_030038565.1 Bryobacteraceae bacterium
GCCATGTGGCTGCGCGAGATCCAGCGTATGGTGGAGTTGCGCTGTGCCTAGGAATGCCGGCACGGGGGCCTTCCCCTGTCAACCGTGCGCCGCCAGGGGAGCGCTTGCCGCCGCCGTCCTTCTCCTGCTCTCAGGCCTGGCCCTTCCGGCCGCCGACGGGACCAAAACACCCCCTTCCGCCCCCGCCGCCACGGAACGCATCGAGGTCCCGCCTCCGCCGTTCTCCGACGGTATCTTCCCCTGCTCCAACTGCCACGCCGGCATGACGCCCGACCGCAACCGCCGCGAGTTGACCGCCATGCACACCGACATCGTTCTCAAGCACGACGAGACTCACCGCTGGTGCCTGGATTGTCACGACGCTACCAACCGCGACTTCCTCCACCTCGCCAGCGGCGAGCGAGTGCCGTTCGACGAATCCTACCGCCTCTGCGGCCAGTGCCACGGCGAAAAGTATCGCGACTGGCGCGCCGGAGTCCATGGCCGCCGCACTGGCAACTGGAACGGAGCCAAAGGCTACCTGCTCTGCGCCCACTGCCACAACCCGCACCAGCCGCGTTTCCACGCGCTGGCGCCCAAGCCCGCGCCGCGGCCTCCCAGTCGCACGATCGGCCACAACCAATGACCAAGGAGAACCTCTGATGGAAACCCGCCGCCTGTTTATGCAGACCGCCGCGGGCGCGGCCGCCGGCATGATCCTCACCTCCTGTGGTCCCAAGCGTCTGTACGAAGCGCCCAAAGAGCGGCTCAAGGCGTCCATCGCCGAGATGCAGCGCAAGTACAAAGAGGAGTACGGCAAAGACATCCAGGTGTCCGATAAGGGCCCCATTCCAGGCGTCCATTTTGCCTATGCCCTCGACATCTCCCGCTGCATCGGATGCCGCCGCTGCGTCTATGCCTGCGTCGCCGAGAATAACCAGTCGCGCGATCCGCAGATCCACTGGATCCGCGTCGAGCAGATGGAAAAGGAAAAGGGCGTGGATTTCTCCCACGCCGACCCCTACTACCACCCCGCCGAAGTTCCCGCCGAAGGCCACTTCTATATCCCCATCAGTTGCCAGCAGTGCGAGGATCCGCCCTGCACTAAGGTCTGCCCCACTGGCGCCACCTGGGCGGAGAAAGACGGCATCGTGGTCATCGACTACGATTGGTGCATCGGCTGCCGCTACTGCATGGCCGCCTGCCCCTATGGCGCGCGCCACTTCAACTGGACCCAGCCCTCTATCCCCGAAAACGAGATCAATCCCCATACCCATTACCTGGGCAACCGGCCGCGTCCCAAAGGCGTGGTCGAAAAGTGCACCTTCTGCATCCAGCGCAGCCGCGAAGGCCGCTATCCCGCGTGTGTCGAGGTCTGCCCGGTTGGGGCCCGCAAGTTCGGCAACATCCTCGACCCCGATAGCGAAATCCGCTACATCATCGAGCACAAACGCGTCCTCGTGCTCAAAGAGGAATTAAATACCGTACCGAGGTTCTTCTACTTCTATGCCACTTGAGAATCAAGTCAACAGCATCAGGTTGTTCAGCGGCTTCACGCGCGGCAGCTTGAAGCTGATGCTCCGGGGCAACCGGGCGTACTGGATGTGGCTCGCGTTTCTGAGCGTGCTGATCGTCTCCGGCGCGCTCGCCTATTCCGCCCAGGTGCGCGTCGGCCTTGGCCTCACCGCGATGCGAGACCAGGTGAGCTGGGGCTTTTATATCGGTAACTTCACCTTCCTTGTCGGCGTCGCCGCGGCGGCCGTGGTGCTGGTGATTCCCGCCTATATCTACAACTGGAAGCCCATCCGCGAGATCGTAATCTACGGCGAGCTGCTGGCCATCAGCGCCATCACCATGTGCCTGATGTTCGTGCTCGTGGATATCGGCCGGCCCGACCGCTTCTGGCACCTCGTCCCTCCGTTCGGGTTTCTCAACTTCCCGCGCAGCGTCCTGGCCTGGGATGTGCTCGTTCTGAACCTGTACTTCGTGGTGAATTTCGTGGTGGCCACTCATATCCTCTACCGTGCCTTTCACGGCAAGCCCTACATCCGCAAACTGGTGGTCCCCATGGTCCTGCTCAGCGTCCCCATGGCGGTCGGCATCCACACCGTGACCGCGTTCCTCTACAACGGCCTGGCCGCGCGGCCGTACTGGAACAGCTCCATCCTGGCGCCGCAGTTTCTGGCGTCGGCCTTCTGCTCCGGCCCGGCCATCCTGCTGGTGGTGCTGCAACTTCTGCGGCGCTTCACCCGCTTCGAAATCCAGGACGCGGCCATCTGGAAGATCGCCGAGCTGATGGCTTACGCCATGTTCCTGAACCTGTTCCTGCACGGCGCCGAGGCGTTCAAGGAGTTCTATTCCAACACCCAGCACCTGTTGTTCACGCGCTACTGGTACTTCGGCATAGGCAGTCACCATACCCTCGTTCCGTATGCCTGGAGCGCGGTGGGGCTGAACCTGGTCGCGTTCGCCCTGTTCATCTCGCCCCGGACTCGCCGCAATATTATCCTGCTGAATCTCGGTTGCCTGGCGACTTACGCCGGAGTCTACATCGAGAAGGGCATGGGCCTGATCATCCCCGGATTGACGCCCGACACGCTAGGCGAGATCTACGTCTACTACCCCACCCTCATTGAGCTGCGCGTTGCCGCGGGAATCTTCGCTGTCGGATTCCTGCTGTTCACCCTCATGCTGAAGGTCGCCGTGCCGATTTCGCTCGGTGAGTTCATGGGCAAAAAGGGAGTTGCCCCCATCGAAAGGGCAGTATTCGCTGGACGCTGATCGGCCGGATTCAAAGGGATTGAGCAGCAAGTGAAACTGGCCAGGATATTGACCTTCAGCGCGGCGCTGGCCGCCGGAGCTTATTTCGCAGTTCTGCACCTGGTTGCGGGCCGTTGATGCCCTCGAAAAACCGACTGGAGCCAACCTATGAAAAGAATAATTTCTGGAATCGTTCTCGTGACTTTGGGCGTTGCTATGGCGCACGCCGCCGGCAATGCCACCGAAGGAAAAACGGCCTATGACAAATCCTGCAGGAATTGTCACGGGCCGGCCGGCGAGGCCAATCCCGCCATCGCCAAAATGATGAAGGTGGACATCCCCAATCTGGGGTCCCCCGAGGTCCAGAAGATGAGTGATGAGGACCTCAGTAAAATCATCACCGGGGGGAAAGGAAAAATGCAGCCCATGCGTTCCGTCACCGGCAAAGCGGTGGACGACGTGGTCGCCTATGTTCGCACCCTCAAGAAGTGAGCTCCCCGTCTTGAATTCTTTGGCGCGGGCCGTGCCGGCCCGGAGTGGTTCGATCCGTGGCCGGCTTTCAGCTCCACAACTCCGCCACCACCTTGCCTTTCACCAGTTCGCGCGGCTGATTGAGGTGATTGAGCACAATCAGGTCGGGGTCGATGCCCAGGGCGTAGTAAGTGGTCGCCAGCAGGTCGTTGGGGTGCATCGGCTTGTTCTTGGGGGAGCTGGCGGTCTGGTCGGATTCGCCGTATTGGGCTCCGCGGGCGATGCCGCAACCCGCCACCACCGCGCTGTAGCAGTACGGCCAGTGGTCCCTCCCGTCCGGCGCGTTGGAGTTGCCGGAGGTGCTCACGCCGATGCGCGGCGAGCGGCCGAATTCTCCCACCGCTACCACCAGCGTCTCCTTGAGCAATCCGCGGGCATCCATATCTTCAAGCAGCGCCGAAAGGCCGCGATCCAGCTTGGGGCAATGCAGGTTTTTGAGCGGCGCGAAATTAGCGGCGTGCGTATCCCAGGAGTCCACTTCCGGGTTGCCGTTGGCCACCGCCGGCCAATTCATCTGCACAAAGCGCGTGCCGGCTTCGATCAGCCGGCGCGAAAGCAGCATGCCCTGTCCGAAGGTGGTGAGTCCGTAGCGCTCGCGCACTTTGTCCGGCTCCTTGGTCAGGTCGAACGCGTCCCGCGCTTTGCCCGAAAGCACCAGGTCGAATGCCTTGCCGTAATACTCGTCGATGGCCTGGCTCTTCAGCGCCTTTTCCAGGTCGGGCATGGAATCGTTGATGCCCTTGAGCAGCTCGAAGCGGTCCTTCAGGCGTTCCGGCGGCACTTCCTTGCGCAGAGAGAGGTCTTCCGTCTTGATTGGCTTGGCAGGGTCCTGGTAAAGACGGTAAGGGTCGTAGGCCTTCCCGAGGAACCCCGCCGCGCCGCCTTTGCCGATCACCCCGGACTCCTGCAATGGCCGCGGCAGTTCGACAAACGGCAGCACCGCCTCGGTGGGCGGCTTCAACTTGGAAACATGGCTGCCGGCGGTCGGAAAATCCGCCCCGTTCGGCGGCTCCAGTTGCCCCGAGGGCGAGACGCGGTCGGGCGGATAGCCGGTCAGCATCTGGTAAATCGCCGCGGTGTGGTTGAAAAGTCCGTTTGGCGTGTAACTCATCGAGCGGATCAGGGTGGCTTTATCCAGCGCCTCGGCCATCATGGGCATGTGCTCGCCAATGTGCGTGCCGGGAATTTTGGTCGGGATGCCTTTGAATTCTCCGCGGATGTTGGCGGGCGCGTCCGGCTTGGGATCCCAGATGTCGATGTGACTCGGGCCGCCCTGCAGGAAGACCATGATCACCGATTTGGCGCTGCCGAAGCCGCGCGCGCCGTCGTACTTGGTGGCGGCAAGGGAGGATTTCTGCCAGGCGAAAAAGTTCGCCAGGTTCAGCCCCAGCATTCCGATGGATCCCACGCGCATCAGCTCGCGCCGCGTCGGCCCTTCGCATGTGTGACAGCGGCGTCCTGGAATCACCAACATTTCAAGCCTCCTTCGGTCAGTAGTTGTAGAGAAACGCTTTGCTGTTGACCAGCGCCCACAGCAGATCCTGCGCGCGCGCCGCGCGTCCGGAGCCGCCTTCGAGATAGTGAACCCCGCTTTCGATCTCCCCGGCGCGCGGCGGGCGGCTGAGCGACGCCAGGTACAGCTCCGTAACAACGTCGCGGTCCGGCCGGCCGCTGAGAATCGCCTTGGCGACGCGTCCGGCCGAATCGGCCACCGCGTCCGAAATGGTTTTGCCGTTAACCAGGTTGAGCGCCTGGGGCAGGCTCAGATCGCTGCGGCGTTCGCACTCGCAGGCCGATTCGCGCGCCGGGCGCCCGAACAGGTCGAGGAAGCCGTCTTTACCCACGTGCGGATCGGTCACCTGTTCGGCGGTGGTGTCGGGCGGAGCCTCCGGAAAGACCGGCCGCACACCCGTCGCGAGCGATAGCGCATCCATTAATTCTTCGGCGCTGAGCCGCCGCGGAACGGCGTGCGAGAAATTCTCGGTGTCCTTTTCGTTCCACTCGTTGGCGGCCACCGACGCTTGATAGGTCCGCGAGTTGGCGATGGTCCGCATCAGGTAACGGAGGTCGAAATTGTGATCGATGAAATCTTTCGTCAGGGCATCCAGCAGGGCCGGATTGCTGGGCGGATTGGAGGCGCGGATATCGTCCACCGGGTCGATGATGCCGCGTCCGAAAAAGTAGCTCCACACGCGGTTGACGGTGGATTTGGCGAAGAACGGATTGTCGCGCGCGGTGATCCACTCGGCGTAGGCCTGGCGGCGGCCGGCATCGGTGGGCGGGGCATCGCTGGGTTTGGCGGCGCTCGACCAGGTGGCCGGCACGATGAACTTGGGATTCATCACCCGCCCGTCTTTGGGGTGCTTCATGTCGTAATCCTGCCGCTGGTCGTAAAGGATCTCTTCACCCACCTCGTATCCCGGCCGCAGCCCCACCGCCGAGAAGAACGCGGCCATTTCGTAATACTGGTTCTGCGTCCAGCGCTCGAAGGGGTGGTCGTGGCATTGCGTGCATACCATGCGCACCCCCAGAAATACCTGGGTCGTCTTCTCCATGGTGGGCTTGGGATCGCGCGTCACACGGTAGAAATCGACAGCCGGATTTTCGTACGAGCTGCCGCTGGCGGTCAGCATCTCCCGCACCATCGCGTCGTACGGCTTGTTGCGGGCAATCGAATCGCGAATCCACTCGCGGAATTCGAAGGCCCCTTTTTCGCCCAGGTATTTGCGGCTGTTTTGCAGCAGGTCGCCCCATTTCAGCGTCCAGTGGTCCACATACGCCGGGCTGGCGATGAGCCGGTCGATGAGGTCGGCCCGCTTGCTGCGGGAAGTGTTCGCCAGGAACGCCTGCACCTCCGCCGGTGTGGGCGGAAGGCCTTTCAGGTCCAGCGACACACGCCGCAGAAAGGCGGCATCGTCGGTGGCCGGCGAGGGTTGAATCTTCAGCCGCTCCAGCTTCGCGTCGATCAGGCGATCGATGTAGTTGTTCTGCGGCAGGGCCTTCCACGCGAAACCGGGCTTGGGGTTGAGCACCGTCACCGGCACCGTGATGAAATTTCCCTGGTAGCGCACCAGCAAAGTGGCCTCGCCGATGCGCGCGCCCTTGACCGAGGCATCCGTCACGGCGGCCAGGTCCGGCACATTGCTCTCCACCACCGCCTCTTTGGTGACATCCCGCTGCCCGCCATCGGCGAAGATCGCGCTGACCTTCACCACGGCGGATTCGCCGGGTCCGTGCATCAGGATCTCCTTCGGCTCGACTTCCAGGCGGCGCACGGAGTCCTTGGCCGGATCGCCGAACGGCACGCCCTGGGCGATCCAGTTGTAAATGGTCTGGTAATACGCCGAGCCGATTTCGAAGCGCAGTCCGCCCCCGTGCGGCACCTGCTGGGTCGGCTTGGCCAGCATCAGGCTGCGCGCCGGATCGGCGCGGTTGAAGCGGCGCCCCGAGAGGTCGTAGAGCAGGGCTTCGTAATCGAACTGCGGATCGTAGCCGCGCAGCGAGAGTTTGAAGCCGTTCTTCCCCTTGGCCGCGCCGTGGCAGGGACCCGACGTGCAGCCCGTCTTGTTCAGAATCGGGGCGACGTCGCGCAGGAAGTTCACTTTGGGCGTCTCCGCGGCTGTCAGGCCGCTGGCCAGAAGTAGCAATGACAATGCGGATTTACTGCTCGGCACGGGAGCCTCCGGTTACTTCGAATGGAATCGCGGGGGCGACCACTACGGTTTCGTCGCCATCCTCGGTGCGGATTCGCGCGTTGACGTACACGTCGTAGCGGCCCGGATCGGTCGCTTTGGAGGTGGTCACGGCGAAGCCGCTGGAAGTCATGTCGATCACGCGGATGTCCTTGGCGCCCACGACATCGACGCCTAACTGTTTGGGTAGCGTAACAGCGCCGCGAACGGTCCATTTGTAGGAGAATTCGTAACGCGCGCCCTCAGCCATCTGTTTCAAGCCGGTCTGGCGGACTTCCAGAGTCGCGGCGGGCGGACCGGTGAAAGCCGCCGGGAGATCCCATCCCAGCCATGGAGCGGTCAGAGCCCGCTGGCGATCGACCACGCCCTGTTCCGTCGCCCCGGCTACTTCGACCGACATGCCCAGTCCGCGTGCGCGGCGGCGCAGCACCGACCCGTCGGCCAGCGTCGCTTCGCCCCACACCTCCAGTTGACCGGTGGGCAGGCTGACACCCGGATCGGCGGCGATTGTCAGGATGCCGCGCCGGTTGATGGTCCGGGTGTTGCCGGCATCGACGTATTCGCGTGGAATCATGCCACCCTCGACGTGGATGCCTTTGGGCAGATCCGGGATGGTCAATTGGATCGGGCCGTCGTATCCGCGGCGATCGGCCGTGACGCTGATCGCGGCGGCGCCGCCGGCAGGAATGTTGACGAAGGGCGTGGAGACCGTCAGGTTGAAGTCCTCCGCCTGCCGCCGCGCGATCAGCCGGTAGCCGTACAAAGCGCCGCCGCGCAAGGCCAGGTCTTCCACCGAGACCACCACTTCCCGCACGTCCGCCGGCACGGTGAAATTCACAAAGGGATCGCTCGAGGTGCGGCTGGTTCCCTGCACCGCGAAGACGTCTTCAGGCAATGGCTGATCGCCCGCCGATACGAGTTTCTTGCCGCTCGCATCCCGGACCGTGAGGATCCCTTCCAGGCGCGACGTGCCCAGTTCGCGCGCCTGCAATTCGAAGATCAACTTTTCGCCGGGATTCACGCGGTAATGGTAGCGATCGATCTCCTTCGGTTTGTCCAGGCGGCCGTTCATGACGCTGGGAATGGGCGCCGTCGCCTCCACGGCGCCTGAGGCGCCCGCCGCCGGCTCCAGCAATTCCGGCAGGTCGCTGACCGCAAACAGGAAAGGCAGAGTGGGCGAGTCGGGTACGCCCACCTCTGTGAAGGCCTCGGTTTTCGAGGCGGCGCCCAGGTCCGCGGTGGATGCCACAGGCGCTCCCAGATTGCCGCCGAAGAACGTTACCGGCACGCGTTCGCCGCGCCTGCCGCCCAGCGGGAAGATGCCATCGGCGTAGCGGTAGGCGCCCATTTTGAGGCGGTAGAAATTCTGCGCCTGGGTGCTGAAGCGCGCGTCGGTGACCTCGACGTAATAGTTGCCCTCGGTGGGAAAGGTGAAATCCAGGCGGGCGTCGAGACCGGCGCCGGGAGCATCGTCGTTGCGCGCGAGCTGTTTGCCGGATCCGTCGAGGATCCGCAAAACGGGGTCGATGGCAGATCCGCAGCGGCGTGCCTCCACTTCGAAGACGCGCCGCTCGCCGGCCTTGCCATAGACGCGGTAGACATCCCGCTCCGGACCCGCCAGCGTGCCGTTCACCACCACGGGAGCCGCTTGCACGGGCTCGGCGTTCTCAATCGTGTCGTTGTGGTGCGGCAGCGAACCGGGCTGCGACTCCTCTTCGGTCACCTCCGGAAAGGTCCCCAGGGTGAAGAGCAGGACGTTCGAGATGCCCGCGGATTCAATGCGGATGGGATAAACGCCAGGCGCGGCATCGGCCTTCGGCTCGACCAGGAAAGATGCCGAGCGGCCCGGCGCGGCGGCCATGCTCCCCGGCGTCTGCGGCGGCAGTACCAGGGTGAACGATGCCGGCAGCGTAGAAATTACGCGCGCCCCTTCGCCCAGGTTGCGGCCGACGGCGGTCAGAATAAAAGGCCGGCCGATCTCGGCGCCGCGCGGCTTTAACTCGGTGATCACCGGCGCGGCAGCCATGGCGCAATGCGCCGCGAACCAACAGGCGCAGGCGAAGCGCATCATTGCGCGCCTCCGGCCCCGGCCGTGGCTTTCTCCAGTGGCACCGGCACAAATGCTTTCTTCAAGGCGCCGGTGGCGGCATCGTAGAGGCGCAGGGTGCCGTCGAATCCGCCGGTCGCAATGGTCGCGCTATCCGGGCTGAAGGCCACCGAGTAAATGCCCGCGGAATGTCCTCTGCAGGCCGCCACTCGCGCGCCGGTATCGGCGTCGTACACATTGACCTCCGGCGCAGCGCCTCCCACCGCGATGCGCTTTCCATCCGCGGACCACGCCAGGGCGGTGATGGCTCCGTTCTGCCGCTCCAGCTTGCGCACCAGGGTGCTGTCGTCGGCGATCTTCATGTTCTTCGGCCGGTCCATCAGGTAGACGTAGGGGTACCGGTCTTCGCCACCGATGACCACGATGTCCCTGGATGGATGCCGCGCCACCGCCGCCAGCTCGCCGCGCAGCAGGTTGATGTTTTCCTGAAATGCCCCGGTAGCCGTGTCGGTCAGTTTGGCGGAGCGGTCGCGGCTCACCGAGACCACGCGCTTGCCGTCCACAGAGAAGACCGTGCCGAGCACCCAGTTTTCATGCGCCCCCATTTTGGTAAGTTCCTTGCCTGTGACGGCATCCACAATACGGACGCTGTTATCGGTGCAGCCGGCCGCGACGCGCGTGGCATCCGGAGAAAGAGAGACGCCGAAGACCGTATCGCCGGTGAGCATTACCGAGCGTCTGAGCTCGCCGGCGGGCAAGTCCCAAAACTGAATCTCGCCGAATCGCGCCGGGACTCCTCCGCCGGCCACCAGCAGCGAGCCATCACGGGAAAACGCCAGAGAAAGGATGCTGTCGGAAAGCCCGGGCAAACGCCTCGGAGGCTGGCTGCCATCAAGCGTGTGCAGCAGGATCTCGCGGTTGCCCGAAACGGCCAGCATTCTGCCATCGGGCGAGAACGCCAGCGCGGTGAGCACCGGTGGCTGCGTATAGACGGTAGGAGCGCCCAGCGCGGGACCTTCGACCGCTCCGGCGGGAGTATCGTCTTTGGCGCCCGCGGCCACCCAATTCCGCACCAACTCGATCTGCTCCGGGGCGAGCGGCGGCTGTCCGAGAGGCATCTGTGGCTTCATTTCACCGGTGAGAAAGGGGACCAACAGGCCGAAGGCGGAACCGCGCTTGCCGCCTTCCTTGACTCCCTGGTAGCTGGTGAGATCGAGATTGGAGGATTTCAGATTGGGCTGATGGCAGCCCTGGCATTGCCTCTGGAGAAGCGGACGAACGTCGCGGAAATAGCTGGGGTCGGCGGCCGGAAGACTGAGAGCCACCGAGAGCAGCGACAGCGTGCGGAGCGTAATCCCTCCTCCTGGGTAAGTGGTCTAATTATATGGCGCTGAAGGGCCGCGCGCAATCGCGCCGTGACGCGCAAGTTCGATTCGCACCGGCGCGCCGCCGGCGAGCATCACTCACTGGGCCACAATCCTTCCGCCCGGAGGGCGCGAAAGACCACCCGGCGGCGGCCAACGGACTGATAACCGGAGCAGCCATGGCGACAGCTTGGACCCCCCGGATCAATTGGAAGAGCTGTGCGCGAGGTTCTACCGTTTTTCTTGCCATGCCGAGCGGTCTCCCCCATTTCCCAGGGGCCGGCAATTCCCCAGGGCCGCCGTCCCACCGCCACTCGAAGCCTGATAGTATCAGTGGCTATGCTGATCACGGCTGCAATTCTGGCGATCTTTGTCTATGGAATTATCGCCGCCATGTTGGGCACGATCCTGCCCGACATCTCCAAACGGTTTTCCCTTACCCCCAGGCAGAACGGCAATATCGCTCTATTCCAGGCAGTCGGATTGATGATCGGGTCGTTCTCGATCGGCCCCTTGATGGACGTGGAAGGCAAGCAGGTCGGCATGCTCCTCGGATTGGGCCTCGTGGCGCTGGCGCTGTTTCTGCTGCGCGGCGCGGGAGGGTACCAGGCGGTGGTGCTTTCCATGATGTTACTGGGAATCGGCGGTGGTATCGTGGTTACCGCGGCCAACAATCTGAATGCCGATATCCGGCCCGGAAACCCCGCGGCGGTCAGCAATCTGCTGAACCTCTTTTTCGGGCTCGGCGGGCTGGTGACGCCCCTCATCAGCGCCAAGCTGTTTCAGGGCAAGCCGCGCTCGCTGACCCTGTTCGCCGCCACCCTGGCGATCATCGGCCTGCTGGCCAGCATCGTGGCGCCCTTCAAGCCCGCCAGCGGCCAGGTCTCGTTTCAATTCTCGGCGGTGGGCGGGCTGCTGACGAATCCACACTTGCTGGCGCTTTCGGCGATGCTGTTCCTTTACGTGGCCTGCGAGGTGGGGGTGTGGAACTGGCTGGTGCGCCACCTGATCGCGCAAGGCGTTCCCGAAGGCAAGGCGCTCACCATTCTCTCCCTCGGCTTCGCCCTGGGCCTGCTCGTCGGCCGCATCGGCGCCTCCCAGATTCTGGAAAAGGTGGATCCCAAAACCGTGTTGAGCGGCGCGGCTGCGCTGATGGCCGTCACCAGCTTCCTGATGCTCCGCAGCGCCAGAGCGGGAATGGCCCAAGCGCTGGTGTTCATTGCCGGCCTGGCCATGGCGCCGGTCTTCCCCACCGTGCTCGGCGTGGTGGGCGGCGACAAGAACTTCATCAATAATGCCCTGGCGGGCACTGCCATCGGCATCGCCGTGACCTTCGGCTGGCTGGGGCTGGTAGTCAGTTCCCCGATCATCGGCGGCATCGCCGGCGACGATCCCAAACGCCTGAAAAAAGCCCTGCTTCTGATACCGGCCGCTTCCCTGGTGATGCTGCTGGTGTCGTTTACGCTCTAAAATTAACGAAGCTTACCGGCCCGAGGGCGGCGCGGGAGCCGCCTGCGCGGCCGCCCCCGACAGTTCGCCCTTCTCCAAATGCTCCACCCGCGTGGCAAACTGCGCCGCGTGCGGATCGTGCGTCACCATCACTACCGTCTTCCCGTAATCGCGGTTGAGCTTCGATAGAATCGTCAGCACCTCCAGCGCCGAAGCCGCATCCAGGTTCCCTGTCGGCTCGTCCGCCAGGATCAGCGCCGGGTCGGTCACAATCGCCCGCGCGATCGCCACCCGCTGCTCCTGCCCGCCGGAAAGCTGCCGCGGAAAATGGCCCAGCCGGTCGCCCAGCCCCACCAGCTTGAGCGCCGTGGTGGCGTGTTCCAGGCGCTGCGCCTTCTTCAGGTTGGTCAGTTTCAGCGGCAGTTCCACATTCTCCAGCGCCGTCAGCACCGGGATCAGGTTGAACTGCTGGAACACGAAGCCCACGTGCTCGTTGCGCCAGTGGGCGATCTCGCGGTCGTTCAGTTCGCGCAGGTTGTGGCCCAGCACCCGGATCTCGCCGCCGCTCGGCCGATCCATCGCCGCGATCAGGTGCAGCAGCGTGGATTTCCCCGACCCCGATGGCCCCATCAGCGCCAGGAATTCGCCCTTCTGGATTTCCAGGCTCACGTCCTTCAGCGCCACCACGTGGAACTCGTCGCGCACAAACTCCTTGGTCAGACTGCGTGTTTCGATGACGGCTTCGCTCATAATGGTCTACGCTTTCCGGCGCACCTTGTCGCCGTCCTTCAATCCCGCCGGCGGGCTCACAATCAGGTCCTCGCCGCCCACCAGCCCCTCTTCTATGCGCACTCCCGCGCCGCTGGACGCGCCGGTCTTCACCCCCCGCCGCACGGCTCGCCCGTCGAGCATCACAAACACCGCTCCGTCTTTCACCGCGCTCGCGGGCACAATCACCACCGGCCGCTCCGGCGCCGCCGATTTCGTCACCGGCTGCGGATCCGCCAGAAACCCCACGCTGGCGTTCATCTCCGGCCGCAGGTACTCGTCCGGCTTCACCACCTTAACCTTGATCTGAACGGTGGCCTTCTGCCGGTTGGCTTCGGGAGAAATCTCCTTGATGAACCCGTCGTACTTGCGGTCCGGGAAGGCGTCCGTGGTCACCACCCCGTGTTGCCCGGAGCGCAGCTTGGCGAAATCGTTCTGGCTGATGTCCAGCTCCACTTCCAGATCGTTCAGATCCGCCAGCGACACGACGTACCCCTTGGCTCCGCGGTCGCCCACGAAACTGGTGGTGACGAATTCCCCACGCTCCACCGCCCGCTCCAAAATGGTGCCCGTTACGGGCGCCCGGATCACCGTATTGGCCAGGTTTGTTTCGGCATAGGCCACCGCGCCCTTGGCCTGCTGCACCTGCCCACGCAGCGAATCGATCTCCTCCTGCCGCGGCCCCAGCTTAATCAGCTCGTAGGCCTTCTGGAGGGAGTTGGCTTTGTGCACCGCGCCATCGTAGCGCGCCTGCGCATCGTCAACCGCCTGCCTGGCCACCAGCCCCTCTCCCAGCTCGCTTTTCAAACGGTTCAGGCTGACGCGGGCGTCGTCCAGGTCCGCCTTGGAGGAGTCCAGGTTCGCCAGCGCCTGGGCGATCTCTTCCGGCCGCGATCCGTGCAAAGCCTCGTCCAGCTTGGCCTGCAAGGTCGCCAGTTGCCCTTTCGCCTGCTCCAGTTGGGCCTGGTACTCGTCGTCCTCCAGCCGCACCATCACGTCGCCTTCGCGAACGCGGTCGCCCTTGTCCACCCCGATCCATTTGACCTTTCCCACCACCTTGGCCGCCACTTCGATGCGGTGCGCCGCGACGATGTAGCCGGTGGCGTTCAGCACCACGCCCTCCGGCGCGCTGGCCGCGCTGATGGCCTTCACCCGCTGGGTTTCCACTTCCGTCGCCGCGTTTAGCCGCGCCGAGAGCGTCCGCCAGGCGCCCAGCGCCACCAGGACCGTCACCCCGGCCACGATCCAGCGCGTGGCCCACGGCGAAGGCCCGCGCTCCCGCCGCGCCGACCGGTCAATCCGTAGATTCTTCAGTTCCGCGTCCATACCGCTCAAATCTCCCGCAGGGCCGTGAGGATTTCCTTCTTCGACGCCATGCGCGCCGGGAACATTCCTCCCAGCGTCCCCATCGCCAGGGCAAACGCCACGCCCTCCGCCATGATCCGCGGCGTGATGCGGAAATCGAAGGCCAGCTCGGCGAAGTTCGTATTCCCCACCGCCGTGGTCAATCCGTTCAGCGGCGCCACCAGCAGGCAGCCCAGCACGCCGCCCAGCGCCGCGAGCAACAGCGACTCCAGGAAGAAGCTGAACAGGATGCTCCCGCGCGAAAAGCCCAGCACCCGCAGCGTCCCGATCTCGCGCGCCCTCCGCGCCACCGCCGCGTACATGGTGTTCATCGCCGCGAAGCAACTGCCTATCGCCATGATCAGCGCCACGAACACGCCGGTGTATTCGATCGGCGCCGCCTGCGCCGTCTGCAGCTCGTAATACTCCTTCTCCGACATGGCGTGCACGTCCAGCCTCTGGTCCGCATTCAGGTCGTTGACGAGCGCCTCCGCGGTCACCGCGTCTTTAGCCTCCACCAGCGCCGACGAGAGCACTTCCAGCCGCTGCAAATCCGGAGCCACCTGGTTCAGATCGCCCCAGATCTCGCTGTCCTGCGCGCCGCGCGCCGCGTCCATCACACCCACGATCAGCCAGTCCCCGCGCCCGAACTGGATCTTGCCGCCCCGGTGCGCCGCCGGGAAGCGCTTGGCCACCGATTCCCCCACCACCACCTCGCGCTGCCCGGGCTGGAACCATCGCCCGCTGGCAATATGTACGTTGCGCCGGATCTGCACCCCCGCCGGTTGCAGTCCCCGCACCGTCACGTTCACTCCGTCCGGATTCTCGCCGTTCACCAGGCTCACCGAGGTGACCACTTCGAGCGACGCCAGCGGCTGCCCGTCGCTCCCCGTGGCGATGCCTGGTTTGAACTTCAAATCCTGGAACTGGGTGCGCGTAAAATTGCTGACCACTTCGGAGTCCGATCCCTTGCGCAGCACCATCACGTGCAGCGGATCGCCCGAAGTCCCCAGGGTCACGCGCAACCCGTTCACCAGCGCCAGAATCGCCAGCAGCACCGCCACCGTGAGGGCGATTCCGAGCGCCGTCATCAGCGTGGTGGTCTTGCGGACCACCAGGTTTCGCAGGTTGTAAGCAATCGGTATAGCCATGGGATTTTAATCCGTGCTCCGCAGCGCTTCCACTATCGGCGTACGCGAGGCGCCCCACGCCGGCACCAGCGAGCTGATCACCCCGATGACCGCCGCCGCCATCAGGCAGGTTGCCGCGACGCCCGGCTCAAACAAGGGCAGAGGAGGCAGAAAGCCTCCGAACGGGCTCTTGGCCACGCCGCGCATCAGCAAAGTGGAAATCGAGAACCCGACCAGACCGCCGGCCAGCGAAATGAGGCAAGCCTCGCCGAGAATCAGGCCCAGCACCGCTCCCGGGGTGAAGCCCAAGGTCCTCATCACCCCCACTTCGCGCACACGCTCGCGAACCGACATCGCCATGGTATTGGCCGAAACCAGCAGCACCGTGAACATCACCGCCCCGGCGATGGCCATCAAAAACATCTTCACATTGCCCAGGAGCGACAGGAAGCCCACCACAAAGGCCTGTTCCGATTCGGTCCTGGTCTGCGCCGTCGAGTTGTGAAACCTCTCATCGATGGCTTGGGCGATGCGCGCCGAATTGGCCGGGTTATCGATCAGGACCTCGTACATGTCGACCTGGCCGCGGCGCCGTTCGGGCAGGGATTGTTCCAGGTACTCCTTATTGAAAAACAAGACCGCGCTGGCGGCCGGGCTGTCGAAGATACCGCGCACAGTCAACTCCAGGGCGCCGGGATAGATGTCGCCGGTGAAGTGGATGTGGTCGCCCAGCTTGAAACCGAAGGTATTGACCAGGTCGCGGCCCACCACGCAAGCGGTGCGCTCATTCTCAAAGGCCTTTTTCTGGTCGTCGGGAATACGGTCCTCGCCAAAAATCCGGAACAGCTTTTCGGGTTCCACGGCAAACCGGGCAAACTGGTTTTTAGGGTCGCGGTTGTCCTTGTAAGTGCCGCCGTACCAGTCGTAAACCATCACCAGGCGAACCCCCGGCACCTGCTCGATGCGGGACTGGTAACTGCGTGGAATTACCGTGGTTAAAGAGACCCGGTTCTGCGTCAGGAGCCGCAGCGCCTGGTCCGGCGTCGGATCGCTCAGGTAAAAGGCGTGGTACATCGAGATCATCACCCCCAACAGGCACATGGAGATGCCGATGGAGGCGACCGTCAGGATGGTCCTGCGCCGGTTCCGCCAGCAGTTCTTCACGATCAGCGGAAGATAGCGAAGCATACTTTAGAGTGTACGCGGGTGGGGCGCCCCTGGTTCAACCCGCTGCCGGTGAGCGCCCCCCAGGCGCCGGTAAGCCGCCACGGAAAATCGGCCAGCCGCCCTGTGAAGTTT
>JASHSS010000769.1 GCA_030038565.1 Bryobacteraceae bacterium
CGGCCGGGGCCGCGCGGCCCGGCGGCGCGTGCGCCCAAGCCGGGGATCGCCGCCAGGCGGATCGACTGTCCCGCCCGTTTTCAGCGAACCGCCACGCAGCGGCGACCTCGCGCCGTGCTCGCGGCCGACGGACGGCGGCCCCGTTTCTCGGCTTCGGTTGCGCCCACCCTGGGCCGGGCCGCGGCGCGGGGGCCGGAGTGACCGGTTGGCCCGTGCGCCGCTCTGCCGCGCGGATGGTTCCTCCTCGGCGAATTGCGAACGATACGCGCGCGCGTAGGGGTGTGGAGTTTGTGGGCTACTATGACCGGGTTATCCTGAGAAGGATTGCCGCCCGCGGCCGGCCTCCTCCGGCCAGTGACCGCCTGCGCTAGTCTTTGGCGCCGTTGGCGGCGTGCTCCATGCCGATGGAGGAGAGGCTCAGCAGCAGGCGCTCTACGTGGACGTGCTCGACCGTATGTATTGTCGCGCAGCTCGGCCTGTTCTTCGGGGGTTAGGCCGCTTTCCCGGTGTGCAGCGGAAAGAGGCGGTCGAACTCGGCTTTCAAGGCCCGGCGTTCTTCGGGTTTGGTTGCCCGTCGGTAGGCTAGTTGGAGTTTGGCCGCTGGCTGTTCCAGACTAGCGGGGGCAGCAGGAGCGCCCGATAGCGGCTCGAAGCCGTGGGTGCGGGCGAGTTCGTCGGCGAGTTCATAAGCGGGTTCTCCATGAGTCCGCACCAATGGTTTGGCATAAACTTGCGCCAGATTTCTAGCCTGCTGCGGGTCAAGATTGAGGGTTTTAGGGTCGCCGTGCTCCAACAGGCGGACCAGAGTTTCATGGGCGAAGTAATCGGGATGGTCCGGGTAGTTCGGCGGCGAGTTCCCCAACGTGCTCGCCGTGGCGCTCCCGCCGTACCCGCGGCCGGCGGCCGGCGGCACGATCGCCCGGGCCGTGGAACGCCGCCAGGTGGATCGATTGTCCCGTCCGCTTTCGGCAAACCGCCACGCAGCGGCGGCATCACCCCGTTGATCCTTCGCCGCGCATTCGGCTACCCTCCCGTCGCGCTCGCGGGCGCGTTCCTCAGCGTGCTCGTGGTGGCCCGGCGCGCTGGCGCCCCCGCCGGCCGGGGCCGCGCGGCCGGCGGCGTGTTCGCCCAAGCCGCGGATCCCCGTCCGGGTGCGCCGCAAAGTACTGCTTCCGCCGGAGTCTGTCGCGGCTGACGCACTCGGCGGCCCGCGGCGTTCTCAACGTCTCGCGTCGCGCGCCGCGAAAAGGAACCCTAGCGCCATGTTGCGCAAAGGTTAAGCTTTGCAACACCAGAAAGGGCTGCCAGCAAAGGTTGTTTTCTGATTAGCGCCGAGAATCGGGGCGTCGGAGAGCGCCGATCTAAACTGCGCAGTTATGAAGTCCCGCGCCAAGCTCCACGGTGATGCGCGCCACGCGCTCCGGCGATAGAAAGACGGCAGCGATCAATCCGCAGGTGGCGGCGCACGAAAGCCAAAGACCGGGAACTGCGCGGTTTCCGGTGATGTGGATTAAGAATGTGCAAATTGCGGGCGTGAAGCCGCCGAACGCCGCCGTCGCGCAGCTGTAAGCGAAAGAGAACCCAGTGGTCTGCGCCTCCAAAGGCATAATCTCCGTGAGGAATACAACCATCGCGCCCGTGTAGCTGCTGAACAGGATAGACAACCAGAGTTCTACTGCGAGAAGGTGCACAAATGACGGCGTGCTCACCAACCAGAAGAGCGCCGGATACGCGGTCAGCAGCGTTACCAGGGCTGCGCAGACCAGCATTGGCCGCCTGCCGATCCGGTCGGAAAGAGATCCCATTACGGGAAGCCACAAAAGGTTCGAGGCCCCGACGCACAGAGTAACCTCCATTGTCTTGTTGTATGCGAAGCGCAGCGCCGTGCTTCCGAAGGTTGGCGTGTATGCCGTGATCATGTAGTAATACACCGTGGTCGTGGTAACCAGCATCACCCCGAGCAGGATCAGTCGCCAGTTTGCCATCAGTGCTCTCAGAATCTCGCTCGGCATTGGGCGGTGCTTGCGCTTCAGGAAGGTCTGTGTCTCGTCGAGAGATCGCCTTAACAGGAACAGCAGCGGGATAATGGCGCATCCGGCCAGCAATGGTACGCGCCAGCCCCAGCGGGTCATTGCGTCCTTCGACAGGTGAGCGGTCAACAGAAGTCCCAGCAGTGCCGCCCCCATCACACCGATCTGCTGGCTTGCGGTTTGCCAGCTGACATAAAATCCCTTGTGCCCGGCGGTGGCGATCTCGGATAAATAGACCGAAACACCGCCGTTCTCGACACCGGCGGATAGACCCTGTATCAATCGTCCGGCCAGGACAATCAGTGGAGCGAGTAAACCAATCGCAAAATAGGACGGAGTGCATGCGATCGAGAGCGTACCAACTGCCATCAGGCCCAGCGTAAGCAGCAATCCCGCCCGGCGGCCGCTATGGTCCACATAAGCGCCTAGCACAATTGCACCGAGAGGGCGCATCAGAAAGCCGGCTCCGAAGGTAGTGAGGGATGCCATAAGGGATATATACTCATTGCCGCTAGGAAAGAACGTCGCGGCAATCGCTGCGGCGTAGTAGCCGAATATCTGGAAATCGTACATCTCCAAGCAATTGCCGGCGGCGACGCGCACTACCGGCCAGACCCTACCCAGTGCTCCAGGAGGGGGAGCGGACCCGCGGGTGTCGAAGTCCGGCATAGATCCCGTGCTTGGATCGGCCATCGTTGCCCTCCGTGTAGGGCAATTGTATAGCTTTTCAAGCCTGCCGACTTTCGTTCGGCGCGTTCGTCGTCGTGCTTATCCCACGCCGGCCGGGGCCGCGCGGCCGGCGGCGGGTTCGCCCGTGCCGTGGATCGCTCTCCGTCCGGTCGCGATCACGCTTGCCGCCACCTTTCCAGCCCTACCCACCGCCGCTCCGTTCCAAAGCCAATTCGCGCTACCCAAGTGCCGCGCGTCAGATTCAATCCCCATAGTCGGGCCCCGCGTCTGCCGCAAGCGCGAGCGGCTTCCTTTCAAGTGGCTGTATCGAAACCGACCCGGCGCAGCGCTCCATCTTTCCCGGTCCTTCACCTTGCGCCGGGTCGCTTCCGATACAGCGCCAACACTTTCAATGCCGTCACGCTGCCAGCCAAGCATGGAACGGCCCGGAACGTGCCCAATCTTTCAGCGCCGGCCGGGACGATGTTGCTTCTATTGAGAATGGCATGTCCGGATTTTGGCGGGCGCCAAATTCCTGGCGCTTCGCCGCAGGCATCCCGCTGGCTTCCACGCCACGAGGTAAAGCCATGAGGGTTCCAAGAGTGGTCAACGCGCACGGATTCGTCCGGCGCATGCGCGGCGGTTGCCGCGCGCAATTGATCGAAGGGGATGACGGGGCAGGTTATGTTGTCAAGTTCGCCGGCAATCCCCAGGGCGGGCAGCGCACCTTGATCAACGAAACCATCGCCAGCGTATTGTTCGACGAGGTTCAGATTGCCACGCCCGAAGCCGTGTTCGTAGCGGTCGGCCGTGAATTTCTCGAGCAACACGCCGCACTCATCGCGGAGGCGAGAATCGTAATCCAGCCGGGGTTACACTTCGGCTCGCGAATTCCGGATGTCGCCGGAGCGGGGCCGGTTTCCGATTTCCTGCCCGACCGGCTCCTGTCGCAGCTACACAACCGCCAGGACTTCCTGGGCGCGCTAGTGCTGGATAAATGGTTGTCCAATGGTGACAGCCGGCAGGCGGTGTTCCATCAGACCTCCGGCGGGTGGCGGGTCGAAATGATCGACCATGGCGGAATCTTTCAGGGTAAGGATTGGACGTTTCGCAATTCTCCCGCCCAGGCAGTCTACGGCCGGCGCGCGGTCTACGGGACCGATCCATGCCTGGGGGATTTCGACCCCTGGCTCGACGCCATCGCGAAGATCACCCCCACCGATCTCGAAGAGGTCCTGGGCCTTCTGCCGCGCGAGTGGGTCGATGGCGAGGAATCCCAGCTTCGGGACGTCCTCCGGGTACTGTACGCCCGACGGGACCAAACCCGCCGACTCGTGAGGGAATCAATCGACTGTTTCTGGAGCCGGAGTCGCTCTTACAGTTCTCTGGTGCTGCCGTTCCGCGGGTTCCCACTGCGATCAAGCCATGCTTTCCGGGGTTGAAACGGGCCGAGATCTCTTTAATCTGCCTATACGGGTTCCCGGGATCCTGATCCACAAGTGGTTCGCCCCGTTGGCGCCCACGCCGGCCGGGGCGCGCGGCCGGGCGGCGGATCGCCTGAGCCGTTGATCGACGCCAGGCGGACGCCGTCGATTGTTCCGTCCGCTTTCGACGAACCGCCGCGCAGCAGGCGACCTCCCCCGTGCCCGCGGCCGGACGTTGGGCGGCGCGTGCCCAGCGAGCTCGGCGTGGTTGGCCCCGTTTGGCGCCCACGCCGGCCGGGGCCGCGCGGCCGGCACGCGATTGCATCCCCGCCGCGCAGCCGCCGACCCTCC